>JAISLK010000058.1 GCA_031290935.1 Prevotellaceae bacterium | reverse complement strand
TTTATCGCGCTGTTGAATACCATCATTTCGCTGTACTATTACCTGCGGGTGGTGCGCGCCATGTTCATCAACAAAAACGAAACGCCTGTGGCGCGTTTCCGCTCCGACGGCTACACCCGACTGAGCCTTGTGCTGTGCAGCGCCGGCATTGTGCTGCTGGGCATCTTGAGCGTGGTGTACGAAAAAATTAACCTGTTTAGTTTTGGAATGTAAAACAATTTAATATTTATTTCTCATGAAAATCAATACATTTTTCAGCCGGTTTGTTCCCCACGGGAATAAATTCTACCCCATTCTTATTGACATGTCGGCAAACATTCTTGCTTGCGCGGACATATTTATCGAATTAACAAAAACTGCCGACAAGGAAGCGCGAAAAGAACTTTACAAACGTATTAAAGCATTAGAAACAAAAGGCGACCAAATATTAGGCCTGCTTTTCGACGAATTGAACAATACGTTTATCACGCCTTTCGACCGGGAAGACCTGAATGAGCTGGGCGGCAAACTGGACGATGTCCTCGATAGCATGAATAGCGCGGCAAAGCGGGTAGTAATGTACCAGCCCAACCATCTTCCGGGACAATCGGTAGAATTAGCCGTGCTATTGAAAAAAGGCTGCGAATTAATACAAAACCTGGTCGGCGAACTGGACACCATGAAAAAAAGCCCGAAATCGGTAAAAAAAATCTGCGCACAGTTACATGACATAGAAAACCAAGCCGACGACGTATATGAACATTTTATCATCCATATTTTTGAAACCGAAACAGACAGCATCGAACTAATCAAACTCAAAGAAATTATGCAGGAAATCGAACGCGCCACTGATAAGGCCGACAGCGTTGGGAAAATCATCAAAACCATTATCGTTAAATACGCATAGATATGACATTACTTATTGTAATAATCATTTTGGCGCTACTCTTTGATTACATCAACGGATTCCATGATGCCGCTAATTCCATTGCAACCATTGTCTCCACAAAAGTATTAACCCCGTTTTGGGCGGTACTTTGGGCGGCAGCTTTTAACTTTGTAGCCTTCTTCATCTCCAAATACATTATTGGCGAATTTGGCATCGCCAATACAGTCGCAAAAACCGTGATGGAAGACTACATCACCTTGCCGGTTATCTTATCCGGCATACTGGCCGCTATTACCTGGAACCTGCTTACCTGGTGGTTCGGCATCCCCTCCTCCTCGTCGCACACGCTGATTGGCGGATTTGCCGGCGCCGCCATTACCAGTTCGCTCTCCTTTGGCGCCGTACATTTCGGCGTAGTGATACGCATTGCCTCATTCATTATTTTAGCGCCGCTTATCGGATTAATCCTTTCCATTTCCCTTACCACATGCGTACTCTGGATTTGCCGAAAACTAAACCCCCACAAAGCCAACCAATGGTTTAAACGACTACAGCTGGTGTCCTCCGGACTGTTCAGCATTGGGCACGGAATGAACGACTCGCAAAAAGTAATGGGAATCATTGCTGCCGCCTTATTTGCCGCCCACCAGCAAGGAATTACCGGCGGCATTGCCGACATTACCGCCATTCCCACCTGGGTCCCGATGGCTTGCTTCACCGTAATTGCATTAGGCACCATGTCGGGCGGATGGCGTATCATCAAAACGATGGGCTCCCGCATTACCAAAGTAACTCCCATAGAAGGCGTAGTCGCCGAAACCGCCGGCGCATTAACCCTTGGACTCACCGAAATACTCAAAATCCCGGTAAGCACAACGCACACTATCACCGGCGCCATTGTAGGCGTTGGCGCTGTAAAACGCCTCTCCGCAGTACGCTGGGGCGTAACCGTGAACCTGATATGGGCATGGATACTCACTATCCCCGTCAGCGGACTATTAGCCGCAGCCTTTTACCTGCTTGTCAACTGGCTGCTTTAATCGAAAAATACGAAAATGGAATTTTTACACACTATTATCGACATCCTCCTGCATTTTGACGTACACCTGTCGAACTTGGTAGCGAATTACGGCATATGGACCTATGCCATTTTATTCCTTATTATCTTTTGTGAAACAGGATTGGTCGTTACACCTTTCCTCCCCGGCGACTCGCTGCTCTTTGTAGCAGGCGCGCTGTCCGCCTTGCCGGCAAATGATTTGAACACCCACCTTCTGGCATCACTGATGATTATCGCTGCAATTACCGGCGATGCCGCGAACTACACCATCGGGCAATTTTTCGGAAAAAGACTATTCCAAAACCCGCACTCCAAAATATTCCGTCAAAGTTATTTAGAAAAAACACATGCCTTCTACGAAAAATACGGCGGCAAAACCATTATCCTCGCCCGCTTTGTACCGATTGTACGTACCTTTGCCCCCTTTGTCGCAGGCATGGGGAAAATGACCTACCGCCGCTTTGCCGCATTTAACATTATCGGCGGCCTTGCATGGGCCCCGGCCTTCATCTATGCCGGCTATTTCTTCGGCGAACTGGACTTTGTACAACGCAACATGAAACTATTAGTCATAGCCATTATCATCATATCCATCCTCCCGGCTGTCTTTGAAACATGGCGTGAAAAACGCAAAGCGCACCACAAGAGAAACTAAATTTCATGCAAGGTAAATCGAATCCCAGGCAAGGTAAATCAAATTCCAAACAAGGAAAATTACTTACAACTTACGACTAAATTTTGTACCTTTGCCCAATGAAAGAAATTTACATCACAGCGCTTTCCACCTTCTTCCCTAACCGGCCGGTCGGCAATGACGACATCGAAAAATACCTGGGAATGATTGACGACATCCCCTCGCGCGCTAAACGCCTTGTATTGAAAAATAATGGAATCAAAACACGCTACTATGCCCTGGACCAATCCGGCAACGTAACGCATACGAACGTACAAATGGCCGTACAGGCGGTTAAAAAATTAACGCATCCCGGTTTTTCCACCGCAGACATGGAATTATTGGCGGCAGGCACAGCCTCGCCGGAACAGCTGGTTCCCTCCCACGGAACGATGGTACACGGCCTGCTCGGCGGGAAAAACGCCGAAGTAGTCTCTTTCGCCGGTTCCTGCTGCGTCGGAATACAAGCGCTAAAATATGCCTGCCTTTCCCTCTTATCCGGCGGGAAAAACAATGCGGTATGCGTCGCTTCCGAACGCCCCTCCGCATGGATGCTCGCAAAAAACTTTACCGTTGAGATGGAACGCTTAAAAGAACTGGACAAAAAACCCGTGCTGGCATTTGAAAAAGAATTTTTACGCTGGATGTTATCCGACGGCGCAGCAGCGTTGCTTTTGCAACCTGCCCCCGCCCCCTCTGGCCCTTCCCTGAAAATTGAATGGATAGACATCTGCTCGTATGCACACGAAGTCGAAACATGCATGTATGCCGGCGGTGAAAAAAATGCGCAGGGCGAATTGCTCGGCTGGACGCTCTTCCCCGAAAACGAATGGCTTTCCCGCTCGCTGTTTGCATTAAAACAGGATACGCGCCTGCTGGACGAACATATCGTACAACTGGGCGGCCGATTCTTGATGGAAACCGTGCAAAAAAGGAACCTCCGCCCGGAAAATATCGACTGGTTTTTACCTCACCTGTCGTCCATGTTCTTTAAAAATAAAATCTTTGAAGAACTATCCTCCCTGGGATTTGCCATCCCCGAAAGGAAATGGTTCCTGAACTTGCAGGAAGTAGGTAACGTCGCCTCCGCCTCCAATTTTATCATGCTGGAAGAGCTGGTACGATCGGGACGCTTGAAACAGGGACAAAAAATACTCTTAATGATACCCGAAAGCGCCCGCTTTTCCTATGGATATGCACTATTAACCGTTTGTTAAAACCATGAAGATAGAAGAAACATTGCAGGAAGAACAATCCCCCGGCAGCACCCAACCCCGTAACATTTATTATGCCCTGGACGAACAGGGAAATTACCGGCAAGTGCTCAGCACAGGCTGCAAAGCAAAGCAGGACGCTTTGTCGCTAATCTGGGAATGCATTTCAAAAGAAGCGGAAACAACCCGACAGGAAGTCCTCGCCGGCAAAAAAAGCCCCTTGGCTTACCATATAAAAATGCGCTTGCTGGACATTCCCATGCTGGCGGCCTACACGGGGCTGCCGAAAAAAACAATCAAAAAACACATGGACGCAAAAGCATTCTTACAACTGGACGCCGCCACCATAAAACAATATGCCGATGCGATGCATATTACGGAAGAAGAATTAAAAAACGTATGATAGCATTTGAGCATAAACCGGCAGCGCACTGCGAAAGCGGCGTTACATCAAACCTGTTGAACTTTTATGGCATAAAAATAAGCGAACCGATGGCACTGGGGCTTGGTTCGGGATTGTTTTTTTCGCACATGCCTTTTATTACCCTGCACGGCATGGCGGTTACTTCTTTCCGCCCTCTACCGGGGCAAATATTTTCGAGGGTAACCAGACGGCTGGGCATAAAAGTGAAAACACGCCGGTTCCTGAACAAAGAGGCCTCAATGCAGGCCTTAGACCGCCTGCTTGCGCAGGATATACCCGCTGGCGTACTCGCAGGAGTATACCACCTGCCGTATTTCCCAAAAGAATACCGCTTCCATTTCAACGCCCATAACATTGCCGTGATTGGTAAAGAAAACAACGCATATATAGTGAGCGACCCGGTGATACTGCAAAAGGAAACTATCAGCTACGAAGCGCTGAAACGCTGTCGCTACGCCAAAGGCACCTATCCCCCTTGCGGCAAAATGTACTGGATTGACCGTATAAAAACGAAAAACCCGGACTGGCAGCGGGCAGTGATTAAATCCATCAAATTAAGCTGCCGCTGGATGCTTGCCATCCCCTTGCCCTTTTTCGGCGTACGGGGCATCCGCCTGCTCGCAAAAAGGATGTGCCGCTGGGAACAGCGGTTTGGCAGCCACAGGGCGGCTTCCAACCTCGCGCAGGTAATACGCATGCTGGAAGAAATAGGCACCGGCGGCGCCGGATTCCGTTTTATGTACGCCGCATTTTTACAGGAAGCCGCCGGCGTCCTCCACCAGCCGGTATTCAGGGAATACGCGATGCGGATGACGGAAGCCGGCGACCGGTGGCGCGAGTTTGCCGCCGCCGCAGGGCGCAAATTCAAAAACCGCGGCGAAGCTATTTGCTCCTACGATGAGCTGGCCGATAAACTGATGAAAATAGCCGATGCGGAAGAGGACATCTTCCGTCGGCTGCGCAAAACCGTAAAGAACTATAAAAATGAACGCGCAAAATCCGAATAACACCCTGCACGCAGCGATAACCGTGAAGAACCTGAAAAAGGCATACCGGGGCAATGCCGCCCCGGCAGTAAACAACCTGTCCTTGTCCGTTGCGCAGGGCGCAATATTCGGGCTCCTCGGGCCTAACGGCGCAGGAAAAACAACCCTGATTAACATCCTGTGCGGCCTGCGGGCTTTCGACGAAGGTGAAGTCAGCGTTTATGGCTATTCCCTTCCCGCGCAATGGAAGGAAATAAAAACGCTTATTGGTTTTGTGCCGCAGGAAATAGCCCTCTATCCCATGCTTACGGCCTACGAAAACCTGAGATTTTTCGGCGGGATTTTCGGACTGCGCGGCGCGGTTTTGGAAAACAGCGTAAACGCATTGCTCTCCCAATTCGGCCTGGAACAAAGCAAGCACGGCTACCTGAAAAATTTTTCCGGCGGGATGAAACGGCGGGTAAACCTTATCGCCGGCATACTGCACCGCCCGAAAATACTCTTCCTTGACGAACCTACCGCAGGCGTTGATGTACAGTCAAAGAATGTGATTCTCGAAAGCCTGCGCGAAATAAACCGGCAGGGGGCTACTATTATCTACACCTCCCACTACATGGAAGAGGCGGAAACGCTTTGTTCCCGCGTCGCTTTTATTGACGAGGGAAAAGTGATTTGCGAAGGAAACCCCGCAGAAATGGTAAAGCAACAACCGGATTGTGCCTCTTTAGAAATGTTATACCTGCAACTTACCGGGAAAAAACTGCGTGATTAAATGAACAAACTCCGATTTCTGATTTACAAAGATGTGCTTTTGCTGGTACGCGACAAGGCCGGGCTGGCCCTGATGTTCCTCATGCCGGTGCTGCTGGCCGTCATCATGACGTATTTGCAGGACAGTACGTTTCACGCCGTGCATGAAAACCATATCCCCCTGTTGCTGCTCAACCGCGACGCCGATTCCTTAGGCGTTGCCATGGAAAAGCAGATAGCGCAATCCGGCATCTTCGATGTGCGGAAAACCATCAACGGCGAGCCGGTAACAAAAGAAAAACTGGTTGCGGCAGTCGCCAAAGGCGATTACATGGTTGGCATTATTGTGCCGGAGCAGGCCACCGTGAATATCAGGAAAAATGTAAAGCGCTATATCGTGGGGGCGTTTAACGGAAAGGCTTTGCCGGCGGTTGCCGATTCGGTGCGGGTCGCTGTTTATTTTGACCCGGCTATTAAAAGTTCATTCCGCACCACTTTGATGAGCAGCATGCGGGAATATGCCGTGCGTACGGAATCGGATTTTATTTTCAATGAAATTATCGCAGAAGTAAACCGCCTATCCCCCATACCGGTTGCCGATGTGCAGCTGGCGCGTAACCAGGTTATTTTTTCCGAACAGTACGCCTCTTTGAAAGCGCCGGATAAGATACCCAATTCCACGCAGCACAATATACCGGCGTGGAGCATGTTTGCCATTTTCTTTATCACCATTTCCCTCTCGGGGAATATCATCAAGGAAATGGACGACGGGAGTTATACGCGATTACGCCTAATGCCCTGCCCGTATGCGTTTTATTTATTCGGCAAAATCGCCGTATATTTTGGCGTGTGCATGTGGCAGTTTGCCGCATTGATGCTGTTGGGCGTTTTTGTTTTCCCGTACATCGGACTGCCTTCGTTGGATTTTGGCGTCAATTATTTTGCGCTGGCATTCACCTGCACTTCTTCCGCGCTGGCGGCCATCGGCTACGGCGTGCTGATTGGGAAAATGGCGGCCACGCATCAACAGGCGGCTATCTTTGCATCCGTTTCGGTGGTAATAATGGCGGCTATCGGCGGCGTATGGATTCCCGTATTCGTTATGCCGCGCCTCATGCAGGCGGTTAGCCATATCTCGCCGCTGAACTGGGGCATGGAAAGTTTTTATGCCGTTTTTGTACGGAACGAAAACTGGGCGTCCATCCTGCCGGAATGCGCCGCTTCCTTATTGTTCTTCGGCCTGTGTATCGGAGCGGCGATTTGGTATAATAAAAGAAAAAGAATAGATTTGTAAAATTAAATTTTAAAAACATTATGGAAAAAACAACACTTGTTGAACAGTTAAAGACGCAAATTATAGAAGCATTGCTGCTCGAAGACCTCACTCCCGCCGACATTGACCCCGCTGCGCCGCTCTTTGTAGAAGGCTTGGGGCTGGACTCTATTGACGCCTTAGAGTTAATCTTATTATTGGAAAAACAGTACGGCCTCCGCGTAGAAGACCCGAAAGAACGCAGGGATGCCTTGCAGTCGGTGAATGCCATGGCCGATTATATCTTGAGCCATACAAAAAATGAAGGATAACAAATCCTCGCCGGCGGTTTATATTACCGGCGCCGGCATGGCGTCCGCACTGGGCATTTCGCTCGAAGAAACATTACGCGCCTTGCGTGGACAAAAAACAGGCATAGGCCCCATCACATTATTCGATACAAAACTAAAACACATTCCCGCAGGGGAAGTAAAATGCAGCGACGAAGAATTACTCGACCGCGCAGGCATCCGCTCGGAAAGGGATACTTATTCCCGCACGGCCTTGCTGGGCTTGATAGCCGCGCAGGAAGCCATGCGGATGTCGCAAAGCGTGGTGGACAAACAAAGGATAAGCCTCGCATCTGCTACCACCACGGGCGGGATGAACTTCCATGAAAAAAACGCCCCGGCGATATTTGCAGGAACGATGCCCGGCAAATATGTAACATTGCTGGATTGCGCCGACGCCGCACAAAAAATCGCCCGGCATTTCGGCATTTCCAATAACATCACCACCGTGAGCACCGCCTGCTCTTCCTCGGCGAATGCCATAATTGTCGGCGCCAGGATGATTAAAACCGGCCTCGCCGACAAAGTGCTGGCTGGCGGCGCCGACGCTTTGACGCGCTTTGCCCTGAACGGTTTTAACACCTTGGGCATTTTATCACCGGACGGCTGCAGGCCTTTTGACGCCCGCCGGGACGGCATTTCTCTGGGAGAAGGCGCGGCCTACCTGGTGCTGGAATCCGCCGCCGTAGTCAAGCCGGAAAATATTTTAGGCCGGCTAAGCGGTTATGCAAATACCAATGAAGCCTACCACCAAACTGCCTCCTCCCCGGAGGGCGAAGGCGCTACGCTCGCTATCAGGAAAGCCCTGGAAACAGCCGGCCTTTGCCCCGCCGACATTGACTATATCAATGCCCACGGCACCGGCACCGTAATAAACGACCTCTCGGAAGGCCGCGCCATTGAAAAGGTGTTCGGCGCAGCCGTGCCGCCGGTAAGCTCCACCAAAGGTTATACGGGGCATACTTTGGCGGCCGCCGGCGCGGCGGAAGCCATCATTTCCCTCCTGGCCATCCGGCACAACCTCCTCTTCCCAAACCTGCGCTTCACTGCGCAAATGCCCGAACTTTCATTTACGCCGCAAACCGCGCTGAAAGAACAGGCGCCCGTCAACCATATTTTATCCAACTCTTTTGGATTTGGAGGCAGCAACAGTTCTTTAATCTTTTCACGACACTAAACATGCACGCCTACCTGAACGCTGCCGGCCTTATTTCACCGCAACGCACTTTTGAAAACGATTTTTCCTGCACCCTCAACACGCAGGGAGCGGCTATATTGCCGGCTATAGAACCGGATTATAAAGGACTCATCAACCCGGTGCAACTGCGGCGCATGTCGCGCATTTTGAAACTGGGAACAGCCGCGGCGCAGTTATGCATCAACAATGCCGGCGGGCGGCAACCCGATGCGATTATCGTCGGCACCGGCCTGGCATGTGTCAACGACCTGGAGGTTTTCCTGAAATCTGTTATCGAAACGGACGAACAGGGTGTCTCTTCCATCCCGTTTATCAATTCGCTGCACAATACGGTCGCGGCGCAGGTAGCGCGTACCTTGAAAATACAATCCTACAACAATACCCATTGCCACCGCGGCGCTTCGTTTGAAAACGCCCTGCTGGATGCGTTAATGCTGCTGCATGAAAAGGAACACCGCCAAATCCTGGTGGGCGGTATTGACGAATTTTCCCGGCACTATTACAACCTCCTGACGACAAAAGTAACCAGCGGCGAAGGCGCGGGATTTTTCCTCCTCAGCGACTTGCCTGCCGGAGAAAACAGTGTGAAAATTTCGGCAGTCAGGACTTTTTATGCCCCCGGGGAAGATTTTATCCCCCGTTTCCTCGCAGAACAGCATACCCCCGTACACCACCTCGACGCGGCGCTCCTCGGGATGAACGGCGCCCCCGGCGACGACGCTCTTTACCGCCGCCTTATTGACTGTCTTTTCCCGCCCGGCACCCCGCTCATCACCTATAAACACCTTTGCGGCGAATACCCTACCAGCAGCGCATTTGCCCTGGCCTTAGCCGCCCGTGCCATTGCCGCCGGCGCATTTCCCCCGCCCGCCATCCTCCGGCCCGGCAAACCCGCCACGCCGCACAAAGTACTCATCTACAACCATTATCAAAATTGCAACCACACCCTCATCCTGGTAGAAAAAGCCGGATTGATGTAACGATGAAACAATGGAATGATGGGAACCGGACGCCGGCAGGCGCCACGGAGGAACGTAAATTTCAGCCGGTTTTTTGTTTTTTTGTTACCGCCGATAGTCTTTTTCATGAAAACAATTGTTTTCATGAAAAAGCCGGAAGTATGCCACATGATTTCAATCTTTCAATCTTGAAATTTTCTTTACCTTTGCAAAAAAATTACGCCTATGGCGAATAATAACTGGAAAAACCGTGCAGGGATGGTCTATTCTACCCATCCTGATTTTGTTTACGGGCAAGAACAGCGCGAAACGCAAACAACGCTGCCGGCGGCGCAGCAAAAACTCGTAGTTACGCTCGACCGCCGGCACAGGGCGGGCAAACAGGTAACCCTCGTCAGCGGTTTTGCAGGCAGCGACGACGACTTGCAGACGCTTGCCAAAACGCTGAAAACCCAGTGCGGAGCGGGCGGTACAGCGAAAGACGGCGAAATATTATTGCAGGGTGATTTCCGCGACCGCCTGGTAACATTACTGAATGCCGCAGGATACAAGGCAAAGAGAGGAAATTAACAGCAGTATGAATACATCCCCCGGTATATTTACTATTGATACGCTTCCGGAAAAAAGCCTTACGGCCTTGCCGGAAGCGGTTTTCGGCCATCACTCGGCGCTGCCGGCGGCGGCAAAAAAACCTGTGATGCCGGTATTAAGAGACGTTCCATCCGGCCTGTTTGAGGGATTTCTATCCTTAGGGGTCATTTTTTTATTCCTGCTGCTGTTCCGTTATATACGTCATTTTTTTTCTTCCCTGATGAGCGGGCTATTTAATTTCTACGCCGCCGAAAAATTGTTTAATGAAAACTCTTTATCTATCGTCATCACAAGCCGCATATTATTGGTGTTTTCATTCATCTCTACGGGCTTTTTTATATGGCTGGCAGCGTTTCGCAGCGGGTGGATAATGACAGGCGCCAATGCGCAGGGGGAATATTTTTGGATTATCAGCGGCGTTTTGGCGGCGTTGTTTGCCATAAAATCTTTGCTGCTGCGTATCGTAGAATTTGTGAGTAAGACGCCGCCCGTTATGCAACTGGTTATTTTTTTTAGCCGGATGTATTACATTGCCTGCGGGTTTTTATTGTTCCCGGTGGGATTGCTTATGGTAACCGCCGGCACAGGGGTATTCTTCCATGGCTTGATAATAGCCGGTTGCAGCGTGGTGTTCTTTTTTATGATGTTTTATATTTTTCGTATTATCCATGTTTTTTTAGCAGCGCATATTTCGATTTTCTTTTTGATTTTGTACCTTTGTACTTTCGAAATAGCCCCGTTTTTATTGCTATATTCTTTTATATTATTGGACTAGATTTAATTTCCAGCATGAATGTAACCAACATCCTCATTGCACAACCGGAGCCGGTAGGAACCACCCCCTATACAGAGTTAATAGAAAAACATAAATTGATTATTGACTTCGTTCCATTCACACGTATTGAAAGCGTTTCCGCAAAAGAGTTCCGTGCGCAGCGCATCGACATCCAGAAACATTCTGCGGTGGTATTTACCGCCCGCACGGCGGTGGATATGTTTTTTTCGCTTTGTGAAGAATTGCGGATTACGGTTCCCCAGACGATGAAATATTTTTGTATGACGGAATCCATTGCCAATTATTTGCAAAAATATATTGTCTACCGCAAACGTAAAATATTTTTCGGCAGCGGCACTGTTCATTCCCTCGTTGAGACCATCAATGCCAAACACCGGAGCGAAGTATTCCTGCTGGCGCTTGCCGATAATTACAAGCCCGAAATCCCGAAAGCCTTTGACAAAGCGCGGTTGAAAAATACCAAAGCGGTTTGTTACCGCACTATAACAAATACCGAAATTAAAAATATCGAACTGCGGCGTTACGATATGCTGGTATTTTACAGCCCGCACGAAGTGAAATCGCTGCTTGAGAATTTCCCGAATTTTAAACAGGGGAAAACGTTAATGGCATCGTTTGGCGCGGCGGCGGCAATGGCGTTAAAAGAAAGTGATTTCAAAGTAGCGGTGGAAGCGCCTACGCCGGAAGCGCCTTCTATCGCCAAGGCGCTGGACTTATTCCTGAGCTAAGGATGAAATCCGCCTCTTTACCGAAAGCCGAACGCCTGCGTTCGCAAAAACAAATAGCCGCACTGATGTGTAAAGGGACGGCGCTTTTCCATTTCCCGTTTAAAGTTTCCTTTTCTTTTTTCCCGGCGGTGGCCGGAGTACCCTGTTGCCGGGTGGCGGTGAATGTTCCTAAACGGAATTTTAAAAAAGCCGTTACACGCAATCTTTTGAAGCGAAGAATGCGCGAGGCTTTCAGGATAAATAAGCAGGAACTTTATGAAACGCTTGCCGGGAAAAATAAAGCAATGATTGTTTTCTTTCATTATGTATCACCGGAAATTTTACAGTATGCCGATATTGAATCACACCTCAGGAATATCCTCGAAACGCTGGCGGGAGCGGCTGTTAAAGGGGATAGCATTCCCGTTGATACTCGCGGTTAAATTATACCAGTGGTGCCTTTCGCCGCTGAAACCGCCCACCTGCCGCTTTACGCCGAGCTGTTCGCAATATGCTATTGAAGCGTTGAAAAAGCACGGCGCTTTCAAAGGCGCGTGGTTAGCCCTGCGGCGTATCCTGCGGTGCCATCCCTGGGGCGGCTGCGGATATGACCCGGTACCTTAAAAGCGGGCTGACGCCGGAACAAATCAGGAGCTAAGCAGAAAGGCCTTGAAGTCTTCGTAGCGGTTGCTGATGATGGCGGTTTGCTTTTTGCCGCGCATAAAGGCTTGAAGTTTTCCGGGAATAGCGACGTCGGCGCCCGGTATCCCGTCCATCGTTTCTTTGAACTTGGCGGGATGCGCCGTTTCGAGGAAAAATCCTTTTGCTTCCTTATCGTTTTGCAGGTATTCATGCAGGGCTTCGTAAGCGCAGGCCCCGTGCGGGTCGAGGAGGTAATGCGCTTCGGCGAAGACGCGCTGCACCGTTTCGCGAATCTGTGCATCACTGTAACTGTAGCCGGAAATGGCGGCGGCGGCTTTGGCGTGGTCGTTGCCGTACAAATCCATAATGCGGGCGAAGTTGCTGGGGTTGCCGACATCCATTGCGTTGGCAATGGTGGGGATGCTGGGGCGCGGTGAGAATTTTGCCGTTTGCAGGTATTTCAGGAAAATATCGTTCACATTGTTCGCGGCAATAAAATGTTTGAGGGGTAATCCCATGCGTTGCGCGAGCAGGCCGGCCGTGAGGTTGCCGAAGTTGCCGCTGGGCACGCAGGCAACTATTTCGCTGTCCTTCGGCATCTGCGCCCATCCCCAAAAGTAGTAAAACGCCTGCGGAATAAAGCGTGCGAGGTTAATGGAGTTGGCGGAAGTGAGCGTCCGTTGCGCACGAAGGCTTTTATCTAAAAAAGCCTGTTTCACCAGGCGCTGGCAATCATCGAAGGCGCCTTGTACTTCAAGGGCGCGTATGTTTTGCCCCAGGGTGGTAAATTGTGCTTCCTGGATTTTACTTACCAGGCCTTTCGGGTATAGCACCGTTACGGTGATGCCTTCCACGCCCAGGAAACCGTTGGCTACCGCGCTGCCGGTGTCGCCGGAAGTGGCAACGAGTACATTTGTTTCGGCGTTTTCGTTGCGGGTAAGGTATTGCATCATGCGCGCCAGGAAACGCGCCCCTACATCTTTGAATGCCATAGTTGGGCCGTGAAACAGTTCCAAACTGTAGATACGGCTGCTTACTTTAACCAGGGGGATATCGAAATTCAATGCATCGTCAATAATATGGCGCAGCGGGGCGGCGGCAATATCTTCGCCGAAGAGCGCGGCGGCGGCTTCGAAGGCTATTTCCCGGAATGTTTTTTTATGCAGCCCGGTGAAAAAATCGCTGCCGAGTTGCGGGATTCGTTCCGGCATGTACAAGCCGCCGTCATCGGCCAATCCTTTAAAAACCGCGTCCCGCAATGTTGATGGCGGGACTTGTCTGTTGGTGCTGTAATATTGCATGTGGGAATTTTATGGTAATAAACAGTTATTTCCGGCAAAATGCCGGGTGCAAAGATAGTGTTTTTTTTAATTATGAGTTATGAATGATGAATTGCTGGCGCCGGCAATTCCTAATTCACCGCGGGGCGGTTGCCCGTGAGGGCAACAATATCAATAGAACAATGCCGCCACCCTGTAGATACATTCCCCGTAGGGGATGAATAAACAGCGCCGGCGTGAAAGCCCTGCGGGCTATTGGCAATACGGGGGCTCGTCTTTGCTATTGATATGGTTGTCCTGCGGACAACAAAGAACCGCCGCCCACCCGTGCGGATGAGCGACAGTGGGATTATATGACCTTTCTCTTATTGCCCGAAAACACTCTGTATGGTCCGGGAATCGCTGTTCTCTGCGAGCAGTTGATTGGCCACCGATACGCACACATCCTCCAAGGTGTCTAATGAAAAGGTAAAAGGCTTGGTGCTGTTGCGCACCATAGCCGTTTCCACTTCCAGCAGGCGGGCTTGCACAAACTGCTTGTCGAATACCTTGCCTATTTTTACCACGCATTTTACCACGCACACTAACTTTGTGCCGAACTGTTTGCCGAGTTTGGCTATCTGTTCGTCGTCTGTCATGCCGCTGCGCTGGTATTCATGTTCGCTGTTCAGGGCTTTCAGGAACTCTGCCGTGCGCTCTATGGCAGTATAGCCGCTGTTGTGGGTAATGGCGTCCACCAAGTAAGCGCCTACAAATTCACTCAACCCTTCTTCTTCGCCGCCGGTTACATAGATGGCCACCTTCTGCTGTCCGCAAACCACGCCTGTGCTCATTATCGCAAGCAGAATAAATAGTATCTTTTTCATATACGTCTAATTCTTTATCATCGGTATTACTTTCTCTACTATTTTTCCCGCCAGTTCGTCAAACGCTTCTTCGGTGGCTTTGGCGCGATTTCTGTTCGTCCAGCCGCCTTTGGTTTCCGGTATTTTCGGCATCAGCGTTTTCTGCGTATGTGCATTGTACACACTTGCCGTGGCGGCGGCATAGCAAAACGTCACATTGTTGGGGGCGTCGGTGCAGCGGGCAAGGTGGGCGTTCACCTTTACCACATAGTCGGCTTCCTCTTGCAGGCCGGTGAAGTTGCAGCCGCAGCCCTGTTCGGTGAGCAGGCCGGGCAGGCGGTCGGCCATGTGCACTACCGTTTGGCCGTTCACCGTTTCGCTACATTCCACATACACATAGATACTGTTTTCGAGGTCGGTGAGGGTTTGCACAAGGGTGTTGCGCAGGCTTTCGCTGCGCTGCTGCTGCAATGTCGCATCGCCGGACTGCGCGTCAATAGCGGTGAGCAAGTCCTGCGCATAGGCCACCGTAGCAAAGTGCCGGGCGACTTCCTCGCATTGCTTGCGGGCTTTTATTTTCACTCCTTTTTGTGCCAGTTCCGAAGCGGTTATCAGGGCGCTTTCCACTTTGTTCAGGTAAAGCGAAATTTGGTTTTGGTAGTAGGCGGCCAGTTCGGCGCGGCTTACGTAGGCAAAGACATGTATTTCCCGATTTTTCCCATCATAATAAGTATCCACCTTGCAGCCGACTATTTCGGTTTGTGAAACGGTATTTATTGCCGATTGAAATTGCGAACGTAGCTGTTCTTCCATATTGCTGCCGCTAATACTTATGTCCATTGAGTGTTTTTCACTACTCACTAACACCCGCACTTTTTCCGAAACTTCCCCCACTGCTGCTCGTTTGGCACGTTCAATGGCTTTCTCACGAGTTACGTTAGCGGTAACAGCCACGACAGAATAGCCGGTATAGTATTCCGCTTGCGGGTATGTTATCGCCCTGACATCGGCATCCAGCCAAGTTGGCGCAGTATTTTGCGCTGTTCCCGATAAAGGAAGCAGCGCTAAACACAGCGCTAATAGATTACTTATGTTTCTGTTCATATTCTTTCAAATCTTTGTCAAACGCTTCCATGTAACGGTCGAAATCATAATCGGCTTTCAGCAGTTTTTCGTTTGACAGGCCTTCATACAGTTGTTGTACCACTTTTTGCTTACCGAATTCTATAGTAACATAACAATTGTATGAATTGTTTTGCGTATTGACGGTATATTTTTCACAGGCGGTACGGTAGCCCGACACGTTGGCTTTGGCAATGAGCCTCGACACTGCTACCATTTTGTCGTGAAATTCTTCCCCATCAGCATTAGTGGAAACGCCTACCCTCATATTTTCCATTGACATTACGCCATTCAGCTTTGAAGCCAGATTAGACAGTGCAGCCTGATAGGCGCGATCTTTAGCCATCGTACGGTCTTTGCTGTTACCTGTACCGTTTACACGCAGAAACTCCTCATCGGAATCTATGCCGGAGCATGGGAAAGATATTTCCACTTCCGCCGGTATATTTACTTGTTTCGGCATTTCTTTCGTATCCGTAACCGATACCGGTTGCGCTACTTGTTTTGAACTTCCGCATGCGCTTACAAAGAGACATGCTGCTACGGCCATAATGACCATCATTGTTTGTTTCGTTTTCATGATTTTTTAATTTTTTTATTGTGCCTACTTACGGGCGTCGGCATTCCCTTTTAGTTTGTTTTTGTTTTTTATTTATTTGAAAAATTATACTTAGACATGTACAGGGTGTTATTATCTATGATGATTGATTTAATAGGCGTAGCTTCACGTTCAGTATTTTCAAAAAGCCAATAGGCATCATCCGATAAAAGCGTTAATAACGACATTAAATAAGTAGCCCCTAATGAAGTCTGTAATGATTGTGCGGAAAGCCATTCTAATATTTCCACTTCTCCATTATCTCGTTTAACCTGATTGATAGAGCTGCTGCCGGTTGATTTGTATGCGTAATTGTTATCTATCCTAAAGACAGTTGTCATGTTTTCATTCTTCATGCTCCCCTCAATAGGTAGTGTGTTACTATCATATTCGTATTCGTTTATGTTGCCATGTTCTTTCATGGTAAAATAAAAAGAAAAAGGGAGGATTTTATCCAATAAAATGAGTGTTGAGTGCTTGTTGGACACTTCATCATTTGTTAGCTGAAAAAAATCTTCAAACTTTATCCGTATTCGATCGCCTGCATTTTCCGACACCACGCGCAATGCAACAAACACCTCTCCATATTTATTTTTAGCTATCCGGCTAATTTGATACTTATCCGGTAAAGACAACATCAGTTTACGAACGCTTTCCGAATGGCCGGGCTTTACCGTAATTAAACTTTCCAGTGTTCCGGTTATGTGATGTTGCGCCATGCAGGAGAGTAACGCTACGTAAACGGCTTGTTGTTTTGCCAAGTCTTCATTGTCTACAGCGGCCTCAGGCAGCGATACGCCCGCATATTCTCCTGCCGGTGGTTGCAAAAACCAACCGGGAACTTCGTTTACCCTGTTGATGACATGCACGGTCGCTTCCTTCGTTGCCTGCCCATAAACATGCGCGGCACAAAGAACGGCAAGCAATAAAATCGAAATTTTTTTCATCGGCATTCCTCTTTACTTATTGGCGTCGCGCACCAACCGGAAACCAATATTTGAGGATGGCCGGAAACCGGTACTTTTGACGCGCTGTTCCGGATTACCGGAGGAGCGGCGCCACACCTGCACGTCTTCCCTTTTCGCATCCCAACTGCCGCCACGTAGCACGCGGTCTTTGCCCGAGTCGGTAATTACCGGGTCGGTCTGCTCTGTATCGGAATACTTGTCGTAGCGGTCGCGACACCATTCCCACACGTTGCCACTCATATCATAAAGCCCAAGTTCGTTGGCCTGTTTGCCGCCGGCGACATGCGCCTTGCGGCCGGAATTATCGGCATACCATGCCACTTCATCCACATCGCTGCTGCCGCTGTACTTATAGCCTTTACTTGATTCGCCCCCGCGCGCGGCGTATTCCCATTGCGCCTCTGTTGGCAAACTGTATTTCGCGCCGGTTGTTCTCGCGTTGAGTTTTGCAAGAAAATCTTGTATTTCTACCCAATTTACTGCTACCGGCAACTGGTCTTCCCCTTTGAAATTTCTGACCGGATAACTGCCCATAACCGCTTTCCATTGCGCATAGGTTACTTCGGTAGCGCTGATATAAAAATCGCTGACGGTAACGCGGTGCGTCGGCATTTCTTCCTTCCCGCAAGTTTTTTGGCCTTCGGGGCAACCCATCATAAAAGCGCCGCCTTCTACGTAAATCATATTGAAGAGCAGCGAATCGTCAATAGGCGTAGTAGGAGCTACGTCCTGCGCCGTTTCCTGTTTAGCCGTTTCCTGTTTAGCTGTTTCCCTGCCGCCGATCCTTAAACGCTCGCCGCGTCTCTTTTTCGGCTGTTCATTTGGTATGCCGAGCGCAGTATTGGTTATTTGCCCGGACAGGTTTCTGGCTGTCCTGTCCATTTCGGCAATAGAGTCCCAGTTGCCGCCGGTAACCGTGCCCAGTTCTTCATTGGCGGAATTATAGACGGTGGCTACAATACTGTTATCTTTTACCATGTAAACCATGGATACGATGCACAAATAATCTGCATCGGAACGTTCTTCCAAGGCCAGGATGTCTTCTACCGTAACGATATGATTAAATCCCTGCTGTTTTTTTACTTCAGCGTCAAAGTTAGTGGTGTAGTCCACCGCCTTGAATGTGCCGTCCTGCGAAATGGCGTCCGACAGTTTGTTGCCGAAAACTTTCTTGATGCTAAAATCGCTGTCGCCGGTAATATACAGCGCGATTTTTAACGCCCCCTGCCCGTAAGCGCACAGAGCGCAGCAGACGGATACGAATAAAATAATTAATTTTTTCATTGTAGTAATCTTTAATTTGTTTATAAATGTTTATGGTAATTGAAGACAACGGAAAACATTGCGGAAAGTTTTCGCATAATATTCCGTCCTGCCGGTACTGAAATTTACAGCGTACCCCTCGTGATTATTGCGCTGGGAAGCGCTCCAGTAATCCTTTACCTGGAACTTTTCCCAGCCTTCGCCGGTGATGGACGCACGGACGGCATATATTTTCTGCAATTCTTCTTTCGTAGGCAAGTACCAGCGGTCGCCTTTGTTTTCACAGGTTTTTACCGCTTCCACCCAGCTGGCAGACGTTTCGTCCTTTTCACTGATATATCCATTGACGAATGCTCCGCCATCGTTGCAGCAGCGGGGGCAGGCGATGGCTTGCGCCTGCGGCTGCCCTGCTGCAGTAAATTTTTTGCCGGAAAACATTTCATTGGCGACGAACTCCAGCACTTCGCCAAAATCATCTATGCCTCTTTTAGTGCGCACGCTTTTCGAGTATTTTAATTCCATTGTTTCCACTTCAAGGAGTTTACAGGCAATTTGAAAATTAGAACCGAACGCAGTGATGCTGGCAAAACAGGTGTAATCAGCCCCAGACGCTTGCCCTATTTTTGCCATTTGCTGGTCGTCAACCATGCCGGTGGACTGGAAATTAAATTCCTTCATTATGCCTTCTACCTGCTCGCGTTCCACTACCGTATATTGTTGCGAATTGAAAATGCCTTCCTGAATCACATCCACCACTGCCTGCTTTATATCATCAGTAATAGATGTGCCGAAAGATTCGAACACGGCAACTTTTTTCTTCTGTGCCGACAGCGGAATGTTGCCCAGCAGGAGGAGTAGAAGTATAAATGTTTTCATAACGTCAGTGATTTATTTACTTCTTATATCCGCAACGATACTCGGGATAACGGTATTGGTGATAAATTTAACGACTGTTTTCTCAAACTTCTCATAACGGCTTTCTATGCGTGCCGAGATGCGGTCTTCATTTTTTCCCTTATCCTTTCCCTTTCCTTTTTTATTGCTCAAATTATCGCCCAGCACTTCCGGCGTGGCGCTTTCCAGGGGGATATAGGTAATAGAAGTTTTGCCAAGTTTGGTAATCAAACAGCCGCCCTGCGTTTCATCGCAAGGGGTGTAGTAATATTTATACGTACCGCCCACCACATTATTTTGCAGCATGATTATTTTAAGTTCTATACTGAACCCGTATAAGTCATATACGATGGCATTCAGTTTGGGGTCGAACGGCTTTTGTTCCCTGTTCTGGTAATAATGATTGACCTCATACCTGTCCCAGTTAAAAGAGGTAACCTCAAAAATAATATCTACGCCGGTTTTGCTGTACAGTTCCGCATAGTCCATGTTTTTGTCCGCTTTGTCGGCGACTGCTTCAAACA
The DNA here is from genome assembly GCA_031290935.1 of Prevotellaceae bacterium. Lineage (GTDB taxonomy): Bacteria > Bacteroidota > Bacteroidia > Bacteroidales > UBA932 > JAIRKX01. The sequence goes on along the minus strand of JAISLK010000058.1, from coordinate 1,546 downwards.
GTTGCCGGTCGCGCACATTAAAGCCGTTTTTGAGCAAGCCCTGTTCCAGCAGCTGGCAGATGCGCGCTGTGCCGGTTGCCTGGCTGAGCGATGCGTCCTGTACTTTATCGGACGACCCTGCCAAATCGCGCACAATCACTGCCGCCCCCTCGTTGTCCTGCATAAATTTCCGCAAGGAAGGGTTGGTGTAATTGACCGTTTCTTCCGCCGGGATTTTGATGAACGCAAGTCCCCGTTTGCCTTGACCATGCGCGGTAACGGCTGCGCCCAATAGAATGCACAAACATAAAAGTAAATTTGTTTTTTTCATAATGTTTTTTATTTTTTTGGAGGCTTTGCCTCCGGTTATTTTATATTGTTAATTGGTTTTATTTCCTGATAGGCTACTGAACACAACGAACTTGGAACCCAATGTTCTTGCTGAAGTAGTACACGCCCAAAGCCCTGCGGTTGTATTGCAAGCAGTAGGCAGAGTTACTACTATATGCTGTAGCAGACCAGTAGTAGCCGTTCGAGCTCACAAAGTCCAGGGAACTGCCGTTAGCGAGGCCGCCATAGCCCCATGCCGCGGCCAAGTCATTTCCGGTCGCAGCCCATTTCAGGTCTTCGAAGTCAGTCTTGCTCGGCACACGCCAGGGACTGGGACACAAGTTAGCCGCATGCGCATGCACATACGCCCAGTTGTAATAATAATAGGTGCGTCCTCCTTCGGTATAACTCCGGCACTGCGGCTCGGTATTGCTTTTCGTGAAAGACGACTTGTTGCAGTCGGGTATTTGAATAACATCGCTCCAGGTTTGGTCGCCGAATTTCCATGTTTTGGCAGATGCAGCGTGGGCGGGGGCAGTAGCGCGGCTGTCCCCAAGCGACGAAGCGGAAGCTGAACTGTTGCCGAGCATTTTTGTCGCCAATTCGGAGCAGCCTTCATAGATGGCGATTTCATCTTTTTTCATCAGCTGATTGGCGGTATTCACAATTTCGCCTGTTTCCACATCCACCAGCGAACTTTTAATAAGAATATTTGTGCCTGCGGTAAGTTGGGAAATACAGATAAGCGACGCGCCCGACATTACGCCAATTCTTTTACGCTGGTCGTCATCAACCATGCCGCTTTGCTGGAACGACAGTTCCTTTGTAATTTGATTTACATCCAACCGTGTGAATGCCCTGTAACCCGGCACAGCGGTAATCGCCGCTTCCAATGCAGCAAGAATAATGTCTTTCTCTATCTGCGCTACAGCGCCTCCTTTAACAATAGGTTCAAGCATTGCCACCTTTTTTTCCTGCCCATAAACCGGCATTGCCCAAAAAGCAGCTGCCAATAGCAGGCCGCAGCAGGCGGTTTTAAATACAGGTTTCATAATTTAAAGGTTTCATAATTTAAAAATTTAATAGATTGTTTCGTCGCACATCGCATATCGCACATCGCATTACGGAATCACCGCGCTCCTGATTTCGCTCCAGGGGCCTTTCAGTCCGGTGGTGTTTTCCCAGCGGACGGCGTACCAGAAGGTTTTCCCGCGGTCTTCTTCTTCAAAGTCGATGG
>JAISLK010000057.1 GCA_031290935.1 Prevotellaceae bacterium | reverse complement strand
TATACCACACCTGTCCACAAAATTCATACGGTAGAAACAGGAATAAAATATATCAAACGTTTTAACGAAAGCAACAGCAGTTTATCACGGTTGTTTGGCGATACATGGACAGCCATTCCGTCCGACAGGGACCTGTTTCAACATGTGCAGGATATTGTGGCTGCTTATGCCGGTTACAGCTTGAAATACAAAAAATGGGGGCTCAAAACCGGTATTCGCTTTGAGGGTACTTGGTTGAATGCCGAATTTCCAATCAATGAAGCGATGAATTTTAATACGGACTACGCTAATTTAGTTCCGTCGGGAATCCTTACCTACCAGCTCAGCCCGAGCCAAACCCTTCGGGGCGGCTACTCCATGCGCATATCCCGTCCCGATATCTGGTACTTAAATCCCTATCGGAATACATCCGATACCCTGTATATCCGGTATGGGAATCCTAATTTGCAGGCGGTGAAGTACCATACATTTAATCTAAATTACAATTATTTCAACGTGAAATTCAGTACCAATATCAACCTGTCCTACACGCAAACCAATAATGCCGTTAATGAAGATACATGGATGGAAGATGGGATTAGCTACACCACTTATAAAAATATCGCCAACGCGCAAAGGCTCAATCTGGCTGTTTTATTAAATTGGAATCCCACGCAAAAGCTCCGTGCTTATCTCAATCTGCGGGGAGATTATGCAGATTTGCGGTCGAATGAAAACGGAAATATCCGTAAGACCGGCTATGGTGGGAGTATATCTGCCGGCTCGCAATACATGTTTCCCTATGATTTCCGGTTCAACATTGTCCTTTATTATTCAGCGCCGGCAATTAATAGCGTGCAAACAATAGCGGGCAGCTATTTTTACCACAATTTCAGACTGTCAAAAAGTTTCATGGACAAAAAACTGACCGTTAGCATGATTACCTTTAATCCGTTTACAAAGAAACTCGACTTTACAACTACGCAGAAAACGCCTGATTTTTATTACAAACTTCACCGTTACGAGTATCGCCGCCGCTGGGTTGAAATGGCAGTTTCCTACCGTTTTGGGGAAATGAAAGCGAAAATCAAGAAAGCGGAAAGGACTATCAAGAATGACGATGCAATGGAAATTGAAGAGCAACAACCTTGAAAAATCATATCTCATGCAAGCGAGATACAGCGCTTGCAAAAATTAAATTTATAATATATGAAAAAGTTATCAGTTATTTTTTATTTAATGTGTTTTGCATTATCCATGCAGGCACAGCAGCCGGCGGTCGTGGTGGGTGCGGAACGGACTGCCGAATATTTACCGCTTTTGGCGGGTAAACGCATTGCGTTATTATCTAATCAATCCGGTATTGTGGGCGACCAGCATTTATTAGATGTGCTGATTAAAAACACAGTGAACGTAACGGCAATTTTCTCGCCCGAACATGGTTTTCGTGGGGAAGCGGGAGCAGGCGACCACGTGCCGAGTTCCATTGATGAAAAAACCGGCGTCCCTATTTTGTCTCTTTACGATGGTATACAACCGGGCAGCCCCAGTGAAGAATCCATGAAGAAATTCGATGTCCTAATCGTGGATTTGCAAGATGTCGGTGTACGTTTCTTCAATTACTATATCACCGTTACCAAGATGATGGATGCTTGCGCCGTGCATCACAAAAAAGTGATATTGCTGGACAGACCCAATCCCAACGGACATTATGTTGATGGCCCTATACTCAACATGAAATACAAATCGGGTGTAGGAGGACTGCCGATTCCCGTAGTTCACGGCATGACTTTGGGCGAACTTGCGGAGATGGTAAATGGCGAAAAATGGCTTCCCGAAGGACGGAAGTGCGATTTAACGGTTATCCGGTGCTTGAATTATACCCATCAAACGATGTATCGCCTGCCTGTTTTGCCGTCGCCTAATTTACCGAATATGCTTTCGATTTATCTCTATCCTTCGACCTGCTATTTTGAAGCAACCCCTGTAAGCTTGGGACGAGGTACCGCACTTCCGTTTCAGGTTTACGGTCATCCGAATATGAAAGGGTATGATTTTTCTTTTACTCCGAAAAGTATGCCGTCGTCCCTCCATCCGCCGCAGCAAGACCGCTTGTGTTATGGGGTGGACTTAAGTCATCTTTCGGAAGAAGCCGTTTGGAAAAAAGGAATCGACCTGAGTTATCTGATAGATGCTTACAAAAATCTGAATATGGATGATTATTTCTTCCGCTCGTTCTTTGAAAACCTGATTGGTGTGGATTATGTCCGCAAGATGATTCATCAGGGTAAATCAGCCGATGCAATTAAAGCGCTGTGGAGCGACGATGTTGAAAAGTTCAAAAAACAGCGCAAACCTTATTTATTATATGAGGAGGGCTTTGATACAACGAATAATTAATTAGAAGTTCCTGTTTTTATATCCGTACCGGCAAATAATAAAAATTTTCTTCCTGATTACCAATAAATATTAAAAAATTTCAATACTATGTGATACATGGTATTGAAATTTTACCTATTTTTGCATCGTCAAACTAATATTAAAATATTTGAACGATGAAAAAAATCATTACAGCAAACATTGGGGGCAAAAGCTTCATGACAGACGAGGACGCTTTTGTAAAATTGCAAAACTATCTGGATAGCTTTAAAGCTACCATCGCTCACCCGAAAGACGCCGAAGAGATAATGGAAGAAATTGAATTCCGTGTGGCGGAAATTCTTCAAGAACACCTGCACAATGAAATGCAAAGCGTAAACTGTGCGATGGTAAATATCGTCATTGCGCAATTGGGGAAACCCGAAGGCGAGCGCGAGCACAAATATACGCCATATCCGCCCCCGCCATCGCGCAAACGCCTCTACCGCGACCCCGATAACCGGATGTTAGGCGGCGTGTGCAGCGGCGTGGCGGCATTTTTTAATTTGGATACCCTGTTGGTGCGAATCATCTTCTTAGTGATGCTTATCTTCGGCGGCGTTGGTTTCTGGCTGTACATTGTCCTGTGGATTACCGCGCCGGCAGCCCGCACCATAGCGGAAAAACTCGAAATGCGCGGCGAACCGGCTACCGCCGAGAATATCAAAAATGCACGGTGAAAAACAGGAAACAATAAAAATTTAAAAATATGGAAACAATAACATTGGATAATAACAAGGCGCAAATGCGCAAAGGTATTCTGGAATACTGCATTCTTCTGATACTTTCGCGGCATGATGCGTATGCGTCGGAAATTATAGCCGAATTGAAAAATGCGCAGATGATTGTTGTCGAAGGAACGCTCTACCCGCTGCTGATGCGGCAGAAAAACCAGGGATGGCTGGGTTACCGGTGGGAGGAATCGCCGCAGGGGCCGCCGCGCAAATATTATTCGCTGACCGAAAAAGGAAAAGCGTTGCTGCAAGAATTAGATGGCTCATGGCGGGATATTGTGGCTTCCATTGAACGTATCCGGGAAGAGTCGGCTGCAGTGCTAAGCGAACAGCAATAACCCTTTCCCGATGAAAATAAATAACCCTATCAATCATTAAAAAAATAATTATACAATGAAATCAACTATAAAAATCAGTATTAGCAGCATTGCTTTTAACATGGAGCACGATGCTTACGGTTGCCTCAAAAATTATTTAGACCATGTAGAAAATACTTTTTCCGGCAAGGACGGCGGCGGCGAAATCATTGAAGATATTGAAGTGCGCATCGCTGAATTATTGTCGGCGCGGATTCAGTCACCGGCGCAAAGTATCACCTTGGCGATGGTAAGCGAAGTACTCGGCACGGTAGGCTCTGTGGACGACATTGCCGGCGGCGAAGAAGAAACAGCGACCGGCGCACAGGAACAATTCAAAGCGCCGGAACCGGAACGCAAACGGCTGTTCCGCGATATTGACCACCGCGTGATTGGCGGTGTGTGCAGCGGGCTGGGAAATTATTTCGGCATTGACCGGGTGTTTATCCGGTTGGTTTTTGCGATTGCGCTGGTCAATGGGCTCTTTTTTACGCACAGCTTTTTTTTACACTCCTTTTTCGGCAGGATAGCTTTATTTATGTTGCTACTTTACATCATCCTGTGGATAGCGACGCCGGCGGCGCGTACGATGAAAGAAAAAATGGTTATGCGGAAAGAAAAAATTACGTCCGCCTCCTCGAACAGGCAGGAAGAAATTCCTGCCCATGCCGCCCATGAAGGCGATTTCGGGCGGGTGCTGGGAAAAATTATTGTCATCTTCTTCCGCATTATAGCCGGCTTTATATTGGCGATAATGGCGTTTACCGCGCTGGGGCTGCTCATCGGATTGCCCATCGGGTTTGTTACCGGCAATCTGGCATTGGGCGAACTGGGTATGCTGGATATATCGGAATACCTGCGGAATTATACAGTTATTCCGGTATGGCTGGTGGTGGTATTATTGACATTGCTGATTTGCCTGCCGCTGGTGGGGTTGATATATCTGCTGGCAAAAGTATGCTTCAAATTCAAAACCAAACTCCGGCTGGGGCTTATCATGACGGTGGCATGGCTGGTGTCGCTTTTCTCGCTGGCGGCTATCGGCATTTACATAGCGTCCGATGACGAGCATTTTCCAGAAGGGTTGACGTCGGAAGTTCCTGGCTATTATGTAGAGGATAAACGGGATTTCCTCCCCTTCAAAAACCTTGGCATCGCAGGGCTTATAGAGGTAACCGCCTTCTCTTCCGATAGCAATTATATGATCATTCATGCGCCGGAAAGGTTATTGTCGTCCGTTCGCGTCAAAATAAGCGACGGTGATATGAAAATATATATGGAAAAAGTACAAAGACTGCACAAAAAAGTGTGCATTGATTTCTATTACTCGGACTGGAAAAACCTCGAACAGTTGCGGATGAGCGGGACGACACGGTTTACCTGTTCCGATACGTTGCGGGCGGAGACGTTTTCCGCCAAACTCAGCGGGGCAAGCGCCCTTGATATTATTGTGCGCAATAAATATTCGAAGCTGGAGATATCCGGCGCGGCAAAAATCAATGCGGATATAGCTACGGAGAAGATGATAGTCCAGCTCAGCGGCGCCGGCATGGTTACGCTGTCGGGCGGGGCTTCCCGAGCGGACGTTAACTTGTCGGGGGTAACGAAATTGAACGCCGGCGGATTTGTTGCAGATACGGCGCAAATAAAGTTGTCGGGAAGCAGCAAGGCGGCGATACATGCCAATGATTATTTGAATGCGCGTGCTACCGGCGCGTCGCATATTGAATACAGCGGTACGCCGGCAGCCGAGATTTCGGCCAGCGGCGCGGCAAAAATCAGATGCTCGCAGTAAGCTGCAGTTCCTTTAGCTGGATGTCGTCGATTTTTGCGGGGGCGTTGAGCATGACGTCGCGGCCGGCGTTGTTCTTGGGGAAGGCGATGTAATCGCGGATGGTTTCCTGCCCGCCGAACAGGGCGCACCAGCGGTCGAAGCCAAAGGCAATGCCGCCGTGCGGCGGCGCTCCGTAACGGAAAGCGTGGATGATAAAGCCGAATTTATATTCGGCTTCTTCTTTGGAAAAGCCCAGTATTTCAAACATGCGTTGCTGTACATTCGCATCGTGGATACGGATAGAGCCGCCGCCGATTTCCGTGCCGTTTAATACAAAGTCATACGCATTGGCGTTGACCTGCGCGACGTCGGCTTTGTCGGCAGAATAGAATTTTTGCAAATCTTCCGGCTTCGGCGAAGTGAACGGGTGGTGCATGGCATAAAAACGCTGCGTTTCCTCGTCCCATTCCAGCAGCGGGAAATCATACACCCACAAGGGGGCAAATTCATCATTTTTGCGCAATCCCAAACGATTGCCCATCTCTATGCGCAATGTGCCCAGGGCTTCCTGCGTTTTTTTCCTGTTGCCCGATAATAGCAGCATCAAATCGCCCTGGCTGGCGTTCAATGTAGCGGCTATTTGTTGCAGGGCTTCCGGGGTATAAAATTTATCAACGCTTGATTTGATGCCGTCTTCCGCAAGGCGGATATATACCAGCCCCCTTGCACCGATTTGCGGGCGTTTGACCCATTCGGACAGTTCGTCGAGTTGTTTGCGCGTATAGCCGCCGGCCCCCGGCACGCAAATACCGCCTACGTATTCCGCCGTATCGAATACGGCAAAATTTTTCCCTTTCACCAGCCCGGTGAGTTCGTGGAGACGCATGTCGAAGCGGATGTCGGGCTTGTCGGAACCGTATTGTCGTATGGCATCGGCGTAACTCATGCGCGGGAAAGGCTGTGTAAACTCCCTGCCAAGCACCGAACGGAATAAATGTTTTGCCAGCCCTTCAAAAGCCTGCAAAATATCTTCGCGTTCTACAAAGGCCATTTCGCAGTCAATTTGCGTAAATTCCGGTTGCCGGTCAGCGCGTAAATCTTCGTCACGGAAACAGCGCACAATTTGGAAATAGCGGTCATAGCCCGCCACCATGAGCAATTGTTTAAAGGTTTGCGGGCTTTGAGGCAAAGCATAGAACTCGCCGGGGTTCATCCGCGAGGGCACCACGAAATCGCGTGCACCTTCGGGGGTTGATTTAATCAGGAAAGGGGTTTCTATTTCCAAAAACCGCTGGCTGTCCAAGTAGCTGCGCACTTCCTGAGCCATGCGGTGGCGCAGTTTCAGGGCATTTTGCAGCGGGGCGCGGCGCAGGTCAAGGTAGCGGAAGCGGGCGCGCAGTTCTTCGCCGCCGTCGCTTTCGTCTTCGATGGTAAACGGCGGCGTGTCGGCCGCATTCAGTACGTCCAACCGGGCTACGGTGATTTCAACTTCGCCGGTAGGGATTTTGGGATTTTTGTTGCTGCGTTCAATCACGGCGCCGGCGACCTGTATGACAAATTCGCGCCCCAACGCGCCGGCGGTTTGTTTCACCGTATCCGGGCTGTCTTCGGTTACCGCCAGTTGCGTTACGCCGTAGCGGTCGCGTAAATCAATAAAAGTCATCCCGCCGAGCTTGCGCACCCGTTGCACCCAGCCGGCAAGCGTTACTTGTTGTCCTTTGTGTTGCAGGCGCAATTCGCCGCATGTGTGAGTTCTATACATAATTTATATATTATTTCCGATGAAAAAATTCGCCGGGTGCAAAGATAAGAAATAAATGTGAGGATGGCGCCGGCAGGCAGTGGGCTTTTTAATTATGAATTATGAGTTATGAATTATGAGTTGCTGGCGCCCGCCCGGTTGCCCGTGAGGGCAACAAACTGTTTTTGTACGTACGCGCAAATGAATTGTACGTACGCGCAAATGGATTGTACGTACGTACAAATGAATTGTACGTACG
>JAISLK010000056.1 GCA_031290935.1 Prevotellaceae bacterium | reverse complement strand
ATTTGCTTCTTAGTGTCGAACATTTGCTTCTTAGTGTCGAACATTTGCTTCTTAGTGTCGAACATTTGCTTCTTAGTGTCGAACATTTGCTTCTTAGTGCCGAACATTTGCTTCTTAGTGTCGAACATTTGCTTCTTAGTGCCGAACATTTGCTTCTTAGTGTCGAACATTTGCTTCTTGGTGTCAAACATTTGCTTCTTAGTGTCGAACATTTGCTTCTTAGTGTCGAAGGTTTGGTTCCCGGTATGAAAGATTCTTCAGTGATGTACCGGGGAGTGGCGGAGCGGCTGCGGCAAATGCCGCGGCTGCCGGGGCGCGTTTAAATCCGTGCGGTTAATTTCCATCTACGTAAAAGTAGTTGGAGAGTGTGTTTCCTTCGCTGTCGACGAGCGTCAGGGTATGTTTGCCTTCGGAGGGGGCAGCGGGCATCTGGTGTGGGGGGCGGGTGGCGCCGAGGTACTGCTTGTCGAGGTGCCAGTAGATAGTGGCGCCGGCGCGCCGGTGGGCGGCCTGCATTATTAATTGTCCTGTGGTGCCGTTCATTTGGCGGGCAAGGACGATGCGGAAGGCGTTTTGCGGGTAGAGTAAATCCATCGTGCGCTGTTGCGCGGGCGGTACGGGGGAGAGGCAGCCGGGGTGGAACGGGGGCAGCTGTTTGTAGGAGTGGCTGGTGTTTCTGTAAAAATATTCCTGTACGGGCGGGAGTACAAACCAGGGTTTGGGTATTATCCGGCAGGGGTCTTCGCAGTCGGCGGTTACGCGGAAGCGTTCCGTGCGGTCGAGGTGTATGAGTATGTGGTAGGGGCAGGGGGGGGTGTCGCGGCCGCTGTTGGCAATCCAGAGGGTGTCGACGCCGGTGCAGTATTCGGTGGCTCTGTGTCCGCTTTGCCGGCAGAGGGGGGCGCGGGTCATTTCGTCGCAGGGTTGTGAGAACCATGTGGTGGGGGGGAGGAGGTTGAAGAGTTCAAACAGTGCCGGTGCGGCGGCGGCAACGCCGGTGAGCAGGGGGCGGCCTTCGCCGGAGGCATTGCCGGCCCATACGCCGATGGTATATTGCGGGGTCACGCCAACGGCCCAGGCGTCGCGGTTTCCGAAGCTGGTGCCGGTTTTCCAGGCTATTTTTCGGGAGGAAGGGAAGCGTCGCCATTCTTCTTCGCCTTCGGGGCGGTTGACTTCGGCGAGGGAGTTGAAGATTTGCCAGCAGGCGGCGGCGCTTATTATGCCGCCGGGTTGCAGCGGTGCGGGGGAGGTGGCGGCGGTGTCTCCGGGTGTCAGCAGGGGGGGGCGCCAGTCGTCCGGGCTGTATTGCCCGCTGCGCTGGGCGAAGTGATGGAGCGTGCGTGCCATGGCGGCGTATACGCCGGTAATATCGGAGAGGGTAACTTCTGCGCCGCCGAGGATGAGCGAGAGGCCGTAATGCGGGGGCGGGTAGAGGATGGTTGTCAGTCCCGCTTTCTGGAGGAGGGCGTGAAAGCGTTCTACGCCGTATTCCTGGAGGAGGAGGACGGCCGGGATGTTGAGTGAGCGTTCCAGCGCCCGGTGGGCGGCTACTGCGCCGCTAAATGTTTTGTCGTAGTTCTGCGGTGCAAATCCGCTGATGTAAGTCGGTACATCCGGCACCAGCATGTCCGGCAGCAGGCGTCCTTCGTCTATCATGGCAGCATAGAGGAGTGGTTTGAGGATGCTGCCGGTGCTTCTCGGGGCGGTAATCATGTCCACCTGCCCGCCCCGGCTGCCGCTGCCGGCGGCGTTGCCGGCGTAGGCAATTACGCATTGTGTTTCGTTGTCGATGATGAGCGCCGCCATGTTATGTACGCTGTTTCCGCGCAGGCGTCCGGCGTGCCGGTTGACGGTTTCGGTAACGCGCTGCTGCAGGTCGTGCCGGATAGTGGTACGGATGTTTGTTCCTTCCATTGTTTTCGCCAGTCTTTCGAGGAGGTGCGGGGCTTCTGCCGGCAGGGGCAGGGGGGCGTCGGGCAGGGGTTCGCTTTGTGCCGGCGCCAAATCTTCTTTGGGGAAATGTCCCCGGGCGCATAACCGCGCCAGCAGCTTGTTGCGCTTGTCGAGGAGCTGTTTCCGGTTGCGCCCCGGGTGTATTAGTCCCGGGGCGTTGGGGAGGACGGCGAGGGTGGCAGCTTCGCCCCATGACAAGTCGCTTGCCGGGTGCCCGAAATAACGCCATGCGGCGGCGTCAATGCCTACTGCATTTCCGCCGAAAGGGGCATGCTGCGCGTACAGTGCCAGAATTTCGTCTTTTGAGTAATGTGTTTCCAGGCGGACGGCGAGCGCCGCTTCGATGCATTTTTCCCATAGCGTCCGCGCTTTGCCTTTGCGCATCAGGCGGATGGTTTGCATGCTGAGGGTGCTCCCGCCTTCCAGTATTTTTTTATTTTTGATATTGGTGGCCAGCGCCCGTCCAATAGCGAGCGCATCTACGCCGGGGTGGTAATAGAAACGCCTGTCTTCAAATGTTACGAGCGCAACCTTGTAAGGGTGGGGGAGGGCGCCGCCGGGAGGGAAGCGCCATTGTCCGTCGGCGGCAATCCGCGCTCCCAGCAGCTGCCCTTCTGCGCCGGTCATGGTGGTAGAAAAGCATTCCTGTTTAAAAGAAACGGGCGGCAGGAGGAAGCCGGCCAGGCCTGTTAACAGGATTCCGGCAAAGAGTATGCTGCGTTTCATATGCCGATTGTTCGCTTAAAGTACTTCTGTGGGCTGCCCGAGGGTGTTTGCGTGGATGCTTGCGTCGTACATGGCTTCGCAGGCTACGGCGGGCAAGTAGAATTTTCCGGTATAGGCCGCCCGGAGTTTTATGCGCGTAACAAGGGTTTTCCCTGCTTTCAGGTCGAAGTAAGACAGCACGCGGTCGTCGCGGATATCCCGGTAGGTGAGGCCGTCGTTGCGAATATTGTCTTCAAGCCGGTTTTCCGTAATTTCCCAGCCGGAAGGGAAGATTTGCGTTAAGGCCATGTTCGTGTAGTCGCCCCGCAATCCCGGGTTCATGATGCGCACTTCCGCTTCAAAGTCCGTCCCCTGCGGCAGTTTATCTACGGAAAGGGTATTGTCTTCCCGGTCGAAATAGCGAACGAACAGGTAGAGGTCTTTTTCCGTTTCCTTTTCTTCGCCTTGCGGCGGAATGCCTTTTGCCGTCAGGCGCACAAAGAGGGTGTTCCCGGAACGGTTTTCAAAGTTCACGGCCGCAGTCCCGTCGCGCTGCCCCAGTTCGCCGTTCCAGAGGGATTTTTCTTCCTTGCATGTTTCGGTCTTTCCATTATTAACGCTGTAGGCGAAATGCAGGCTGCCCCGTTCGCTCAAGGCGTATTTCGAGAGTCCGAGCAGGCAGTATGCGGTTGTTTGGGTACTCATCCAGCGGCCGCTGTTCATTGCATCGGAGATACGTTGCGCAAGCAGGAAGGAGCGTTCTTTATCGTCCGTCAGCGTGAGCGCATCCAATTTGATAGCATCGTCGCGTTCGGCAGAGCCGTAGGTATTCGAGGAGCCGTTGTATTTCTCGGTATCTGCTACAGAACGGCCGGCGATAAGGGCTTTAGCCGTTTCCTGCTGCCCCGCCGCGCTGTATGCGCTTGCCAGCATCCATCCGGCTTGCGCCGAAATGCCGGCGCGTTCTCTGAGGCGGTTCATGGCGCTTAATTCCGGTTTCTTCGCCAGCGCCAGTACGTAGAGGCGGTATGCCTGCACGAGGTCGTTTTGATAATGCGCATAGCGGCTGCCGGTAGTGGCAGGATTCCAGTTTCGCGCCGCCTTTTGCTGGAAGGCGATCCAGTTTTCCAACATATTTCCCGGAATGGCATAGCCCCTGCGTTCGGCTTCCACCATGAAATGCCCGGCATAACTGTTTGTCCATTCGCAGCCGTAGCCTGTGCCGCCCGGCCAGTAGCTGAAACTGCCGTCGGGTTTTACGAAGTAGGTTAACCGCGTTAATCCGGCTTTAATGTTGGTGGCGGCGCGGTCTTTGTCTTTTTGGCTCATCGCCACTACTTCCGGCAGGAAGAGTTGGGGGAACACGCCGGATGTGGTTTGTTCCAAACATCCGTGCGGGTAAGCCAGCAGGTAATTTAACCGCATGCCCAGGTTCAGCGGGGGGATGCCCGATACTTCCAGCTGGAAGGCGTTTGTTCCGGCTATTCCCGGCGCATCCAGCGTGAGCGAAGCGGTTTGGTTGCCCTGTACAATACTGTTTTTTGTTACAATAACCTCCGGATTGGCGGCGCGGACGGCTATTTCAATGTCATGCCCGGCGCGTTCATTGCCCGCCGTAGCCGTTACCTTCACGCGCCCTGCGCCGAGTTTGTTTTTCACCCGTAAGCGGAATGTTACTATTTCGTCGCCCGTATCCGCAAAAGTAAGCGAGCGCGAAACGCCGTCCAGCGGCTCGAACAGGTCGTTGGCTGCAAGTTCTATTTTCACGTTCTTCACGTGTTTTTCCATCGCGAACACCGTAACCGGCAAGGTTACTTCTTCCGCAGGCCCCAGTACGCGCGGCAATGTAGCCTGTACCATCAGGGGGCTGCGTACCGGCGCCGTTTTGTCGGTTTTGCCGTAGCCGGCGCCGTTGCCCGCAATAACCATTGCCCGTACGGAACCCACGTAGTTGGAGAGGGTAAAAGTATGCTCGTTGGTCTTGCCGGCTTTGAGGGTAAACGGTCCGGCGAACTTTACCACCGGTTTGAAACGGTTGGTTCTTTCGCTGCCGTTATCTTCCGCCAGGTCGTCGCCACCGCCAATGGCAAAGAGTTGCTCGATTTTCCCGCCGTAAGCGCCCAGCACAAAGTTGTACAAATCCCACGTGCGGACGCCCAATGCTTCGCGCTGGAAGAAATGGTTCCATAAATCCGGCGTTTTGAAGCGGGTAAGGTCCAGCAGCCCTTCATCTACTATCGCCAGCGTGTAAGTCATTTCTTTCGCTTGGGCTTCCTTTACCGATACCTTAAACGGCTGTTCGGGGCGGATAACGTCGGGCAGGCGTATTTCAGGGTGGATATGCGTCGCCGGGTCTTCGACGATTAGCGGAATAACGCCGTAGAGCCGCATCGGTAAATCATTCTTTGTTTGCCTGTGCGGTTGCAGCAGCGTTACGAAGATATAGGCGTTCGGCGTCATTTCGGCGGTGGCGGGAATGGTTACCTGTGTTTCTTCGCCCTTGCAGTCGAGGCGGTATGACGCCAGCACGCGCGCGCCGTTTTCTACCGTCACAATCACTTTCGCGCCGTCGGCCGAAGGGATGGTAACGATGGCATTTTCGCCGATATTGTATTTGTTTTTATCGGTATGGAAAGAGAGGATGGACACGCCGCTGTTGTCGTCGTCTTGCCCGCGGCCGTAGCCCCACCAGTCAATGTAGGCTTTTTGCGTAACGCTGTGCCCGCTTTCGGGGTCGGTTACTTTGATTAAGAACAGCCCCCAGTCGGGATAATTCATTTTGTAGGTAAATGCGCCCTTGCCGTTGGCGTCCGTCTTAACTTTCGTTGTATGCAGGAGGTTTTTATAGATGCTGGATGAATGGTTGGCCAAGTTCCCGTCCGATGAAAACCACCACCAGTTCCACTCGTTGCGGTAGATTTCCACTTCCAGCGTACGCTTTAACGGCTTGCCCAGCGCGTCCAGGGCTACTACTTCAAACTGTTGCTCCCGGTCTGTTTCCAGCCGTTTATAGTACCCCGTGCCTTCCGGCATTTTCAGCCCCACGTAGGAAGGGTAGGGATATACTTCCACAGCAAAATGGTCGGCGCTAAATTCGCCGCCCTCTTCAAATACGCGCACGGCCACAGAGGCACGCAATTTCCCTGCCGGCTGCCCGTCTGTTTCCAGCGGTATATTGAAATTCATCACGCCGTTTTCATCCAGTTGCCCGCGGCGCTCTTTTTCGGTGCTTGAAAAATATTTCGTAATATCGTCAAAGGCGTAATCGTCATAGCCGGTAAAGGCTGTGTGGACAGGATTCAAGTGTACGGTAATGTCGGCTTCATTGCCGCCGGTTTTTGCGCCATGCAGCCAGCGTGCTTTGATAGCGCCTTTGAGGTAGTCGCCGCGCACCGGGTCTTCATCGAGGGAGGTTTCTATCTTCAGCCGGTTAGGTTTTACCGTCGCTATGCGCAATGATTTGTTGAAGTTCACGCCGCCGACTTTTACGGATGCATGCCAGTCGCCGGTCGGCGCATCCGGGGCGGTAGGGCAGGCGAATGTATAGAAGCCGTGTTGCCCTTCGGTGCGTACTTGCCGGTTCACTAATTGCCCTTGCACATTGTAGAGTTCAAATGTTACCGGGTGATTTTTCGGTAGCTGGTTCGTGCGGTCTTCCAGTACGAACGTCAAAAATAAGGTATCGCCGGGGCGCCACACGCCGCGCTCGCCATAAATAAAACCTTTCAGCCCTTTCTCTACGCTGGCGCCGGCTACGTCGAACATGCTTAACGATAACGACAGTTCGTCGCCGATGCGTAAATAGCTTTTCTGTGCGCCGTCCTGCGCCACGATAATATACGGCGTGTCGTTAAAATGAAGCTGCGCCACCCCGTTCCCGTCCGAAGTGGTTTCCGCGATTTTCTGTTGCTGGTAATTGTAGAGCATCACCTTTACGCCGCTCATCGGTTCGGCGGTGATTAAGTTCGTAACGAATACGAGGTATTGCCTGTCCCCGCCGCGTTTGGCTACCAGCCCGACGTCGGTAGCCAGAATATTTTGCGTTACAAACCGCTGTTCGCAATAGTATGCGTTGTCGCAAGGGTTTTCGGAGCAATACCCGTATCCGTAATCGTAGTAATAATAATCGTCGGCGGATGCATCGGGTAAATTGTTCGGGATATTTTCCGTCAGGTAGCTGCCTGCTATTTCGCCGGCGGCGCCCGGACAACGGCTATAAGCGGAAAAGGCTTGGGAAAATTTAATTTTCACGGTATAGATAGCTCCCGGCTCCGGCGCAATGATAGACGCCAGGTCAATGGAAAATGTATTCCATTGGTGAATGTCCAGCGATTTATTGGCGGTTAATGGAATGGTTTTTTTCGCAATGGGTTTGGCAACGCGGTACAGTTCCCGCTCGCCGTTGAGGTTGTTGATTTGCAAAAACTGCAAAATATTATTTTCATACGTGCGGTACACATATACATCTACCGCCTTTAAATTCACCGCGCGGAATGGCAGCGTCAAGCCGGTGGAACTTGGCATGATTACGCCTTTGCCAATCAATTCTACGGCCGGTTTCAGCTCCTCAAAAACCAGTTCCTGGGTATAGTCTTCCGCCAATATTGCGCCGTTTTTGCTTTTCAACCCTTCGCGCAGCGTCAGCGTCACGGGGGCCAGCGGTTTATAGGGCAAATAAATTTCCAGCTTGTTCGACTGCGTAGAGAAACGCAACTTTTCCATGTCCTGCACCTGTACGTAGGAGGCGTACTTTTGCCGGGCGTCTAACGGCAACGAGAACAGACAGGCTATTTTATTCTCTTCGGCAACGATTTTTACGCTGAGGATTTTAAATTCGTTCTTACCGGGCGTAACAATTGTATCTACGGCCGTGTAATCATAGCCCACCGGCTGGCCGTTCCACCGCAGTATGATATTATAAGGGGCGTCGGCGCTCTTGATAGCGCCGGTTTCAAACCGGTGTATGCGTTCATTATGTTGCCATGTAATGCTTGCCGGCTTTCCGGCTGTTTCTACCTGCAATACCTGTTCTACTTTCTCATTGTCCATATAGTCGGCGGTAATGACGTTCCCCTGTAAATAATAAATATCCGGTTCGTCGTCGTCGTATAACTTCAAGCCTTCTATTTCCTTCACAAAAGAGGGTTGCAGGGTCGCAAACGAGAAAGAAAATTTCTTATCCTTGCCGGCCGCTTCGGGGTAGAGTTCCGAGACGGCAAAGGTAACTTTGTATTCCGTGCCGCTTTTCAGCCGTTCCTTTGGCTGGAAGCCCACCGTATTCGCGTCCACCCAATAAGTAACGCCTTCTACCGAAGGGGATATTTTAAATAATTTCCCGGTAATTTCCTGATGGCTTTCCACGTTGTCGCGGCTTTGCGTTAAGCGCACTTTAATCACCGTTTCAACGGACACCACGCCGCCGGTATAGGCGTCGATATAAGGATTGGATTGTTGTTGGGCAGGGGTTCCAGCGCCGCCGCAACCGTTATGCATTACTACGGCGGCAAGGCCGGCAAGGAGAGGGAATAGTCTTTTCATGTTATTCGGATTTGAAAAATACGGTACAAAGATACGTATTTTTTGCCATTAGAACGCCAGCAGCTTTACGGCAAAAACGATAATGAGCGTTATCAGCAGCCACCGTATTATTTGCGGCTTCCAGGTGGTGGCGAATTTTACGCCGATCCATGCGCCGGCGGCCTGTCCGGCGGCTTGCAGGATGCCGACGTCGTAATGTATCTTTACTTTTCCGGCATGGATAAAGAAAATGATTAGCGCCGCAATGGTCGTGAAGAGTACGACGAAGACCTTAATGGAATTGGCGGTGAGCAAATCGTAGCCGCTGCCGAGCACCAGCAGTATCAACAGGAAATAACCGATGCCGGCTTGCAGGAAGCCCGCATAAACGCCCACGGCGAAATATACCGGATAGAGCCACCATTTTATTTGCGGCATCGCGGTTACCTTATTCTTCAACCATTTTTCGGGTTGCAGGAATATCATCGGCAGCATAAAAATCAGCACCACGCCGGTAGCGTGCCGGATAACATCGTTCGGCGCCAGCACGGCTATCCATGCGCCGATGAGTGTGCCGAGCGTTAGCGGAATCGCCGGGCGTATGCCCCACGACCATTCAAAAGTCCTCTTCTTTTTGAACCGGGCGGAAGCGACGATACTTTGGAACAGGAAGCCCAGCCGGTTCGTTACATTGGCTTCGGCGGCGGACTGGTCGCCGGAAATAACCGTCATCAGCACCGGCAGGGTAATGAGCGAACCGCCGCCCGCCAGCGTATTGATAATGCCGCAAAGAACCCCCGACGCCAGCACAATTGCATATATATACCACGCTAATTCCATCACGCTTTCCGCTTATATTCCGCTTATAAAAAATTGCCCCGCCGCAGGGCGAAGCAACATTCTTGAATCTTTAAATTATGAAATCTTTAAATTATTCTTTCACCAACGGCTGCACATACACTTTATCGTCGAACGTCATGCGCAGCAGGTAGAACCCTGCCAAATCCGACGACCGGGGATTGTAGGTAAGGTGTTGCGGCCCCTTTTGCCACACGTTTTTCACCAGATGTTTAATATACTGCCCCGATGTAGAGAACAGGGCGATATCCACCAGCGTTTCCTTTTCCAGCGTATAGGTTAAATGGAAATACGAATTATAGGGGTTCGGGAAGATGGAATACGTTACTTCGGGTGCTACGATGGTATTGGCGATTTGTTCTTCGGTAATCTCTTCGGCGGTAACGGTCATCTCCGGCGATGCCGGCGCGGGCGCGGCGGTCGTGCAGAACGATTCATTGACGGTGGAAGGAGCGCCGTTTTCCGGCGTGTAGGTAATATTCCACGTAACAAATACCGGGTAGCGGTGTTCCGGCGCATACCAGAGGTATTTTACCAGTTCCACCTGCGTGTTGTTGCAAAGTTCTTCTACATAGCTTTCCTTTGTTTTCACCCGAAGCACATTATACCATATTACATTATCCGGCAGCAACAATACGCCGTAAGCGTCGGCTTCCGACGAATAGTTGCCGGCCATATTGCCCCCCATTTCGTGGTTGGCGCCGTAGAAACAGCGGGCGCTGAACGAGCCGGTGAGCGTAGCGCCGTAACCGAACGGGTAGCGGATTTTCACCACCGGCTGCTCGAAGCGCACCAGCCGGCCGGGGCCCGTATAGCCTTCGTATATATTGGCGTCTTCATTGCAGGCATACGTAAATACGCCGCCGTCGGCAGATGTTATTTTAAACGCGCCGTTTTCGCCCTGTTCTACCGTTTCCGTTTTACCTTCGTTCAGGGGCGATAACTGCCTGTAGTCCCATACCTGCATGGCGCCGGCATTGCCCGGTTCCACATACTGTACTTGCCGCATCGAATTATTTTCGCCGGCTTTCAACCCGTGCGTCCCGTACGTGAGTACCGGCTGTGCCGACAGCGCGGGCGATGCTAATACGAATCCTAAAATAAATAAATTCCTCATAACGATTACTATTATTATATTAAACACTCCATTTTTGCCACAAAATTAACCAAAATTTTTAATAACGGCAAATTTATGTTGACAGGATGACAGGATAATGTGCTAATGTGCTAATTTGCTAATGTGATTAATTGGCCGGCGCCGGCTAATTAATAATTCATGATTTTTTCCTGCCGCGAACGTTTTTTATCAATCGGGAAACTTTTCCGATTATCCGGAAAAGATTTTCTATTGTCCGGAAATGTTTTCCGATTGTCCGGAAATGTTTTTCTATTGTCCGGAAATGTTTTCCGGGCGAGTGGAATATTTTTTTAAACTGTGAAAACAATGGATGTATAATGGTTCGTCTGCAAGCAGAAAGGCACAAGGCGAAAGGTAGAAGGGTAAAGGGTTTCGGCGTCAGCCCGCATCGCCGCATCAAAATCTTTTTTTAGCAAATTGCCATAACACAATGCCGATGCTGACGCTGACGTTGAGGGAATGTTTGGTGCCGGCTTGCGGGATTTCGATGCAGCAGTCGCAGGCGTCCACCACCGCCGGCTGTACGCCTTTGACTTCATTGCCGAAGACCAGCGCATACTTTTTTCTTTCGTGCGGAATAAATTCCTGTAAGGGGATACTGTCTTTTGTTTGCTCCACCGCCGCCGGCGTATAGCCGTTGCTGCGCAGAGCGGCGAGGGCGTCGGCGGCGTCGGCGGCATATTCCCAAGTTACGGTATCTTCTGCGCCCAACGCCGCCTTGTGTATTTCTGCGCTGGGCGGCACGGCGCAGATGCCGCAGAGGATAATTTTTTCAATACGGAAAGCGTCGCCCGTGCGGAAAGCCGCGCCGATATTATGCTGGCTGCGTATATTGTCCAATACCAGTACCACCGGCATTTTTTCCGCCTGCCGGAATTGCTCCGGCGTCAGGCGGTTGGTATGTAGAAGTCGTAAGTCGTAAGTCATAAATTTGGGTAAAAAGGGTAAAAGGGTGAAAGGGTGAAAGGATGGAAGGGCGAAGGGTGGAAGGGTAAAAGGTTGTGCGCTCCCCGTCCCCTCCCACCTTTTACTTTTCTTCTTTTCTCCGTATCGGCAGCGTCATGCAGCGGGCGCCGCCGCCGCCGCGCGGCAGTTCCGAGCCGTCGATAGTGATTACACAGTGGCTGGATTTTTTCAAATCAACTTTATCCTCCATCACTTCTTGTGCGGGAATAACGTCGAATCCGTGCCTGTTCAATTCTTCAATGGTATGCACATTGCGTGCATAGCTGATGACTTTTTCGGGCGCGATGGCTAAAAAATTTGCGCCGCTGTGCCATTGTTCGCGTTCCTGCGTCCATTCATCGTCTCTGCCGCCGCACATCAGGGGTTCGAGGTCGATGCCTGTTTTCTTCAGCCCCGACAGCAAATCGGGTACATAGTTAATTCGCGCCACCCGCCCGTTGTCCACCGTGATAAGGATTGTTTCATAGCGGTTGTCTTCGAGTATCAGCGGCTCGAAAACCATACATTTTCCGTCGCCGAGGAACGTAAAAACCATGTCCAGGTGGATAAACGATTCGGGCGTATGGGGCAATTGCTGTACCAGAATATATTTGCGTCCTTCCTTTTGGCGGCGCCATTGCGACAGGATGAAATCCACCCCCTGCGACGAAGTGCGGCAGCCGGC
Source organism: Prevotellaceae bacterium (assembly GCA_031290935.1). GTDB lineage: Bacteria > Bacteroidota > Bacteroidia > Bacteroidales > UBA932 > JAIRKX01. The sequence continues at coordinate 22,409 of JAISLK010000056.1, read as the reverse complement.
GCCGATGACCAGCACGTCTTCGCGCGCCACTAACATATCGCCGCCTTCTATCAGTATTTCCGGGTTGCCGGATTCGCCGGAAGGGTTCATCACGGAGTCGGTGGCAAATAGGCGGCTATCGGTAAAAATAGCCTCCATAATCAGCGATTCGCGCAGGCGCACCCTGTTCGCCATTTTCCCGACAAGCGTCCGGCGGCCGATAGCCATAGCGGCGTCGCGGGTAAAATAAAAATTATAGAGCGGAAACAGCGCATAATAATCGTCGTTCAGGAACGCCGTGAGGTTGTCGATACGCGCCGGCACTCCTTCAATCAGGCAGGCGGCCAGTTTCTCCGGCGGCAGGCTCATCAGCCCGTCGAAATAGTCCGGTGCATGCTCGGCGGCGCAGATATTTCCGACCAGCGCCTTTTTCCGTTCATAGTCTTCCAGTAGTTTTATCAAAAGGTCTTTCACCTGGTAGGTCTTCGACACTTTGGACAGTACACTTTCTAACTGTTTATACTCTTTTTGCGCCAGCGGAAGGTTAAGGATATCGCTGTAGAGCGCCCGCTGTGCATGCTTGGGCGTCATGTTCTCCACTTCGGCGCCGGGCGTGTGGATAATCACTGCTTCCAGTTCGCCTGTTTCCGATTGTATGTTTACCTGTATGGGTCCCGGTTGCATAATGTTCGCTGTTATTTTTAAATATATTATACCGAAGGAAGTACGGCGTCGCAGGTGCATAGCAGGTGGCGGTCGCCAAAGCCGTTGTCCACGCGGGCAACGAACGGCCAGCGTTTATTTTCGGCTATCCGCGCCAGCGGGAACGCTGCCTGTGTCCGGGAATAAGGATGTGCCCAACTGTCGGCGCAAACTTCGCCGACGGTGTGGGGCGCCATTTTCAGCGGATTGTCGTCAGGGTAGGAACGTCCGCTTTTAATCGCCTCGCATTCCTCTTTGATGGTAATCATCGCTTCGGCAAAGCGGTCTAATTCTTCTTTCGATTCGCTTTCGGTAGGCTCTATCATCAGGGTATTGGGCACGGGAAACGACAGCGTCGGAGCATGGAAGCCGAAATCCATCAACCGCTTTGCCACGTCGATGGCGTCCACGCCGTATTCCTTTCCAAAGTGGCGCAGGTCAATGATGCACTCATGCGCTACCCGTCCGGTTTCGCCGGTGTAGAGCGTAGCATAGTGCGGCCGGAGTTTTACCGACAAGTAGTTTGCATTCAATATCGCTAGTTCTGAGGCGCGTTTCAATCCTTCGCCGCCCAGCAGTTTTATATAGGCATGCGTTACCGGCAGGAGGAGCGGGCTGCCGAAAGGCGCAGCCGCTACCGCCCCATCCCCGCCCAGCATCGGGTGCGAGGGAAGGAAGGGCGCCAGGTGTTTTGCCACGCATATTGGCCCCACGCCGGGGCCGCCGCCGCCATGCGGCATGGCAAAGGTTTTATGAAGGTTCAGGTGGCACGCATCCACCCCGATAGCGCCCGGGTTGGTCAGGCCTGCCTGGGCATTCATGTTTGCGCCGTCCATGTATACCTCCCCGCCGTATGTATGGATAATATCCACAATTTCGCGGATACGACTCTCGAACACGCCGTGCGTCGAGGGATAGGTAATCATCATGCACGAGAGGCGATCTTTGTGCTGTTGCGCTTTTTCGCGCAGTTCGTCCACGTTGATATTGCCGTTGTCGTCGCAGCTGACCGGTATGATTTGCATGCCGGCCATGCTCGCGCTTGCCGGGTTGGTGCCGTGCGCGGAAGCCGGGATAATAACCGCGTTGCGTTGCGGCTGCCCTTGGGCAATATGGTAGGCGCGTATCGTCATCAGTCCGGCGTATTCGCCCGCCGCGCCGGAGTTCGGTTGCAACGACACCGCCTCCAGCCCGGTGATAGCAGACAGGTCGTGTTCCAGCGACCGTATCAGTTGCGCATAGCCGTCCCACTGCCCGGCGGGGGCAAAGGGGTGCATGTCGCTCCATTCGCTCCAGCTGAGCGGGAGCATCTCCGCCGCCGCATTCAGTTTCATAGTGCATGAACCTAACGGAATCATAGAGTCCGTCAGGGATATGTCGCGCCGTTCGAGTTTCTTGATATAGCGCATCAGTTCCGTTTCGGAACGGTAGCGATGGAATACCGGCTGGCACAACAGCGGCGTTTCGCGCGGGAGGGAAAGTGTTCCGGCGGCAGGCAGTTCCGGCGGCAGTCCGAATATTTGCAACACGGTTTTTGCTTCGTCGTCATTACTCAACTCATCAAAGCTAATGCGCACACTGTGTTCCGAAGGATAATAAAAGTTAACGCCCGCCGCCAGCGCTTTTGCGCGGATAGTCGCTGCATCCACGCCCTGTATTTCGATGGTGTCAAAGAAGTGGCCGGAAGCGAGCTGGAAGCCTGCAGCCGTCATGGCGGCGGCGATGCCGGAAGCGTAGCGGTACGCATGCTGTGCAATTTCGCGCAGCCCTTCCGCCCCGTGGTATACGGCAAACATGCCCGCCATCGTTGCCATGAGCGCCGTGGCGGTACAGATATTCGACGTAGCTTTTTCGCGCTTGATATGCTGTTCGCGCGTTTGCAGCGCCATACGCAATGCCCGGTTGCCCAAACGGTCTATCGATACGCCGATGATGCGGCCGGGAATATGGCGTTTGTATTCGTCTTTAGCGGCAAAAAAGGCCGCCGCCGGCCCGCCGAAACCCATAGGGATACCGAAACGTTGCGTACTGCCTGCCGCTATATCCGCGCCCCATGCCGCAGGCTCTTTCAGGACGGCCAGCGAGAGAATGTCGCACACCGCCGTTACCAGTGCGCCGTTTTCATGCGCCGAACGACAGAAAGAAGCATAGTCGCGTATCTCGCCGTTGGCGGCGGGATATTGCACTATCGCGCCAAAGCATTGCGCGTCGAACGTATAAGCGTCGTACCGCCCCGTAACTATTTCGATGCCCAGCGGCGCGGAGCGCGTACGCAGCACATCGAGGACTTGCGGGAAAATATTTTCATCTACAAAAAGGCGGTTCTTACCTGCCTTCACCGCTTCGCGCGAACGCAGCTCAAACATCATTCTCATGGCTTCGGCAGCGGCGGTGGCCTCGTCCAGCAGCGAGCAGTTGGCAACGGGAAAGCCGGTCAGCCCGGCAATCATGGTCTGGAAGTTCAGCAACGCTTCGAGGCGGCCTTGCGAAATCTCTGCCTGGTAAGGCGTGTACGACGTGTACCAGGAAGGATTTTCAAAAATATTGCGCAGCACTACCGGCAGCGCCGCCGTGCCGTAATAGCCCATGCCGATGAGCGAGCGCAGCGGTTTATTTTTCTGTGCAAGCGTTTTCAGCCGGCGCAGGTATTCGTATTCACTGACCGGCGCGTCTAACGAAAGCGGTGTGGACAGGCGGATGCCGGCGGGGATAATTTCACTTATCAACTCGTCGAGCGATCCGGCGCCAACGGTTTTAAGCATTCCCGCTACATCCGTCTCGCGCGGCCCGTTATGACGGTTTATAAACGAATTAGTCATAATGCAATTGATTTTTTATAAAATTACTTTTTTTACTTACAATTTATTTTCTTTTTCCAAAGAGCGGTCAAAGATAACAATTTTTTTCGAGAAAAAACGGCCTTGAAAACAGGGGTAGGGTGAAAGGCGAAGGGTGGTATTAAAAATAATCAACGGCCATCCATTTACTCGCAGGGCAATATAAAAAGTAAGTTCAATTAGTAAATGCAACTGAAGTAAGAAAAAAACCACAGTTGGGGGTGCACCCCCAACTGTGGTTTAGAAAAAAAATTTTTACTTTACAAGCTCCCGGAACTTTCAGCGGAAAGAGAGGGATTCGAACCCTCGGTACCCTGACGAGTACAACGGTTTTCGAGACCGTCCCGTTCGACCACTCCGGCATCTTTCCATAGTCTTCTTTTTTGTTTGCTGGCGGAGAGGGGGGGATTCGAACCCCCGGAAGCTCTCACTTCAACGGTTTTCAAGACCGCCGCAATCGACCACTCTGCCACCTCTCCTGTTTTAGAGGGTGCAAAGATACAACTATTTTGAAAATTTTAAAACAATTATTTGACCAGTTCATCAAAGTTTGCTTCGAGGGGTTGGTTATTGATGAAGTCGTATAGCGCAATTTGGCGTAGCAGATAATAATAGTTCCAGTAGTTGCGTAATGCGTTTACAAAATTTTGTTGTGAGCGGTCGCGGTCTAACTGGGCATTGTTCATGTCGGTAATCGTGATTTTGTCAATGAGGAAACGCGCTTTGGATACTTCGTAGCGTTTCTGGGCTACCGTGTCGGATTTGGCGGCTATGTTGAACTGTATTTCCTGCATGTTGAATTGACGTACTTTCAGCACGACGTCCTGCTCAAAATCCGCCAATGCCTGGTCTATCTGCGTTTGGACTACCTGCTGGTTCGACTTTGCCATGCGTACGCGCCCTTTTCCGCGCCCCCAGTCAAGGATGGGGACTTGCAGCGAGATACGCGCCGTTTCCATATCCACGGGATTTTGGTAGGCTTCCAAAAAATCGCTTGCCTGCTGGTTCAGCCCAAATGAGAGATTGATGTCGGCCTGCAAGCCGGTATTTGCTTTTTCCTGGGCTACCTGTTTTTCCGCTTCTATCAATTGCCGCTGGTAGCCGAGGAGGTCGGGGTTGTTTTTCCGCGCCCATACCATTACTTCTTCTAGGTCAAGGATCGTGTTGGGAACGCCGGTGGGCAGGCTAATGGCGACGGTTACCAGTTCATTGAACCCGAGAAACGAGCGCAGGCGGTTTTGGTAGGTATCCACGTCTAATTGGGCTTGATTTAAGGACGAGCCGGCGTTCAGGTAATTTAGTTCCGATTGCAGCAGGTCGTTTTCGCCGATTGTTCCAATGTTATAGCGCCCCTGCGCGATTTTGTGCAGGGTGTCGTTGTTGGCGTAGTTAAATTCGGCAATCGCCAAATTCTGTTGTGCGGCGGCCAGGTCAAAGAAATACTGGATGGCGCGCAGCGAAATGGTTTCCATTTGTTTCAAATAGTTCCGTTTGGCTTCTTCGTAGCGCAGGGGTTCGATTTTGCGGTCCCATTTCCATTCGTTCACGCCGAAAAGGGATTGTCGTAAATTGAGGCTGACAGGCACTGTGCGGTAGGATGCGCCTGCATATTCGTTAAAGCTATTTAAAAACCGGTCTTGCCTGTCCAAAGACGAGGATATGGAAACCACCCCGCCGGTTGGTAAATTCTGCGAGAGGGAAAGTGTTCCGTTGATTTGGCTAATAAAACTCGGCACATACCGGGTTATTTGGTTACCGGAAGAGTCTTGTAGATCCAATGTGGCATATTGGTGCGAAAAGTCGGGAAGGCTTGCCGAAAAGCTTAGCGTCGGCAACTGGCTTGCGCGGTAGGAGCCGTACTGCCAGTAGCTGGCCAGGTAGGTGTTCCTTGTGCGGAGGGCGTCGGGCGATTGTTCCTGCGCGAGGTTCAGGACTTCTTCCAGGGTGTAGGTGTAATTGTATTTTTGCGCTGTTTGTGCCGCTGCCTGGCTGACGATGCAAGCAAGGATAATAAAAAGTAGTTGTTTCATTATGCGTTTTTTTATTAGTGATTCCGGCGTCATCTGCAGGTTTGGATTGGGTTATTCGTATCTCAGCGATTCTATCGGGTCGCGGTCGGAGGCCCGCTTGGCGGGGGAATAGCCGAAGATTACGCCTACCGCTGCCGATACGCCGAAAGCTATCACTATGGAGAAAAATGAAATGAGGGTTTTTATGTCAAACACCTGTTCGATAATCAGCGACAGCCCGACGCCGAGCAGTACGCCAATTGCGCCGCCCGTAACGCTTATCAGGATGGCTTCGGAGAGGAATTGCGCGACGATGTCCTGCTTTTTGGCGCCGATAGCGAGCCGTGTCCCGATTTCCTTGATGCGTTCCATGACGGAGGCAAACATGATGTTCATAATTCCGATGCCGCCTACGAGCAGGGAGATGCCGGCGATGGCGCCCAGTACAATATTGAAAACGTCTTTGGTGCGTTGTTGTTGTTTTAAGAGTAATTCGGGTACGGTAATTTCATAGTCCTTGACTTCCTGGTGCCGCCGGAAGAGCATGCGTCCCAATACTTCTACCGCCGAATTGATTTGGTCGGTTTCTTTTACCTGGACAATAATCCGGTCGAGCTGGTGGTAGTTGGTGCTGGTGTTTTCGCTGGAGGAAGAGGTGGTCGTTGTCCGGATAGTTATTCTGCCGCCGTTTACGATAATGCCGGCAGCGTTTTGTCCCTGCATGGTGTTTACCAGCGCACGGTTTTGGTAGCGCATCAGCATGGTTTTAATCGGGATGTAGACGTTGTCGTTATTCATGTTTACGCCGGCATTGTCGAAACTCGAAGTGGTTGTTACCTGGCTTTTTTCCAGTACGCCGGTTACGCATAGCCAGATGCCGCCGAATTTGATGTATTGCCCGATGGGGTCTTCGTTGTTGAAGAGTTTGGTTTTTACGTTGTGTCCGATGACGCATACCGGCAGGCCGTGTTCATTTTGGTATTGGGTGAAATAATCGCCGTCGGACAGGGCCAGGTTGTACAGGTGGAAGAAGTCGGTGGATACGGCCAGTATTTTTGCGGGGTAGCGGATGCCGCCGTGTACGACAAAGGTATTGACGGTTACCTCGGGGCTTATGCGTTCTATGTCCGGCAGGACGTTCCGGATGGCTTCGGCGTCGGCGAGGGTGAGGCCGGGGGAGTATTTCCGGGCTTCTTTTTCTCCGCTTTCCTGTGCGGCGTCTTCTCCGGCTACGTCTTCTGCGGGTGTGATGACGATATTGTTTACGCCTACCATTTTAATTTGTTCCAGGATTTCCTGTTGTGCGCCGTTTCCGATGGCGAGCATGCTGATTACGGCGGCTACGCCGAAGATAATGCCGAGGGCCGTGAGCATGGATTTGAGCTTGTTTCCCAGTATGCTTTCTATAGCAATGTGGATGTCGTGCAGATACCTGTGGAAGAAAAACATAATTCGGGGCGGTTAGTTATTTACCGGTGCGGGTGTGTGGGGTTTTGTGCGGATGGAGTCGACGGCTGCGTTATTTTTTCCGGCATTTCCCGTGTTTTCTCTCCGTTTTCTTTGTCCCTGTCCCTGGGCGGCGGGTGCGGGGGGCTGCATCATGCTTTCCAGCATTTCCTGCATTTTCTTTTCCTGTTCTGCTATTTCTCTTTGTTGTTTTTCTTCGGCTTCTTTCTTTTCTTTTGCGCGCTGTTTGAGGATGTCGATGTATTCTGTTCCGGCAAGGCGGAAGTTTTCGGCGTTTTGCGGTAAGGAGAGGTAGATTTCGTCGCCTTCTTCGAGTCCCTGTTCTATTACGCGGAAGTTGTCGTTCATTTCGCCGGGGACTACTACCTGGCGGATGCCGTTAGTGCGGTAGACGTAGGTCATGGTGTCCGCGCCGAAGAGGGCTTCGAGGGGGACGTAGCGTACGTCGTCGTAAGCGGCGGTGATGATTTTGTTGGATGTGGTCATGGAGGGGCGCAGAATCGGGTCGCTTTCGTTTACGCGTACGATTACTTCGAATACTTTGGCGTCGGCGTTTTTGAGTTGTTCGCCGACGTTGGATACTTCGGTGATGATGCCGGTGTATTGTTTTTCGGGGAATGCGTCTACGCCGATGCGTACCGGTTGCCCCCGTTTGACTTTGCTGATGTCGATTTCGTTTACGTAGGTTTTTGATTCCATTACGGAGAGGTCGGGGAGGGTGGCGATGACGGCGTCCCAGGGGGAGATGCTGGAGCCGACTTTGCGTTTTTCGCCGCCCCATTCGCGGTAGTAGATGACCATGCCGTCTTTGGGGGCGCGGATGATAAACTGGTCTAAGACGTTGAGGAGTTCCTGGAGTTCCCGTTCTTTTTGGTAGAGGTTGATGGTAACGTCTTTAATTTGTCCCTGTGCCTGGGCTTCTTTGAGGGTGTAGTTTTGCAGTTCCTGCTGGTAGGCGCGTTCTGCGCGTTCGAGGTTGTTGAGGGCCTGGCGCTGGGTGGCGGGGGGTTCGTATACGGACTGTTCTACGGCAATTTGTTTTTCTTCCATGTCAAATTTGAGGTTGACGAGGTTGTTCCGGATGCCGCGGAGGTTGAGGGAGGTGTCGAGGAGGGTGCGTTCGAGCTGGGCGCGTACTTTTTCGACGTCGTCTTCGAGGTCTTTTTGGCGGTTGGCTGCGGCGGAGCGGTCGAGGGTGGCGACGTAGTCGCCTTTTTTGACGATGGTTCCTTCCGGTACGAGGTCCTGGATTTTTATTTCCTGGAGGCGGATGCTGCGTGCCCGGAGGCCTTCGGGGCCTTCGATGCGTTCCATGCTTTGGGCTTTGAGTTCGCCGGTGGTGGCGATGATGACTTCAAAGGCGCCGCGCATGACTTTTACTTCCTGTTCTGTGGCGGCGTTGTTGGGGGAGAGGGCGAGGGTCCAGATGAGGAGCGCTGCGAGGAGGGTTCCTGCGATGATGAGCCATTTTTTCTTTTTCATTATTTTCATTGTTTAAAGCTTTCAATATTTCAGGGTGCCGGGTTTCGGGGTGGCGCGTGGTTGTTAACGGGTTTGTTTTAAGTTAGTTTGTGTTTAATCTCCTTTGCTCCGTTTTTAATCTCCTTTGCTCCGTTTTTGTTTTCGTTTGGGTGGTTTTTGTTTTTTTCTCCGGGGAATGTGACGGGGTTTTCTGCAGAGCGGTGCAAAGGTAGGAAGTTTTTTTAGATTGGCAAAAAATTTTTTAAATTTTAAGTGATGGGTTATGAATGGTGGTGGCGGTGTTGGGTTTTGGAGTTTGGGGGTTTTGAAATTTTTATTACCTTTGCGGCGCTTATAATTTTGTATATGTATTCAATTTCTGAGGTGCGTGAGTGGGTGGACAGGGTGATAAGGAATCTGCATGTTCCGGGGGAGCCGCAGGAGCTTTACGGGCCGGTGTCTTATGTGATGTCGATGGGGGGTAAGCGTGTTCGTCCGATGCTTTGTGTGCTTTCCTGTAATTTGTTTTCGGAGCGGATAGATAACAGGGTGCTGTTTCCGGCGGTGGGGCTGGAGCTTTTTCATGCGTTTACGCTGGTGCATGATGATATTATGGATAATGCGGTGTTGCGGCGGAATCAGGCGACGGTGCATCGGAAGTGGGATGTGAACAGTGCGATTCTTTCGGGGGATGTGATGTGTATTGCTGCGTACCGGTATATTTGTGAGGTTGATCCTGTTTATTTGCCGGAGGTGTTGCGGTTGTTTAATGAGACGGCGGCGCAGGTGTGTGAGGGGCAGCAACTGGATATGAATTATGAGCGTCATGCGGTTATCAGTGAGGAGGAGTATTTGCAGATGGTTGAGCGGAAGACGGCGGTGTTGCTGGCGGCGGCGGCGAAGATTGGGGCTATTGCGGGTGGGGCGAGTTCTCAGCATGTTGCGGGTATGTATGAGTTTGGGCGGTTGCTGGGGGTTGCTTTTCAGATTCAGGATGATTTGCTGGATGTGTATGGGGATGCTGATATTTTCGGGAAGGTTATTGGTCATGATATTGCGTGTAATAAGAAGACGTTTCTTCTTTTGCTGGCTATGCAGCAGGCGTCGGGGAGTGATAAGCGGGATTTGTTTTCGCTTTTGACGGGGAAGGGGGTTTCGGTGGAGGAGAAGATAAGGAGTATGCTGGATATTTATCGTCGGTTGCAGATACGGCAGCAGGTGGAGGGGCATATTGCGGGTTATTATGAGCGGGCGCTGGCGTTGCTGGATACGGTGGATGTGGCGCCGGGGCGTAAGGAGTATATGCGGCAGTTTGCGGAGAAGCTTGTTGGGCGCAAGCATTAGTGTGGATTTTTTATGTTGGAGTGTATGTCTTTTACTGAGCGTTGTAATGGTGTTTTTTCTGCCTGTGTCGACTGTTATCATCTTACGGACAGTGTGGATGCGGAGGTTCAAAATCCTTATGAGTATAAGTCTGTGGATTATTATCTGTTTTTGAAGAGCTGGATTGATACGGTGCAGTGGCATCTGGAGGATATTATCCGGAATCCTGTGATAGATCCGGGGGCGGCGTTGCTGGTAAAGCGTCGTATTGATCGTTTGAATCAGGAGCGTACGGATTTGGTGGAGGTGATTGACAGTTATTTTTTGGCGCAGTATGCGGGGGTGGAGCCGCTTCCGTGGGCGACTGTTAATACGGAGAGTCCGGCCTGGGCAGTTGACCGGTTGTCTATTCTTGTGCTTAAGATTTATCACATGCGTCAGGAGGCGGAGCGGTGCGATGCGGGTGCGGCGCATCGTGAGCAGTGCCGGGAGAAGTGGGGTATACTGGTGGAGCAGCAGCGTGATCTTTCTGTGGCTATTGATCAGTTGCTGGAGGATATTGCTGCCGGGCGCAAGTATATGAAGGTGTACCGGCAGATGAAGATGTATAATGATCCTTCGTTGAATCCGGTGTTGTATGGGAAGATGGGGTGAGGGGAAGGGTGGCAAGTTTGTTTATGTAAATTTGAGGGTGTGTTGAGAAGTCTTATATATATAGTCGGGAGCGGTATTTTTTTACTGGTTTTGTTTTCGTCTTGCAGTTCGGCCCGTTACTTGGCGGAGGGTGATTATTTGCTGGCGAAGAATGAGGTGCGTGTCGCCGGTTCCGGTGCTATAACGGCGAAGAAGGTGGTTCCCTATATTCGTCAGCAGGCGAACAGGCCGTCGTTGCTTAATATCAAGCTTTATTTGGGTATTTATAATGCGAGTCCGAAGTGTGACAGTTGCTGGCTGGGCCGGGCAATGAAAAAAATCGGGGAGGCTCCTGTGGTGTTTGATTCTTCGCTGGTTGGCAGCAGCGTTAATAATATCGGGCAATATCTTCATTCTCTGGGGTACTATAATGCGAGGGTGGAGGATACGGTGGTGTATCGCGGGCATAAGGCGAGCGTATATTATACCGTTTCGCCGGGCGAGCAGGTTAGGTTGAATACTGTTCGTTACCGGATAGGGGACAGTATTCTTCGTCCGTTTATTCTGGGTGATACGGTGCATAGTCTGCTTGAAAAAGGGTTGCCGCTTTCGTTGCAGTTGCTGGAGCGGGAGCGGGAGCGTATCGAAGCGTCCATGCATGCCAAGGGGTTTTCGTCGTTCCGCCGGACGCTGATTTCTTTCGATGCCGATACGCTGGGGGGCAATAACCGCGCGGATGTAACCGTTCTTTTAAATATAAACGAGCCGCCCGAGGCTATTGATTCGCTGGGGTACCATAAACAGTTCCGTATACGCACTGTGAAAATTTATACGCAATACGACGCTGTAGAGGCGTCTACCGATAGCGGTTACATGCGCGGCTATACGGAGGTTCTCGCCGAGCATTCTCCAGGGGGGAATATTTATGTATGCTACCGCCAGCGGCAGCCCGTGCATACCGGGTTGCTGCTGGCGGCGAATACTATTAAGCCGGGGGATTATTACAACGGGGATGAGAATACGCAAACCTATGCGAATTTTTCCAATCTGCGTTTGTTCCGGATTATTGCGATTAATTTCCAGCGTGCGCCCGCCGCCACCGGCGATACGTTGATAGATTGTATTATTTATCTTACTCCCGGGGCGGCGCAGGGTTTTAAGCTGAATATGGAAGCGTCGATGAGCAGCCTTGGGCTGCTCGGGGTATCGCCGGCGTTGAGCTATTATCATCGTAATATTTTCGGCGGTGCGGAGTGGTTTAATATCAGCCTGTCCGAAAATTTTCAATTTGATCCGTTCCATATTGGCGACAGCAGGAAACGTTCAAACGAATTGGGGGTATCGGGAACTGTCGGCGCCCCCAAATTTTTCTTTCCCTTTATTCATCGGTATTTTAATACGTATTCGCCGCAAACGGAATTTACCACTTCTTATAATTACCAGCTGCGGCCGGAATATACGCGCAATTCGCTGGCGTTCCTCCTGGGGTACAGCTGGCGGACAAAACCGCAGTTATCCTATGCGATAAATTTGCTCAATTTGAGTATTGTCAAGCTGTTTAACATGAGCGGGGAATTTTATCGTTCTACATTAAGCAACCCCTATTTGCGTAACCGGTATGAAGACCATTTTGTACTGGGCGCCAACGCCTCGTTTTTGTACAGTACCCGCCAGCCGTCGAACAAGTCCCATTCCGTGCAGTTACGCTGGACGGTCGGCTCGGCGGGCAATCTGCTAAGTGTATTTAATAAAGCATGGACTTATAATCCCCAAAACAGGAATTACATGATAGGGGGAACGCCTTATTCGCAATACTTGAAAACCGATGTGAACTTTTCGCATTATCTGGTGTTGAATGACAGGCATACTGTTGCTTATCGTTTATTTGCAGGCATTGGCCGCGCTTACGGCAATTCTATTTCATTGCCCTATGAAGAGGTCTATTTTTCCGGCGGCGCTTACAGTCTGCGGGGATGGCAATCGCGCACCGTAGGGCCGGGCGCTGCGGCAATGGATTCCACGTTTTCCATTCCCAACCAGGTGGGCGATTTTAAACTGGAAGCGAATGTGGAATACCGTTTCAGCATCAGCAGCATGTTTGAAGGCGCATTATTCCTTGACGCCGGGAACGTGTGGTCATTGAATTACGCGGAAGCTACCGAATCGGCGGTATTCAACGCCGCTACCTTTTTAAGGCAAATCGCCCTGAACACCGGTTTCGGCCTTCGCTTGAATTTTGACTTCCTGATTATCCGGTTTGACGTCGGCGCCAAACTTTACGACCCGCGGCAGTACACGGGATGGACGAATTACCGCAATATACTTGCGCTGCAAAACCTGTCGCTGCATTTCGGCGTAGGGTACCCGTTTTAATTTTCCACTGGCATTCTCCGGTTGAACGTACCAAAATTAAGTTGTATCTTTACGCAAATTTTTAAGAGGAGAAAATATGTCTGTAATACGTGCTGTGCGGGGAATAACGCCGGCGACAGGGAAAAACTGTTTTATAGCCGAGACGGCGGTGGTTGTCGGCGATGTGGTGATGGGCGACGATTGCAGTATCTGGTACGGCGCGGTACTGCGCGGCGACGTAAACAGTATCCGCCTCGGCCACCGCGTGAACATTCAGGACGGGGCGGTATTGCATACCCTGTATGAACGGTCGGTGGTGGAAATCGGCGACGATGTAAGCGTAGGGCACAATGCCATTATTCACGGTGCAAAAATCGGAAACAATGTACTTGTCGGCATGGGCGCCATTTTAATGGACAATGCCGTTATTCCCGACAATACAATTATTGCCGCCGGCGCCGTAGTACTAAGTAATGTTACGTTGGAACCCGGCGTATATGCGGGGCTTCCGGCAAAAAAAGTCAAAGACAGCGATGAGAAAACTATCGAAATGGCGCGCAACAACGCCGCCGGCTATCTGCATTACAAGGAATGGTTCGCGTAACAGGATTAAATATAAATAATCATTTTTAAAACCGGAAATTAGAAATCATCATGAAAATTGCATTATACGGCCGGGCATTTACCACCGACTTGTCGGCGCAGATGCATGCGGCCATAAAGCTGTTGCAGGCGCGGGCGGTAACGTTTTCGTTCTATCGTCCGTTTTATGATTTTTTGCACCAGGCGTATGGCATAATCATTCCCCGCGCCGTTACCTTCGACCGGTTGCCGCCGGACGGAACGGCTTGCCTGATAAGCATTGGCGGCGACGGCACGTTGCTGGGCAGCTTACCGCATGTGCGCGACAGCGGCATCCCGGTTATCGGAATCAATCAGGGACGGTTGGGCTTTTTGTCCGCCGCCCCGCTCGACGCTCTGCCGCAGGCGCTGGATGCGATTTTAGAAAAAAAATATACCATAGAAAACCGCACGCTGCTGGAAGTGAAAAGCGCGATTTTACCTGCTGCGGTCTACCCGTATGCGCTCAATGAAATAGGCATCCAGCGGCACAGCCCCGCCATGATTGGCGTGCACGTGCAACTGGACGGCGAAAAGTTACCGGTTTACTGGTCGGACGGTTTATTAGTCGCTACGCCCACCGGCTCTACCGCCTATTCCATGAGCGTTGGCGGGCCGATTGTAGTGCCGACGTCCCGGAGTTTCATTATTTCGCCCATCGCCCCGCACAATTTAAACGTACGTTCATTAGTCATTTCCGACGACACCCTGCTGGACATTACGGTCGAAACCCGCGACAGCAATGCTTTTCTTACTATAGACAACCAGTTGATAGAAATAAACCCGGGTGCGCAATTCACCGTATGCAAGGCCGGTTTTGCTCTGCGCATTATCCGTTTGCACGGCAGTAATTTTTTTGATACCATGAGCGACAAACTTTCATGGGGAAGGGATAAGCGGAATATACATTAAACCATAAAAAAAGTATTAAGTCCAAACATTTTATAGCAACACCACGAATGGCGCAGTTAGCCCGAAAAAAAATATTCTGTGTTTTGGCATTTTTTTCTTCTTTGGTTGCCGGAGCACAGCCTTTGAGCTATTTTCGGCCGGAGCCGCACGATATAGGCATGACTGCCGGCAGCGCTTTCTATTTGGGCGATTTAACGGATAATTATTCCCTGTTCCGGAACCTTACTTTTCTGGTCGGCCCTTTTTACCGTTACCATTTTGACGACCGTCATTCCCTGCGCGGCGAAATTACTTTCGGCGAATTGCGCGGCCGGATGTTACGGACGGATATGCCGCCCGACAATGCCGGCGAACAATGGACATTCGCGCGGTCAATGATTATGATGGAGTGCGCCGTTGAAATCGGCTTTCTGCCGATGAATGTAACGGACTTCCGGAAACGGCAGCGATGGTCGCCTTACCTCGTGGGGGGATTAGGCTTTACCGGACTCTCGCCCGACAAAAACATATTTGTAAGTGAAGAGGAAATGCAAACGCTGGGCGGCTATCTCTTGCTGGGGGTAGGCGCAAAGCTGGCCATCTTCACGCGGTTTACCCTGGGGGCGGAATGGCTGATGCGGAAAACATTCAGCGACGGGCTGGATTACTACAAAGGGAAACCCGGGTCGTGGGCTATCAACAAAGACTGGATTGGAACGGTCGGGATAACCTTTACTTACCGCCTCAACGAAGGCCGCGCTTGCGCCGCCTATAACCGCCATGAACCGCTTATCTTCCCGTTGAAAGGAATACGGGTGGAAAAATAAGCATTTTGAGGTGGTGATATGGGCTGGCGCCAGCCCGTTTATGACTTGCAACTTATGACTAAAAAGACTTACAACTTATGACTGCTGGCTTACGACTTACAACTGTTCCCGCGCATGTGGCGGTGATTATGGACGGCAATGGCCGCTGGGCAAAACGCCGGTTGCAAAACCGTATTTTCGGGCACCGGAACGCTATCCGCGCAGTGCGTGAAACAGTAGAAATAGCCGCCGAAACAGGGGTGCGTTATTTAACGCTTTACACTTTTTCCGAGGAAAACTGGCAACGCCCGCAAGCGGAAGTGAACGGGCTCATGGAACTTTTGGTGGAAGCGATACAAAAGGAAACGCCCACGCTGCTTAAAAATAATATCCGCTTGCGGTACATCGGCTGCATTGATTTGCTGCCGGCGGCGGTGCAGGAAAAATTGCAGCAATGTATCGCCCAAACCGCCGCCGGCGCTACCATGACGCTGACGCTGGCATTAAGCTATAGCGGGAAATGGGATATTATCGAAGCCTGCAAACGGTGCGCCGCCGCTGTACAGCAAGGGCAACTGCCCGTAACCGGCATCACTGCCGATGCCGTGGAGGAAAACTTGTCCACCGCCGGTATGCCGCCGCCGGACCTGCTTATCCGCACGGGCGGCGAGCAGCGCCTCAGTAATTTTATGTTGTGGCAAATGGCTTACACGGAATTTTACTTTACCAAAACCCTCTGGCCGGACTTTTCCAAACAGCATTTCCGGGACGCGCTGGAAGCGTACCACCGCCGCGAACGCCGTTACGGGAAAACAGGCGAACAAATTTCTTCCTGACGGCTATCTTGTCGCCAGCAGCCCGTCAATGACGGCGCGGGTAAAACCGCCGTTCTCCATCGCGTCGAGGCCTTTCAACGTAACGCCGCCGGGGGTTGTAACCTTGTCGATTTCCGCTTGCGGGCTGGCGCCGTTGGCTTCGAGCAGGGCAAGCGCGCCGTCCATGGTTTTCATTACAATCCGCAACGATTTCTGTACGTCCAGTCCCAGCGCCGCGCCGCCCTGCATGGCGGCGTCAAGGTAGCGCAGGGCATAGGCGATGCCGGCTGAAGAAAGGGCGGTGCAGGCGGTCATTTCGCTTTCCTCTACGTCGAAAACTTCGCCCAGCGCGGCGAACAGCGTGCGTACCTGTTCATCGTGCGCCGCCGAAGTATGGCGCCGTGTAATGAACGATACACTCCGGCCTAATGAAATAGCGGTGTTGGGAATCACGCGGTACAGTTCCAGCCCGCCCATAGCGGCGGACGAAAGGTACTGCTCCAGCCGGTCAAAGGTAACGCCCGCGGCAATCGACACGACTGCCTGCTTTTTACGGTCAAGCGCACTGGCAATTTCGCCCATCACTTTCTCCACCAGCCAGGGCTTTACGGCGACGATAACCAAATCGGCGCCCTGTATGGCGCGGACATTATCGGCGGTATAGTGGGCGGCAATATTTTTGCGGAGGAATTTTTCCTCAAAATGCGGGTGCGGGTCGGACGCCGTAATGTCGGCCGGCTGCAGAATCCCTTTCCCGACCGTTCCTTCGAGGATAGCGCCCCCGATATTTCCTGCGCCGATAACAGTAATTTTCATAACGTTTTTATTGATTTGATTTGTTTCGGACGCAAAGATACAAAATTATAAGTTATGAGTTATGAGTTATGAGTTATGAATTGGCTGGCGCCACCCGCACTTCCGGCAGGCGGCGGTTGTAAGGTAATAAAAATTTACGGATTTACGGATTTTGAATTAAACGCATCCGGCAACGAAAGTTTGCGAATACACAGCGCCGTTCTTAAGCAGATTTAAGAACCGTTCTTAAGCAGGGTTAAGAACCGTTCTTAAGCAGGGTTAAGAGCCGTTCTTAAGCAGGCTTGAGAATAAAACCGGCGGAGGCGTTAGAAGTTCCCTGACGCATCCACCGGGTCAACACGCGCACCGTGAATTAGTTGAAAGTTGAAAGTTGAAAGTTGAAAGTTGAAAGTGAGCCGGCGCCGATAAGTTGCCCGCAGGGCTATAATATCAATAGAGAAAACGGCATAT
This sequence comes from Prevotellaceae bacterium, assembly GCA_031290935.1. Classification (GTDB taxonomy): domain Bacteria; phylum Bacteroidota; class Bacteroidia; order Bacteroidales; family UBA932; genus JAIRKX01. Next base: position 5,247 of record JAISLK010000056.1, on the reverse strand, counting down.
CCCTTGTTCCATATTCCCCGCAGGGGATGAATAAAAAGTGTTTGTTTTTAATTATGAGTGATGAATTATGAGCTGCCGGCGACAGCCAACTCTTAGTTCTTAACTCTTAGTTCTTAACTCATAATTAAAAAAGCGCAAGTCCTGAAATAAAAAAAAAGTTATACCTTTATGCAAATTTATTCGCTTTTCAAATGAAACCATCATTTATTATTACCTTACTGGTCGCCTGCGGGTGGCTCTGCCCGGCGGTTGCCGGCTACGGGTGCACTTCGGCGATATTCACCGGGAAAGTTACCGCCGACGGGCGGCCGCTCCTCTGGAAGCACCGCGATACCGACGATATGAACAACCGGATGGCTTTTTTCCATACCGGCAAATATGCGTTCCTCGCCCTGCTGAACAGCTCGGATACCGGCGCTACCGCCTGGACGGGGAGCAACAGCGCGGGCTTTTCCATTATGAACACGGCTTCCTATAACCTCAAAGACGACGAAGTAGAGGAAATGGACAGGGAAGGGGAGCTGATGTACAAAGCCCTCTCGGAATGCAGCACCTTAGCCGAGTTTGAGGCGTTCCTCGACCGGTACCCGCGCCCGATGAGGGTGGAGGCGAATTTTGGCGTGATTGACGCGCAGGGCGGCGCCGCCTATTATGAAGTGAACAATACGCGGTGGGTGAAAGTGGACGTGAACGACCCGAAAATTGCGCCCGACGGTTTTCTTGTGTACACTAACTTTTCTTACACCGGGCGGTTTGGCGAAGGCATGGGATATATCCGCTACCAGACGGCGATGGAGATTATCCTGCCCCGGGCGCCCCTCCGGAATATTACGCCCCGGTGGATTTTCCGCCACCTGTCGCGCTCTTTCCGCCATTCGCTGATGGGAATTGATTTGCTGGACGGTCGTTTTTCACCGTTGAATGCCTCGGGCTGGGTGTATGACCAGGATTTTATCCCGCGCAAGTCGTCATCGGCGTCGCTGGTGATTCAGGGAGTGAAGCCGGGCGAGCATCCGGAGATGACGACGATATGGACGGTCCTGGGGTATCCCCCGGCGGGGGTCGCCGTGCCCATGTGGGTGAAGGCAGGGGAGGAGCAGCCGGCCATGCTGTGCAAAGGCGCTGCGCCCAACCACGCCCGGTTGTGCGACCATGCGCTTGCGCTCAAACGCAAGGTCTTCCCGCTGACGCGCGCCAACGAAAAAAAATACATTTACTTTCCCGCCCTCTACAATCAATCGGGCACAGGCATCATGCAGCAGGTGGAACACGTGGAAGCCGCCCTCTTTGACCGCTATCATAATCCGATGGAAAAATGGCGGAAAACCGGCATTAACATAGCCGAATTGAAGCAACTCAACGCCGCTACAGAAGAATTATTGCTGTCGGAGTACTTTACTATTGGCGCGGAATAATATTTTTTTGTATCTTTGCACGCTGTTTGAAAAAACGGACATATATGGTGATCGTAGCTCAGTTGGTTAGAGCGCCAGATTGTGGCTCTGGAGGTCGTGGGTTCGAATCCCATCTTTCACCCAAAAAACACTATCAGTAATTGCGCCGACAGTACCCGCAGGAACATGGTAAGCGGATAGACCGAAGCATAACTTACCGAAGGCGTATCATGGCCGGCGGTGGCTACGGCATAAGAGAGCGCAGGCGGGTCGGTGGTGCTGCCGGCAATCAAACCCATCAGTGAAAAATAATTCAGCCTGCACCATTTTTTCCCGATAACGCCGAAGACAAGGAGGGGAACAAGCGTAATAATAATACCCAGCCCGACCCACAGCAAGCCGCCGTGCCGGATGGTTTCCACAAACTGCTCGCCGGCTTCCAGCCCTACGCAGGCAAGGAATAAACTAATCCCCACTTCACGCAGCATCAGGTTCGCGCTCATGGTCGCGTAAGTAACCAGCTTCAGTTTGGGGCCGAATACGCTTATCAGGATAGCCACTACCAGCGGCCCGCCTGCCAGCCCAAGCTTTACGGGTTGCGGAATGCCGGGAATAGCGAATGGAATGCTGCCCAGCAGTACGCCTAAAAAGATACCCGTGAATATCGGTATCAGGTTGGGCTCGCGGAGGCGTTTCAGCTGGTTGCCCAATACCTTTTCCACGCCGCCGATGGCTTCCAGCGTCCCGACGACCATCACGCGGTCGCCCATCTGCAATGCCAGTGTCGGACGCGCAATCAGGTCAATGCCCGCCCGGTTAACGCGGGTGATGTTTACGCCGAAGCGGTTGCGCAGATTAAGCTGCGCAAGCGTTCTCCCCGACACTTCGGAGAGGGTTACCAAAATCCGCCGCGACACAAAATCCGAACTCAGCTTGTCCCATTGCTCGTGGCTCATCTCAATCTCCCGGCCGATAAAATTGCTTACGGCCTGGCGGTCGCGCGGGGTAGTTATCACCAGCGCCTTGTCGTCCTCGCGGAGGATGCTTTTCGACGAAGCGAGTTCTATCTTCCCGTCGGCATGGCACACGCGGGAAATAACGATTTTCCGCCCGGTCAGTTCCAGAATGGTTTTTATATCATGGCCGAAAAGGGCGGGGTTCTTCACTTCCAGCGATAACAGGCACACGGCGTCCTTGTTGCCTGCTTCCATCGCCGCCAGCCGTTCGTTTTCTTCCGGCAGGCTGATGCGGAAAATATAGCGCAGCAGCAGCATGGACACGATAATCCCGACAACGCCCAACGGATAAGCCACCGCATAGCCCAGCGCAATCGACGGGTCTCCCGTGCCGGTTATGCCGGTATAAGCGTCCTGCGCCGCGCCCAGCCCGGGCGTGTTGGTTACCGCGCCCGACAGCACGCCCACCATGGCCGGCATCGGGATATGCCCGGCTAAGTGCAGAAAAATCGTAATACCCACGCCGGAAAGGACTATCCCGGCAGCCAGTAAATTCAGCGTAAGCCCGCCTTTCCTGAAAGACGAAAAAAAGCCCGGCCCCACCTGCAGGCCTACGGCATAAATGAAAAGAATCAATCCAAATTCCTTGACGAAATGCAATACATGATGGTCGGCATGAAAACCGAAATGCCCCATGGCTATGCCGGCAAACAGTATAAAAGTGATGCCTAACGAAACACCGCCTATTTTTATTTTCCCCAGCAGGATACCTGCCGCAATAACTAATGAAAGCAGCAATATCGTATGCGCTACGCCGTCATTCCATAAAAGGTTGCTCAACCATTCCATAATTCCTTAAACTTAATTTATCCGAAAAGTACGCGGATGTTGGATACAAAGAGGCGTACGGACATGGCGATTAAAATAATCCCGAAAAATTTCCGTACCGCATAAATACCGCCCTTGCCGATAACTTTTTCCACCAAATACGTATTGCGCAGTACGAAATAGAGGATAAGCATATTCAGGGCTATGGCAATAATAATATTGGCGGTGTAACATTCCGCCCGCAGCGACAGGGTAGTGGTCAGCGTGCCGGGGCCGGCCACCAGCGGGAAAACAACCGGTATAAACGTCGTATATCCCGCCGGCGCGGTATTGCGGAACAACTCCACATCAAGCGTCATTTCCACCGCCAGGGCGAAAAGTATCAACGAGCCGGCTACGGCAAATGAAGCAATATCCGTGCTGAACAGGTTTAACACCCCCTCGCCGGCAAAGAGGAACAGCACTACCAGCGCAAATGAAATAGACGCTGCACGCCCGGCATGGATTTTTTTCCCCGAACCGGATAAATTAACAAAAATCGGAATAGAACCCGTAACATCTATCACGGCGAACAGCACCATGAACGCGGTCAATATCTCCTGTATGTTCAAATGTAATCCCATATAATTATAATTCAACGGACGCAAAGATACGAAAATTTAAGCTATTTTTGTAAAAACTTTACGAATGAAAACATCCGAAAAAACAGCGGTTACCACGCTCGGTGAATTCCGGCTGGTAAACAGGCTGGCAAAAACCGTGGAACTCAAACAGCCTTCCACCATCAAAGGCATCGGCGACGATGCGGCGGTGATTCGCTATGAAAAGGCAGCTACCGTGGTCTCTGCCGAATTATTCCTCGAAGGCGTCCATTTCGATTTGACCTACACCCCGCTGAAACATCTCGGCTATAAACTGGTTACTGCCGGCATCAGCGATATCTATGCAATGAACGCCACGCCGCGGCAAATCCTGCTTTCCATTGGCCTGTCCAAACGCTTTTTTGTGGAAGACCTTGATGAACTCTACGCCGGTGTGAAAATTGCCTGCGAACATTACGGGCTGGAACTGGCCGGCGGCGACACCACGACCTCCCTCACCGGGCTGACCCTGCACATTACCGCTATCGGCGAAGCGCCGGAAGAAAAAATCGTGTACCGCTCCGGCGGGAAACCCACAGACCTGCTCTGCCTTACCGGCGACCTGGGCGCGGCCTATATGGGGCTGCAACTGCTCGAACGCGAAAAACGCGTGTTTGAAGGAAACCCGCACAAACAGCCGCACCTGGAAGGATACGATTATATTTTGCAACGCCACCTTAAACCCGAAGCACGCAAAGACGTCATGGAAGCCCTTGCACAACACCATATCCTGCCTACGGCGATGATTGACGTGAGCGACGGGCTGGCCTCGGACGCGCTGCACCTCTGCAGGCAGTCGAACTCCGGCGTGCGCATTTACCTGGAGCGCCTGCCCATCTCGTCGGAAACGTTCCGCATGGCGGACGAAATACACATTGACGCGGTAACGGCTGCCCTGCACGGCGGCGACGATTACGAGCTGCTCTTCACCGTGCCGGTTACGCTGCACGACCTCCTTCGCAAGGAATTGCCCCACGTCGATATTATCGGACATCTCTGCGACGCCTCCGAAGGCGCGTACCTCCTCACCCCCGACAGCCAGGCTATCGAACTGGTTGCGCAAGGATGGAGGAGTTGATTTCATGATTTCAGGCTGTTGCCGGCCACTGCCAACTGCCGACTGCCGACTTTTCTTTGCCCGTGAGGGCAACCATATCAATAGAACAATGCCGCCACCCCTTGCCCCATATTCCCCGGAGGGGATGCATAAAAAGCGCCGGCATGAAAGCCCTGCGGGCTATTGGCGATACGGGGGTATCCTGTTTTTCTATTGATATTTTTGCCCTGCGGGCAACAAAAAAACAACCACCCGCGCTTTCGTGCAGGCGGCTTGTTACCATGTCCTGCAAGGACAACGCTTGATTAACCGTATGCTTCAGCATACGGCCGGGCAAGCGCGCCGGGCAAAGTCCCGCACGGGACGACACG
>JAISLK010000055.1 GCA_031290935.1 Prevotellaceae bacterium | reverse complement strand
TCCCTCGTGCTGTTGCTGCCCTATGCCGTGCTGCACCTGTATTTTGCCTATAAGGACAAGGCAAAGCAGCTGCAATTGCTGCAGGAAAGCCTCCTGGCTGCCGCGCCGAAACAAAACGTGTATTCTTTTTATGACGAGCGGGGCGACCTGCGCCTCTCTGTTACCCGTGAAAACCTGCTCTACCTGGAGGCGGCCGACAATTATGTAATTGTTTGCTATCTCCACAAAGGCGCGCTGACAAAGCTCCTTTTGCGTAATTCGCTAAAGGCAATTGAAAAAAATATGGCGCACACGAATGTCGTCCGCTGCCACCGGTCGTATATGGTGAACCTCGAAGCCGTCACCGTTATCCGCCGCCAGAAAGGCGACATCTTTATGACGTTCGGCAAGGAGCAGGCGCCGGACATCCCCGTCTCTTCCAAATACGACGAAAAGATTACCCGCTGGTTTGCCTACCCCGCCCAGCTTCTGCCGAAAGAAAGCGCATAGTGCATTACTTATGCGAAATCCGGTGTAGGGCAGGTGTTCAGTATTTAGCCTTTAAATTCGAGCATAAATTCATTGAGGTTTTGTTCCGGTTTGAGATGCAGTTTTTTACGCAGCCGGAAGCGGGCGACTTCCACGCCCCGCACCGAGTTGCCGGTAAGTTGTGCAATTTCTTTGGTCGTAAGATTGAGCCGCAGGTAGGCGCAAAGTTTCAGGTCGCGCGGCGTGAGTTGCGCCGTGCGTTCTTTCAGGTTGCGGAAAAAGCGGTCGTGAATAAGGTCGAAGTTCGCTTCAAACACCTCCCAGTCTTTTTCCGAAGAAAGGTTTTTATTGATCAATTTAACGATGTGTTTGATGTTTTTTGCGCTGTCTTCTTTTTGCAGTTCCTGTTTCAGCGTTAACAGCACGTTGTTTTTTTGCGTGATGGCCATAGCACTCACGGCCAGCTCTTTTGCCTTAAACAGTACTTCCGCTTCTAATTTTTCGTTCTTGAGCCGGATGATTTTTTGTTCCTGTTGTGCCAGTTCTTCCCGTCGTCTTTCTTCTTCTCTGCGCAATAATTTTTGGTGCTGTCGCTGCAATTGCCCGTATCCTATTTTGTAAGAGAAGAATAGTAGTAATATTCCCCCTATGCCGTAGCAGCCGAAAGCCACTTTGCCGGCGTACCACGGCGGCCGGATAGTGAACGCATATTGCGTTTGTGCGAGTATGTTGCCGCTTTGGTCGGTTGCCTTAACGGCGAATACATATTTTCCTGCCGGCAGCCGTGAATATTCTTTCTCATCATTGCCGGTTGCCGGCATCCAGTCTTTTTCCAGTTCGTCGAGTTTATACCACAATTTTACGCCGTTGGGAGAAAAGGAAGGGTAGGCGAAAGTGAATTTAACCGTGCGGTAAGGCGACGGCAATTGCGCATTTTGTACATCCGGCGCTAGTAGCAGCCGTTGTTGTTTCTTTGTGTAGGCTTCAATGCTGCGCAGCAGAACGGCGGCAGGCGCGGCGGGCAACGGTTTTCGCTGTCCGTTGAGCATGGCAAATCCATTGCCGAGCCCGATAAATGAAACCTGTTGCCGGTTGGTATAGACCCATTCGTTGTTTATCATCACCTGGTTTTTCAGCGCGCTGTGCGGGATTTGCAGAAGCACCCGGCCGTTACCGGCATTGTCGAAGTTGATACAGGCCAACTCGTCGTGGCAGGCAAACCAATAATCACGGTGTCCGGTGGCTATGATTTTATGGGCGCCGGCGAACTTGCCGAGTGTCTCGTTGAGTTTATGGTAAGGCACAATGGAGTCGTGCATGTCGTCGTAGGTGAACAATTCATGGCCGGTGGTAAATACGATACGCCCGTTCACTTTGAACACGCCTACCCGGTCGGCGTTGTAATGGCCGATGGCATGGTAGTACTTACATTCGTTAATTTGGGTGAGCGTTTCGTTCAGGCGTATCCGGAAAACGCCTTTTTCAATATGTCCCGCCCACACATTTCCCAGGTGGTCTATTTCCAGGTAATGCACCGGCTCAATGAAATCGGGGATTGCATGACTGAATTGCCACAATCCCTGCGCGTTTTGTTTGTATATCACCAACTGTGTATAGGTGCTTTGCAACAGTACATTGCCTCCATTCGCCGGGAACAGCCGCAGGCAATAGCCGCCCGTAACGTTTGAAATGGGTATAGCCTTGTTCCCTTCTATACGGAAAGTGCCCGCATTGTGTCCGCAAAGCAATTGCCCGTTCCATACCGCGAGATCCCATACTTGCCCCTGCATGCCGGGCACCATGGTAAAATGCCCCTTTCCTGCCGTTTTGCGGAAAAGGCCTTTGTTGGTCGCCAGGTACAAGGCGTCTTCGTGCTCCATGATCGCATATACCGCCTCTACATTGTCATAATTTCCGCGGTAAAAATATAACGATGAAGTGGCCGATATGTAGTCAATGCCGTCGTCGAGTCCCAGCCAGATATTGCCTTCGCGGTCTTCAAACAAACCCAATACAGTGTTATTTTGCAGGCCATTGGCCTGGTGCAGATGCCACAATTGTTTGCCCTGCCGGTCAATGGCCACGACGCCATTCATAATGGTGCCGAACAGGAACAGCGAATCCTGTACGTTCAAAGCGCGGTTAACCTGGCTGCGTATCAGCAATTCGTCGGCGGCCGTTGTCCAGCGCCGGTATGATTCTCCGTTATACAGGTATAATCCGGCGTTTTGGGTGACAATGAGTATATTTTTGTCATCAAATGGCAGCAAGGAGTTGATTTGTTTATCTCCAGTAAATTGTTTCCCGCCGGGGAGCCATTCAAATTTTTCGTGCTGCCACACATACAGTCCGTCGATGGTGGCTGCATACACAGTATGGTGTATTTTGTTCATGGATAAACACACTGCCGGGAACGTAGCGGCTTGTATTTTTCCCCCGCAGTATGAGAAATAAGTGGCAAAGGAGCGGAAAATAACCGTATCCCCCATGAAGTCTATAGACCAGATTTCGTCGTTGTGCAGGGTATAGGAACGAAGGTCGCCGCTTACCGAATAATATTGTAACTCGTTGAATTTATTTCGTTCCCAATAGCCGAATTCCTCGAATGTACCGCAGTAAATACGTTGTGAAAGTGTATCAAAAGCCACCGTTCGTACGCCCCGGTTGCCCGGTAAGGTGTGCACTTGCCAGCGCACGCCGTCAAATTCCAGCATGCCGCTCTTGTTGGCAAAATACATAATTCCTTGTTGGTCTTGGGTTGCCGCCCAGTTTTGTCGTGCGGCATGGTAATCAAGCGGTCTATAGTTGGCAATGCCGGGATTGCTGTTATAGCGCTCGGCGGCGCAGGCAATTACTACTACAAATAAATGCATATACGCCACACCTGCAAAGAAATATATGTACCTGAGGTATCTCATTGGGTATATTATATAATTACAAATATAATCATATTTTATAAAATTAAGTTCTACTTGTGTGGTTCTATGTTTTTTTGCAAATTTGTTCATTTTTCATGAAATATTTATATTTTTTTAATTATTCGTATTTTATATATTTTAAATGATTGAAATGACGTATAAAAATTGCAGTTATTATTCAGGTATGATGTAGCAGTATGAATGAGATTCTTTAGAATATTAGAAAAAATTAACATACATTTGCCATATAATTTACCTCATTTTAATTTTAACTGATTTTTCTTTTTTGTTTTTTTAACTTAGTAGATTAAAAATTGAACTTGATATACAAGACAGTACAAAAAAGCGGCACGAAAAGCGGTATGAAAAAAAACAAGAACTTGGTTATGAATGAGGATAAAATCAGCGATTTAACAGTGAAAAAGAGAGGACGAATTGCGGTACGAAATTCAAATTCGTGTCTTTTTTACGACGAGCAAAAAGATAACAGCACAAACAGTTATGCAAAATACAAATTGTACCGAAAGATTAAAAATAAAAAACGGGTGATTTTTGGGAGGACTCGAAAAGAAGCGTTTACAAAGAATTTTAATCTACTAAGTCAAAATATTAAAATAGAAAAAACAACTTACCAATGAAAAAGCATCTTTTATTTATTGCAACATTTATCGCAACCCTGTTCCCATTTTGGGCAGCGAATGCGCAGACGAGCGTCAGTGTAACGCCCGTTTCTGCGAACTACACCGCCGCCACGCCGACGGTTACCTTTGAGGTTAAATGGCCTGCCGGCTCGCGTAACGCCAATGAACGCGCCAAAGTATGGCTCTTTGTGGATTACCGGCGGGTACAGAACAACGCCTATGCCGGCGGCTGGCTGCGGGCGGGCATTACGGATCCGCCCGTTTTATGCACCGCCGGCACGCCCACGCTGGCGCCCGGCAACGATAAAGGCTTCTGGCTGCAGGGGCCTGCTGATAACTCCGCTTTTGCCGCCACCGTTACCGTGCAGGTGAATGTGGATGTAACCGGCTACGACCCCAAGTTCGGCTGGTGCGCCTACGCTACCGACCTGCCGCCTTATGCCGAAGCGATACCCGGCGGCTATAGCCTGCGCGGCACAGAACCATTCATTATACAAACCATCCCCGGTGACGCCGGTAGCACAGTAACCCAGTCAGCCACTACTTTTCATGGTTGTATGTACGGCTTGACCGACGCTACCGGTTGCCCGGGTGAACTTCCGCCCATGCCCGCCATCACGGGCTTTTCGGCTTCCGCTGCGACCCTTTGTGCGGGACAGTCCGCGACGCTGACCGCCACGGCTGCCGGCGCCGAACTTGACAGCTTTGACGACGGCGCAACATGGCAACCCGGCGCCACGAAAGCAGTTACGCCCACAGCCACGACGACCTGTATATTAAAGGCTACCCGCAATGCCGGCGGATGCACGGTAACCTA
>JAISLK010000054.1 GCA_031290935.1 Prevotellaceae bacterium | reverse complement strand
GGAGCGCGGTGATTCCGTAATGATGAGTTATGAATTATGAGTTATGAATTATGAATTTAAAAACCAAACAGTATGAAAAAAATCTTTACCTTAATGATTGCAGCGGTGATGGTGTTTGCCGGCTGCCAGAAGTACGACGACAGCGCCCTGCGCGGCGATGTGAATGAATTAAAAAACCGCGTGGCCGCCCTCGAAGCATGGCAGGCGACGGCGAACAGCAACATCACAGCCCTGCAGGGGCTGGTCGACGCCCTCCAGGAACGCCGCTACATCACCAACGTAACGCCATTCGACACCCCCGCGCCCGGCGGCTACACCATTACCTTCTCCACCGGAGCCCCCATCACGATATCGAACGGCGAAAAGGGCGACAACGGTGAACCCGGCGCCACCCCGCAAATCGGCGTAGCCGAATATCCCGCAAACAGCGGCGTGTATTACTGGACGCTCAACAGCGTGTTTATCGAAATCAACGGGCAAAAGCTGCCGGTTACCGGGCCCAAAGGCGAAGATGGAACGCCGGGCATCACTCCCAAGCTCCGCATCAACGCGGCTACCAACGAATGGGAAGTGTGCCTCACCGGCGACTGCGCTGAAGACAGCGAATGGACGTCCCTCGATATAAAAGCCACCGGCGAGCAGGGCGACGCGATATTCGCCGCAAACGGCGTGGATAACTCCCACCCCGACTACGTGGTATTCACTCTCGCCAATGGCGGCGGAACGATTACCCTGCCCAAATACAGGGCCATCGCCATCCACTTTACCCAGCCGGAAAAGTTTGCGGAGAACGACGTCCAAACCGTCCCCTATACCCTCACCGGGAATGTGGAACATGTCAAGGTAATGAGCGTAACGCCGGACTGGACGGTAACGCATACCCAGACCGGAGACGCCGGCACGTTTACCATCACCGCCCCGGCGACTTTTACATTAGACAATGAAGCCGGCGAAGCCGTGCTCCTCATTTCCGACGGCGCCGAGCGGACGGTAATGCGCACCATCGCGCTGGTGCGTATCGACTACCTGGTAGCGGATGTGGACGCGATAGTAGCGGGGACAGAGGGCGGCGATTACCACGTACTCCTTGCAAGCAATGCCTCCTGGACAGCCGCCGTGAGCGCAGAGGGCGACGGCTGGTGCACGGTCACGCCCACCTCCGGCACGGGGCGCGGCACCCTCACCATTACACTGGCGGCATCAACGCTTGAAGCGCCCGACCGCTCTGCCACCGTAACCATCACCGCCGGCACGTTGACGCAGACGGTTGCTGTAACGCAGATGTTGATACCAGTGCCAACGTATGCCGCTTCGAATCAAACGTGGACATTCGGTACACAAACATGGAGCGACGCTATCCACATCCCCGAATGTAATAAAGACGGTTTCGCGTCCAGCGCAATCGATCCGCAATGCCGGAGCCATACTTCCGGCACGAATACGTGGTACTATTATAACTGGTCGTATGTGAATCAACATGCCGCACAATTGTGCCCCTCGCCCTGGCGTGTGCCTGCGAAGAATGACTTTGACGTATTAGTCGGCGCTACGGATGTGTCAACACTGATCCTCGCCTGGGGGTTTGGCGGCTACACTGGCAACGGTTTGATGTTCCTTGTGGACTCGCTCGGCCACTTCTGGTCTTCTACGGAGGACAATACTAGCAACGCGTCCGCCTTGTACTACACCAGCAGCGATCTGTACACGAACGTCACCCTCAAGCACTACGGGTTCCAGGTCCGGTGCGTGCAGTAGCCGCGGGATACGAATTAGAATTTTAACAAGGCCAAGAGGAAGGCAAGAAATCCCGGCAGCGAAGAAACGCTGCCGGGGTTTTTATTTTGCCGGGAAAATCAAATTTTTTAATCTCAAAATAAATTAGTAACTTGCAGCGCTTTTTTTGAAGAATAGAATCCATGGCTTATTTGAATTTTAACAAAGCGGAGTTAGTGAACCTTGAGTATTCGCTGGAGCGGGAAATCCTGGCCACAACCCGTACGGGCGGGTACACCAGCACCACTATCGTTTGTTGCAATACCCGGAAATATCACGGTTTGCTGGTCGCGCCTGTCGACAGGTTCGACGGGGAAAACCATGTGTTGCTGTCGTCGCTGGACGAAACCATTGTACAGCACGGCCAGCCGTTTAACCTGGGCATCCGCCGTTTTCCGGGCATCTATGAACCGCGCGGGCATAAATACATTGTTGATTTTGCCTATGAACCGATTGCTACGCTTACCTACCGCGTGGGCGGCGTAGTATTGAAAAAAGAAATCATGCTCATGCACCACGAGAACGAATTGCTGATCCGCTATACATTGCTGGACGCCCATTCGCCAACGAGGTTGCGCTTAAAGCCGTTTCTTGCATTCCGCAATATCCACCGCTTGAGCATGGCGAATACGGTGGCGAAAACCGGCTATGAAATTATTCCGCATGGCATCAAGTCGAAACTGTATGACGGCTTCCCGTGGCTGCACATGCAAACCGACAAAGCCGGCGAATTTGTAGATTCGCCCGACTGGTTCTACAATGTGGAATACCGCGAAGAACAACGCCGCGGCTACGATTTTCACGAAGATTTATTTACCCCGGGCTATTTTGAATTACCGATACAAAAAGGGGAAAGCATTATCTTTTCGGCGTCCGTCAATGAACGGAAGCCGTCGGCATTGCCGGGAGATTTCGAAGAAGAGTTGTCCATCCGCTTGCCGCGCGACAGCTATGTGAATTGCTTGAAATATTCTGCAGGGCAGTTTATCGTGCACCGGAAAAACGGAACGGAAATCATGGCGGGCTACCCATGGTTCGGCCGCTGGGGGCGCGACACGTTCATCGCCTTGCCGGGCTTGACGCTGGCGGCAAACTACGACCCGAAAAGCTGCAAAGAAGTATTGGACACTATGTCGAACGAATTGCACGGCGGCCTGTTCCCCAATATCGGGAAAGACGACAAAGCGGCCTACAATTCGGTTGATGCGCCGCTGTGGTATTTCTGGGCTATCCAGCAGTACGCTTCCGCCACCGGCCAGCCGGTCTGGAAAGCCTACGGGAAAAAAATGAAATCTATCCTCGAAGTATTCCGCCACGGGGAAACGAAAAGCATCCGCATGCACGACAACGGGCTGATATGGGCGGAAGAAGAAAACAAAGCGCTCACATGGATGGATGCGATTGTGCGCGACAAGCCGGTTACGCCGCGTTCGGGCTACCAGGTGGAAGTAAATGCACTTTGGTATAATGCCGTTTGCTACACGCTTGAACTGGCAAAGGCGAATAAGGATACCAAGTTTGTCGCGGAATGGGGAAAGATACCCGAATTGATAGAAAAAAATTATGTGCCGGCTTTCTGGCTGCCCGTGCGCAAACATTTAGCCGACTATGTGGGCGAAGAAGGACAGAATGTATTTATGCGCCCCAACCAGGTTATCGCCTGTTCGCTGCCCTACAGCCCTATTCCCGATGAAGTAAAACGGAAAGTATTGCAGGCGGTAGAAAGCGAACTGCTCACGCCGAAAGGCTTGCGTACGTTGGCGCCGAAGAATCCGCTGTATAAGGCGCACTACGAAGGCGACCAGATTACGCGAGACAAAGCCTACCACCAGGGCACCGTGTGGCCGTGGCTGCTGGGGCACTACATTGAAGCGAATTTCCGGGTATACGGCAAACAGTTTTTGGAAACGGCAAAAGAATTAGTCGCCGGATTTGAAGAAGACATGACCGTATATGGGATTTGCTCTATTGCCGAAGTGTACGACGGCGACCCGCCGCATGCGCAGAACGGCTCTATTTCGCAAGCCTGGAGCGTAGCGGAAATTTTACGCAGTATGCAGCTCATTGCAAAATACGGCGGTAAACAGTGAACAATGGGTAAAGCGTGTTGAAAAATGTAAACCTGTAAAATAACAGAAACCATGAAAGTACTGATGTTCGGTTGGGAATTTCCACCGCATATTTCCGGCGGGTTGGGTACCGCGTGCTACGGGCTGACCAAGGGGCTGGCTAAACAAGATGTGAAAGTACTTTTTGTAATGCCCCGCGCCAATGGCGACGAAGACCAAAGCGCCGTGCGCATCGTAAACGCCAGCGATGTGGAAATGGGCTTCGGCATTTCCGGCTTTGAAGAATTCTGGAAGCACATTGACTTTGTAGAAATAGGTTCTAACCTGATGCCTTACCTGTCTCCCGAAGCATACGAAAAATGGTCTACCGGCGCTGTTAAAACCGGCGAACAAAGCATGCACATTGCCTACCGGAACAAATACCGGTTTTCGGGACGCTACAGCAGCAACCTTCTGGAAGAGGTGGCGAATTATGCGCTGGTCGGCGCATCGGTGGCGGAACAAAACACTTTTGATGTTATTCATGCACACGACTGGCTGACCTACCCTGCCGGCATTGCCGCCAAGAAAATTTCCGGCAAACCGCTGGTGGTGCATGTGCACGCTACGGAATTTGACCGCAGCGGCGAAAATGTAAACCAGTTAGTGTATAACATCGAACGCATGGGCATGATGGCCGCCGATAGCGTGATTACGGTGAGCCATCTTACCCGCAATATTGTTATAAACAAATACGGCATTGTTCCCGACAAGGTAATTACCGTGCATAATGCAGTGGAGTTCGACAGCGCTTCATCAGTGTACGAACGCCGCGGCGTGAACGAAAAGGTCGTTACTTTCCTTGGCCGGGTTACTTTCCAAAAGGGCCCCGAATATTTCATCGAAGCGGCCGCCAAAGTATTGAAAAATTTCCGCAATGTCCGTTTTGTAATGGCCGGCAGCGGAGACATGCTTCACCGTTCTATCCGCCGGGTAGCGAAGTTGGGTATAGCCACCCGTTTTCACTTTACCGGATTTTTGCAGGGCGCCGATGTGCAGCGCATGTTTGCGCACAGCGACGTTTATGTGATGCCGTCGGTGTCGGAGCCGTTCGGTATTTCCCCTTTGGAAGCCATGCGGTCGGAAGTGCCTACGATAATATCGAAGCAGTCGGGCGTAGCGGAAGTATTGAAATATGCTATCAAAGTAGATTTTTGGGACGTGAATGCACTGGCCGACGCTATTTACGGATTGCTGGCTTACCCTGCGCTGTCAAAAATGGCTACCCGCTGCGGGCTTGACGAAGTAAATGCATTGAAGTGGGACAATGCCGCGCAGAAAGTAAAAAATGTATACGATTCGGTTACTTCCAAAAATAAATAAAAAAGTATCCCTGTTTTTTATGACTTACAACTTACGATAAAAACAAATTTGATATGAAAAAAACATTGTGCCTATATTTTCAAGTACACCAGCCCCTGCGATTGCGCTCATACCGCTTTTTTGATATCGGTGTAAAACAAGATTACTACGACGAATTTGCCAACCGTTCGATTATGCAAAAAGTGGCTAACCGCTGTTACCTGCCGATGAATAAAATTTTGCTGGAACTTATGGCCACGCACGGCGACGCTTTCCAGGTCAGTTTTTCCATCACCGGTACGGCGATTGAACAATTTGAAAAATATGCGCCGGAAGTGCTGGAAAGTTTCAAAGCATTGGCAAAAATCGGTTGCGTGGAATTTTTATCGGAAACGTATTCGCACTCGTTGGCGTCGTTGAAAAATTTCAATGAATTTGAAGAGCAAATTATTTTGCACCGCGCACTCATCAAAAAACATTTCAAACAAACGCCGGCGGTTTTCCGCAACACCGAACTGATTTATTCGGACGAAATCGGCGCGAAGATCGCCGACATGGGCTATTCCGTTATGCTCACCGAAGGCGCACGCCACGTGCTGGGATGGAAAAGCCCAAACTATATTTACTCAAATCCCGAACGCCCGGATTTAAAATTGCTGTTGAAAAATTACCGCTTGAGCGACGACATCGCCTTCCGTTTTTCAGACCGCGGTTGGAACGAATGGCCGCTCACTGCCGAAAAATATGTCGGATGGTTGGACAATATCGCCGCGAAAGATGAAATAGTAAATTTGTTTATGGATTACGAAACTTTCGGCGAACACCAACCGGCAGAAACAGGCATCTTCGCTTTTTTCCGCCACTTGCCGGAGCAAGTTTTCACGCATTCCAAGTTTGAATTTCTTACGCCCGGCAAGGCTGCGAAGAAACATCGCGCTATTGCGCCGTTGCATGTTCCCTACCCGATTTCATGGGCAGATGAAGAACGCGACGTTAGCGCATGGCTCGGAAATGAATTGCAAAATGAAGCTGTCGACAAATTATATCGGCTGACGGAAAAAATAAAACAGGTAAATGATAAAAATTTATTACATGAATTTCGATGCTTGCAAGCAAGCGATAATTTTTATTACATGTGTACTAAATTTTTCTCGGATGGCGCGGTACACAAGTATTTCAACCCCTATAGCACCCCCTACGAAGCGTTCCTGAATTACATGAATGTATTAAGTGATTTCACCATTCGTGTTAATAACCATGTTGAAAAAAGTAATACAAAACAGCGAAAGGTATCGAAAAAATCACTAACATTGCAAGAAATTTTAATTAACACTAATTCAAAATTAGTAAAAGAAAAACTTAAAAAAACTATTATGAGTAAAAGAATCTCTCCTCTTGCAGCCGCTCTGGAATTAGAGCCGAAACCTGCAGCCAAAAAAGCAGCGCCGGCAAAAAAAGTAGTTGCTAAAAAAGCAGCGCCAGTGAAAAAAGCAGCTACTAAAAAAGCAGCGCCGGCAAAAAAAGTAGTTGCTAAAAAAGCAGCGCCGGCGAAAAAGGTAGTTGCCAAAAAAGCAGCGCCGGCAAAAAAAGTAGTTGCTAAAAAAGCAGCGCCGGCAAAAAAGGTAGTTGCCAAAAAAGCAGCGCCAGCGAAAAAGGTAGTTGTTAAAAAAGCAGCGCCAGCGAAAAAAGTAGCCGCTAAAAAAGCACCGGTGAAAAAAGCAGCGCCGAAGAAAAAATAATAATTTTTCATTCGGAAAGAAAAAACAAAGCCGCACTTTAGTGCGGCTTTGTTGCGTTATAGCAGTGCAAGAACGGTTCGCTATGCGCTTGCGGAAAATTTAAAATGCAAGATTATAACTAACAAATTTCATGAAAAAAATTTGTAGATAAAAAAATGTAATTATACTTGCGGCATAATTAACGGTCTTTGATATTCGGGATGAAAATAGATAATCGAACTATTTTCTAACCAACTTTTATTCGAGGTATGTATCAAAATCGCAAAATTTTCAATGCACAGAGAGTAAAAGTAAAGGTCATGTTTAAAAACGTGAATTTACTTGTTCTGTGCATGGGTTTTTGCGAACCTTGATACTTCATAAGTAAAGTATCACGTTTTTTATACCTGTATTTTTCTTAAAAGAAAATAATCATAATAAAAGTTGACAAAATTGGCAGTTGTAATGAACAATTAGCAAGGTTTTGTGTTGAGATAATAAATCGATACTATAAAATTTTTAGATTTTTACAGGGTTGGCTCCCCTGTAGCAATTACTAATGAAGTATTTTTATTAAATTTGCTGTAAAATTCACGTGTTTTGGAAAAATAACTTCTTTTTCTTGTGAAAAATCTAAAAATTTAAACAATATAAAACTTAAATATAAGTAAGCCGCTGAAAAGATATACAATATTCATTTTCCCAAAATGCCGATACGATATGTATTGGTTAGTTTGGCGTATCTATTGTTTCTTTTTATAGAAATTAATGGTTGCGTGAAAAAAAGAGCGATTATTGCCGAAAAGCTTTACGAGTAGGCTTATTTTAAATTTTACATTATTATGAAAAACTTTAATTTATTACTGATATTTTGTATAGTATTAGTTTCGTGTTCGAATGAACCAATGGAACAAAAATCTTTGGAAGACCAGCTAACAACTATGGAAAATCAACTTAAAGATGGAACGTTGAGCATTAAACTTAATGCGACAATTTCTCCTGAACACAACGACTTTTTTAATGCTGTCGCAAAAATTAAGAAATACACAAGCATTAGTACGCTTTCAACTACTAAATTTGCTATAGCCAAAGAAGATGCCATAATAAATAAAACTATTACTGATTATCCTTTTAAACAAGGAGATGTTTTATCAAATGAGGGAACCCTTATTTTTCAAAGTTATTTTAATGCAGTCAAAAATGAAAAATTCAACTCTATTGAAATTGCTGATTATTATTTGAACGAAATTAATAAATTGAATGTAACAGAAGAGACCAAAGCTAGATGTAATGCATTTTTTTCTTTTCATAAGGATATTCTTCTATATTTATATTTAGAAGATGATGTTATTACCTCAATAAAAAATGAAGAAATAATGTCTCCTACAGCCGCTTATAATTTTGGTGGCCATAGTCGTGGCGGTGAGTGGATTCCTGCATGTAACAGTAGAGGATGTCATGATTGTTGTATGTATAGAAAGGCTTATCATCTTGAGTATTATGCAACTTTTATAGAACGAGTTGAATATATAGTCGGTTTGCCTGGCTCTTTCTTGTGGGATGTGGCTGATTGTGCTTTCCAGTGTATATAACATTATTCAAATATTTTCAAATTATGAACAAGAAAAAATTATCCTTTGTTTTTATCTCTGTGGCGGTATTGTTGTTTTTCTTTACGTATCAAAAATGGGTACCGTTGATTTTTTATACGCTCTTCGCTGGTGGTTTGGCGGTGTATTTTTGGCCTGTGAAAATGATATTGGAATTGCTCAAAGGGAAGAAGAGCGGATTCAAAAACATTGTTGTTGCGATAGCGTCAAATTGGCTTTATTGCGCCGTGCTTTGCCTGTCGGCTTTATGGTTATATTATCCTGACGGTTTGCAAACGCTGTTTACTGTTATCGGTTTGGCTAATGCCGCTACAGGTCTTGTTTATTATTTATTTTCTATTGATGATGAAAGGGCTATATTTCATTTTATGCTAAATATACCTTGTGCCGCCGCATTGTGATAAGCGCATCATGTAATATACGAAATGAGCGTAACCTAATAGTTATGCACATTTTTTCGTTAGAAGTATAGGTACGTAAGTTCAAATAGTAAATGCAACTTTATAGAAATAAAAGATTGAAAATAAAAAAACAATGTGATACTGATGATGTATTGTTAAAACGGGAAATAAATCTTTGATTTATTCTCGTTTTAACAATATAAATGCCGGCTAAAATACTTATAGTACGAAGAAAATCGCAGTTGTATTTACTACTTGAATCTGCCGTGGTACGCTGTGCGCTTGCTGCAATGCCTGTAAGCATTACGAAGAAGATAATTTTTTCATCATTTTTCATTAAATAAAAATAAAAAGATTTAAAGGTGAAAGCCCCCCTTCCCCCTTTAAATCTTTAAACCTTGAATTTTTAAATTCCCCGTTTTATTTATACCCCAACTTCCCAAGTACTTTATCGCTTAAGTCAAAGCGTGGGGCGGTGTAGAGCACGGAGGGGTTGGAGGTAATGTCGATGATAATCGCATAGCCGTCTTGCGTGGCTACTTCTTTCACGGCATTTTTTATTTGTTCGATGATGGGATTGAGCAATTCCGTTTTCTTTTTGTCCAACGCACCTTCCTGCCCGAAATACTGGCGTTGCAGTTCTTTTGTTTCTTTTTCCTGGGTGATAATTTCATTTTCGCGGCGTTGTTTCATGTCGTCGGTCAGGAGGACTTTATCGGCCTGGTACTTTTTGTAGAGCGTTTCCAGGCTGGCGTACCGGGTTTCAATTTCTTTTTCGTATTGCTGCGACAGTTTGTCTAACTGGTCTTGCGCTGTTTTGTAAGCAGGAATTTTTTTCAGAATATATTCCGTGCTGACGTATCCCACTTTATTGGTGTTTTGCGCTATGGCGGATACGGCCATGGCGGATAATACTACGAAGAATAAAATGCGTTTCATAATAGTGTATATTTTTATGGTTATTTTATTTTAATTAAAACTGCATGCCGAAAGTAAAGGCGAAGTTACTGCCGTTGGCTTCGGAGTTCCCGACAACCGTGTCAAAGCCATATCCCCAGTCAATGCCGAGGATGCCGACAATCGGCAACATCACTTTGACGCCTACGCCGGCAGCGCGTTTAATAGCAAACGGGTTAAACTGCCTGATATCCGACCATGCGTTGCCGCCTTCGAAGAATATGCAGGCATAAATCTGCGCTTGCTGTTCCAGGATGACGGGGTGCCGCAATTCCAGCGTGAACTTGTCGTACACGTGTCCGGCATACGCGCCGTTTACTAATGGCGTGATGGACGAATTGGCGTACCCGCGCAGGGCGATGTTTTCCTGTCCGTAGCGGTTGTAGCCGGTCATGCCGTCGCCGCCGAGGATAAAGCCTTCAAAAGGCGAGTAGCCTAAATTTCTATTAAAAAAACCGAGGTAACCGAACTGTACCCGCGAAAGCATCACAAAGTCGCCGGCCAGCTGTGTGTACAACGCGCCTTTGAATGTCCACTTGTGGTATTCTATCCATTTATATTTTTCCGCCGCCGACATTGCGCTGTAATCTGCATGGCCGCGAAACAGCGAGTAGGGGGGCGTGATTTGCAAACCCAATGAAAACTCCGACCCCTTGCGCGGATAAAACGGCTGGTCGGTGGAGTTGCGGCTGAACTGTATCCGCCAGCTGATGTTGTGTGAAAGGCCGTGGGTAAATCCATAATAGCTTTCCGGCCAGTTGTACAAATTATAGCGTTGAAAACTCAATTCGTTGTAAAGTTGGAAATAGGAATCCGGCCATTGCAGGCGGGTGCCGATGCCTGCCGATAAACCGAGCGTTTCCATCCACCGGTCAACGGCCTGGAAATAGTAGGAAGCGTTTGTTTCCCTCGTAAAATAAGCCGTCAGCGACAGGGATGTCGGTTTTTTCCCGCCCAGCCAGGGCTCTACGAATTGCAGGGAAAAGGCGGTATAATAAGTGCCCTGTATTTGCAGGCGCAGCGCCAGCGTTTGCGCATCGCCCGAAGGCACCGGGCGCCATGCGCCTTTTTTGAATAACCGGCGGATAGAAAAATTAGAGAACCTCACGCCGACAGTGCCCACAAACGTATTGCCGCCCCAACCGCCGGAGAGTTCCAGCTGGTCGTTGGCTTTTTCCGGCAAGTTATAAGTAAGGTCAACCGTATTGTCCTGCGGGTCGGGGACGACCCTGAACCCTTCCGGCGACATGACTTTTTCCGGTTCAAAGTTTCCGTTTGATGACAGTTCGCGCAGGGAACGTTCAAAGGCCGTACGGCTCCACAGGTAGCCCGGCTTGGTGTAGAGCTCGCGGCGCACTACCCGTTCGTTGGTTTTGGTATTGCCTGTAATGATTATCCGTTTGAACATGGCCTGTTCCCCTTCGTGCATCCGCATTTCAAAATCTATTGAATCGCCGGCTACCGCTACTTCTACGGGGTCCACCTGGAAAAAGAGGTAACCGTTGTCGGAATACCACGTGCTGACGGAAGTCTGGTCGCCGCTTAGTTTTTTTTCTAACAGCACGCGGTCGTACACATCGCCTTTTTTAATGCCTAAAATATTATCCAGTATTTCCGACGGCAATTTGGTATTGCCCACCCATGTGATATTTCTAAAATAGTACTGTTTCCCTTCGTCCACTTTCAGTTTTATGCCCAACCGTTTTTCATTGATGACGTACACCGAATCCCATACAATCTGCGCATCGCGGTAGCCTTTTTCGTTATAGGCGGTGATAATATTTTCCTTGTCGTTTTCAAATTCTTCGGCATTAAATTTTTTGCTGCTGAAAAAATTCCGCAGCGTATTCGCTTTGGTCTTTTTCATCGCCCGCGCCAGCTTCCGGTCAGACAGTACGGAGTTCCCTTCAAAGTCGATTTGTTTAATTTTTACTTTGCTTTTCCTGTCGATATCAAAAGTAACCCGGATGGCATTATTTACCGCCGTGTCGTTTTGTTGAATCACGTGGACTTCGGCGTTCAGGTAGCCTTTTTCGGCATAATATTTTTTTATAAGGTCAATGGAGGTGTTTATTACATAGTCGGAATATTCGCTGCCGCGCCGCAGTTTCAGGCGTTCTGCGAGGTCTTCCTTGGCGCCTTTCTTCACGCCTTCGCCGCTGAATGACCAGAGCGATACGCGGGGGCGTTCGGCAAGGTGAATATTGAGGTACACTTTGTCGCCCACTACGCGCGGGGCGGTAATCGAAATATCGGAAAAATAACGCATCGCCCAAAGTTTGCGGGCGATTTGCGATAACTGGTCGCTGGGAATCATCACCGTGTCGCCAATCGACAGGCCGACCAGCGAAAGAATTTGCTCGGCCGTATAATATTTTACGCCGGAAATAGTAACGTCGGCCACGACGTAGGTTTGCGGGTCGTTATAATTAAACGACGCCGGCGCGCCTTGCAGCGGAATGCTGTCTGCCGGTTGGGCGGCCGCCATTGTTATACAGAAGAAAAATACCGGGATGATAGCAATTTGTCTGGCGATTATATTCAGGAAATACCTCATGCAAGTTGTTCTATTATTATTTTTAGAAACAGGGTGCAAATATACTAAATAAATGAGAAATGCTAAAATTCGTTTTAACGGGGGAAGTAATGGGATGATGTGGTGATGGGGGCATCGTCATTGCGAGCGAAGCGAAGCAATCCGGCTTGTTCGTTCTGGATTGCTTCGCGGCTCGTTCCTCGCCGCTACCAATAACGATTGCCGGCGTCAGCCCAAATCCGTAAATCCGTAACAGCGCTATTCTATTTTACTGCTCAAAGGGTGTTTCAGGTTGGCGTATTTGCTGAGACGTGCCGATACTTTGCCTACAATTACAGGGGTTTCTATGAGAAGGGGGATATGGTTTTTGTCGTCGGATATCCAAATGGATATTTCGTTTTTCCCGTCGAATACTTCACCCGCCACCGGCTTGGCGGCGATTTTTATACAGTTGAATTTTCCCAGGCCGCTGATTTTTTTCACTTCTTTCCCGATGTACCGGTAATAGATATGGTACAGTTCTTCGTCCACCACAAAGGATATGGGGATAATCCGGCCGGGCGTGAAATGGTCAAAATCGAGGTTGCGGGAATTGTAAAAGAGGCTTACGAAATCAAAAGTGCACGATTTTCCCGGCAGCACCGTATCTTTGGCAGGGCCTGTTTTCCGCTGCACGGAGGCATGAATGGCATAGCTGGCCGTGTTAAAGACGCAGGTGTTTTTTATGGTATAGCCGCCCTCGCTGACGTTGCGGTGGAAGTACAGCGGGCGCAGGTTGGAAACCAGGAAACGCGCTTCATATACGTCGCGCACCATGAAAAAAGTATCGTAAAACCGGTACGTCTTGGCATACGCCCGGGCATAGAAATACGTGGTGTCGCGGAATTTTTCCTTCGTAAGCATCATTGTCGCCTCGCCCACGTCGGTATTGATAATTCCCCATTTATAGTTGGCGACAATCGTTAGCCGTTCGTTTTCCCGGAACGGCAACTGCTCGTCCGTAAATTCCCGCACCGGCATGCAGGCTGTATCCTGCTGCGCAAACGCAACGCTTGCCGTAAATAAAAGGATAGTTGTAAGTCGTAAGTTGTAAGTCATAATTTCTAATTCTTAATTTCTAATTCTAACTGATCACGCTATAGTCTTTATTTTTTTTGCGCAGCTGTTTCAGCCGGGCGATTAGCCGTTCATTATTTTCATTGGATAACCGGGGGTCTTTCTCTAAAATTTTTTCCGCTAAGTTACGAGTAAATTCCAATAATTTGCCATCTTTCGCCAAATCGGTGATACGTAAATTAAATGCTATCCCGCTTTGCTGCGTTCCTTCGAGGTCGCCGGGGCCGCGCAGTTGCAGGTCGGCTTCGGCAATCTTGAAGCCGTTGCCGGTGGAGACCATTAGCTGCATACGTTTGCGCGTTTCGGCAGACAGTTTATGGCCGGTCATGAGGATGCAGTAAGACTGTTCGGCGCCGCGCCCCACGCGGCCGCGCAGCTGGTGCAGCTGCGACAGCCCGAAACGTTCCGCGCTTTCGATAACCATTACCGTGGCGTTCGGCACATTCACGCCTACTTCAATCACCGATGTCGCTACCATGATATGCGCTTCGCCCCTGATGAAACGCTGCATCTCGAAATGCTTGTTTTCGGCGGTCATCTGCCCGTGCACGATGGCGGTAACATATTCGGGCAGCGGGAAAGCGCGTGTGATGCTTTCATAGCCGTCTTCCAGGTTTTTGAAATCCATCTTTTCCGACTCTTTGATGAGCGGGTACACGACATAGATTTGCCGGCCGGCCTTTACCTGTTCCTTCATAAACCCGAAAACGCGCAACCGCTGGCTGTCGTTGAAGTGCAAGGTTTTTACGGGTTGCCGCCCGGGCGGCAGTTCATCAATCACCGACACGTCGAGGTCGCCGTAAACGGTCATCGCCAGGGTGCGCGGGATAGGCGTGGCGGTCATCACCAGCACGTGCGGCGGCTGTTCGTTTTTGCTCCACAGGCGGGCGCGTTGCTCCACGCCAAAACGGTGCTGCTCGTCAATTACCACGAAGCCGAGGTTTTTGAACTGCACCGCATCTTCAATCAGGGCGTGCGTCCCGATGAGCAGGTGCAGCGAGCCGTCGAGCAACTGTTCATGCAACGCCCGGCGTTCTTTCTTTTTAGTAGAGCCGGTGAGCAGCCCGGCATGCACCGCGCTGCCCCGCAAAAAATCCTGTATGTTCTCAAAATGTTGCTGCGCCAGGATTTCCGTCGGCGCCATGATACACGACTGGTAACCGTTGTCAACGGCGATGAGCATGCAGAGTAAAGCTACCAGCGTTTTCCCGCTTCCCACATCGCCCTGCAGCAGGCGGTTCATTTGCCTGCCCGTGGCCATATCCTTACGGATTTCCTTGATAACGCGCTTTTGCGCATCTGTGAGCGCAAACGGCAATCGCCGGTAACAGTCGTTGAAATGCCCGCCAACCGTATTGAAAACAAACCCGCGCGAAGATTCCTTCCGGTTATTGCGCACCCGCAGCAAGCCCAGCTGGAGGTAGAGCAGCTCTTCAAACTTCAGGCGGTACTGCGCCTGCTGCAGCCGTTCGGCGCTTTGCGGGAAATGAATATTGAACAGCGCCTCGCGCAGGGGCATCAAGTGATATTGCCGGAGCAGGTATTCCGGGAGGGTCTCCGTGATTTTATCCAGCACGGCATGCGCCAGGCTCGCTTGCAGGCGCAGAAAAGCGCGTTGCCCCAGCCCGTTGTTCTGCAACGTTTCCGTGCTGCTGTACACGCCTTGCAGCGCCGACTGCAAGGGCTGGCTATCGGTTTGCGGCTCGTCCACTTCGGGATGCACGAGGTTGAGCTTCCCGTTGAAAACAGCAGGTTTCCCGAATACGATATATTCCACGCCGGGTTTTAATTTTTCCCGTATCCATTTCAATCCCCGGAAAAACACCAGCTCAATAACGCCTGTGCCGTCCGAGAAATAAGCGATGTAACGCTTTTGTCCTTTGCCGTAGCCCGCCTCCTGGAAGCGGATGATTTTCCCGCGCAGCTGGATATACGGCAAATCGGGCGTCAGTTCGCTGACCGTATAAAACTTTGTACGGTCGATATACCGGAACGGGAACGTGTACAGCAAATCTTCAAACGTAGCAATTCCAAGCTCCTTAAACAGGAGCTCCCCGCGTTTCGGGCCTACGCCCGCAAGATATTTTATATCGTTGGTTAACATTTCCCCCTTTCACTCTTTCACTCTTTCCCCCATCTTTCGCCAATTTCGTCCAGCAATTCCAGCAGTTCGTTAACGTCGCAGGAAGTAACCATTCTCAGCCGTGTTGCCTTAAAATCCTCCAGGCTTTTGAAATAATTGCTCAAATGGCGGCGCAGCTCCAGGATGCCCGCATAGTCGCCTTTGAACTCGACAGACTTTTGCAGGTGCAGTTTCGCCAGCGCCACCCGTTCTTTCACACCCATCGGGGGCAGCAGCTCCCCCGTCTTCAGGTAATGCTTGACGTCGCGGAAAAGCCACGGGTGCCCATAGGTAGCGCGGCCAATCATGATACCGTCCACGCCGTAGCGGTCGAACAGCGTTTTTACGACCTCCGGCGTATTGGCATTGCCGTTGCCTATTACCGGGATATGCAGGCGCGGGTTCTTTTTCAACTCCCCGATAAGCGTCCAGTCCGCCTCGCCCTTGTACATTTGGGCGCGTGTCCGCCCATGCACCGTGATGGCGGCAATCCCCACGTCCTGCAACCGCTCAGCGAGGGAGAGGATATTCTTATGCGCATCATCCCATCCCAGCCGGGTTTTCACGGTAACGGGGATATTCACGGCGCGTACAATCTGCCGCGTCATATCCACCATCTTTTCCGGCTCCAGCATCATCCCCGCCCCTGCGCCGCGGTTGGCAATTTTCTTCATCGGGCAGCCGAAATTCAGGTCTATCACATCCGGCCGGGCTTCCGCCGCCATACGCGCCGACGCCACCATCGCGTCTGTCAAATGCCCGTAAAGCTGAATCCCGACCGGCCGTTCATAATCGTAAATCTGCAACTTCCGCACCGTCTTTTCCACATCCCGGACAAGCCCGTCGGAAGACACAAACTCCGTGTACATCATATCCGCCCCATACAGTTTGCAAATATACCGGAACGAAGGGTCGGTTACCTCATCCATCGGCGCCAAAAAAAGCGGCTGATACCCCAAATCCAGTGTAGCAATTTTCATACTGCAAAGATAATACTTTTGGAGTGATGAATGATGAATTATGAATGATGAATGATGAATGATGAATTATGAGTTACCGGCGACAGCCAACTCATCATTCATCATTCATCATTCATAATTAAAAAAAAAACACTATCTTTGCACCCGATTTCCAATCAAAGATGACAAACCTGCTACCTCTAATAAATAATCCCCTGCCGCGGACGGTTCCGGACGAAATCCGAAGCGTCGGATTCCTTCCCGGAGGTTTCCGGACGAAATCCGAAGCGTCGGATTCCTTCCCGGAGGTTTCCGGACGAAATCCGAAGCGTCGGATTCCTTCCCG
>JAISLK010000053.1 GCA_031290935.1 Prevotellaceae bacterium | reverse complement strand
ATACTTCGTCGCGGTGTGAGGCGTCGCTGCCTTTCCACGACAAATCAAAGGTTACGGTTTTCTGCGAATAATTTACTTTGGTATTCGCAATAGTTACGCCAGTAGTGCGCTGTGCGTTGGCTGCAACGCTTACAAGTATTGTAAAAAGGAAAATAATTTTTTTCATAATTTTTAATTATTTAATTTGTTTTTATTTTTTGCAGCATCAGGGTTGTTTTCAAACACAAACTTTTTTTACATAAACAACCCCTCGCTGCGATTTTCTGTTCGCTGCCAATTTCTACGTTGCGGTTTTATTTTGCAAGTTTATTTATAAAAACAAAACGTGAACTTAAATTTATCTTGTTAAGAGGTCTTGAGATACCTAATTTGGTAAATAAACTAAAGCCCACGCTTTACACGTGCACGGTATTTATTCTTACCAAATTAGAAAATTTCTCAAGTTTCTTAACAATAGAATAAAACTTTTATTTTTATTTCAAAGAACTCAATAATGCTACAAATGTAAAATATTATTTTTGAATTTGCAAATTTTATTTACACTTTTTCATTAATTTTTTGTACTTGGCGCAGAAGGTTCGCGAATAAAAAAGGAATAATTGTAGTTGACGGCAACCGAATTTAAGTTAACGGCAATCTAATTGCTGTAACCCGTTTAAAATATATTGTCAAAAGGGGCGCTTTTGCCTTTTGCCCTTTTCAATGGTATAGAAATTATGAATTGGCGGGCGCCAGCGCTCATACATCATACTTCATACCTCGTACTGGATTGCTTCACGGCTCGTCTCTCGCCGTTCGCAATGACGTTCCCGACGCCAGCCCAAATCCACGAATCTGTAAATTCCTCCAGCATCATCACATCAACTTCCTTATTTTTTTGTTACTTTTGTACAATTTTTGTACGGTGATAGCTCCATTACATACCATAGTTGATTCCCGTTTGCGGGCGGCGGCGGAAAAAGCGTTGCAGGGAGAACGTCTGGCGGCGGCGGACGGGCTGGCGCTTTACGAATGTGAAGATAATTCGCTGCTGTCGTCGCTGGCTACCTGCAGCCGCCGGCAAATAAACGGCGACAAGGTTTTTTATAACCGTAATTTTCATATTGAACCTACGAATATTTGCGTGAATCATTGCGTATTTTGTTCCTACCGCCGGCGGCCGGGGGAAGCCGGGAGTTGGGAATATTCTATTGACGATATCAGGGATATTTGCCGGACGTATGTGGAGCAGCCGGTAACGGAAGTCCATATTGTCGGCGGCGTGCATCCGGCACGGGATATTTATTTTTACGCATCCCTGTTGCAAGCCGTGAAGCAGTTGTTGCCGCAGGCCAGTATCAAGGCTTTTACGGCGGTGGAAATAGATTATATGGCGCAACAGGCGGGATGGACGTACGAAAAAAGTTTGTCGCTGTTAAAGGAACACGGGCTGGAAGCCATGCCCGGCGGGGGCGCGGAAATTTTTGACGAAACAGTCCGCCGGCAGTTGTGCCCGGACAAAACCGGCGCAGATGCCTGGCTGCGGATACATGAAACGGCGCACCGCCTGGGTATCCGTAGCAACGCAACCATGCTTTTCGGGCATATCGAAGAACCGGCACACCGGATAAGTCATCTGCTCCGGTTGCGCGAACTACAGGATAAAACCGGCGGGTTCGACGCGTTTATTCCCTTAAAGTATAAATCGCAGCATAACCGGCTGGGCGTACCGGGCGAGGTATCGACGGAAGAGGTGTTGCGTAATTTTGCCGTATGTCGGCTGATGCTGGACAATATTCCACACCTGAAAGCGTACTGGCCGATGTTGGGCAAGGACGTTATGCAACGCGCGCTGTCCTTCGGCGCCGACGATATTGACGGCACGATTGGCGATTCTACCAAAATATACAGCATGGCCGGCGCCGCCGAACAGCACCCGTCCCTGACGGTGAAAGAGCTGGAAAACTATGTAACCGCCGCAGGCTACCGGGCAGTGGAGCGGAATACTTTTTATGAACCGGTAAAAAGATAATAAATTTTTATGAAAAACAAACGACCTTTTTTCTTTACAGCGGATTTTTTATTATCGGTCATCCTATGCCTGTATGTGGCGTCATTGTACTTTGCCAACCGGACGCTTGTGTATGCCACTGTTCTTTTGGTGGCCGCCGGCGCGGCCTTGATAATTTACAGGGTAAGCAGCGGCAAACAAAAGTTATGTCCGCCCTGTCCGGTTGTTTATTGCTGGTTGGCCGTATATCTGGTACGCGCCCTGTGGCTACTGTTCAGCAACGACCCTCAAAGCGGGTTACGCTGGATAGATACTACTTTGCCGTTTATCCTTTTCCCGCTGCTGTTCCAGTACCTTCCGTTGAATGAACGTATATTTAAAACGGCGCTGGTTTTTTTCGTACATTTTACTTTACTGTTTTGTGCGGTATCCCTTTTTTCCGTGGCATACCACAGTTTCACCGTCCCGGTAGCCATCAAGGAATGGCTGTTTCATCCGAAAAGTTATCCCTTTGCTTATACGTGGACGAATTATGACCATCCTTCGTTTCTTAGCGTTATTTATTTGCTGGCGCTTCCCGCCGGGGTGTATCTTAAGCGCAAATACGGCGCTGTTTCCACAGCGGAAATCATTGCGCTTATTGTAGCCGAAGCGGCCATGATTGCTTTTACCGGGGCGCGTGTTGGGTTTATCCTGTTGCCCGTATTACTTTTCCTGATATTGCTCTATTGTATTTCGCTCAAAAGAAAAATCATTGTCGCCGGTTCATTGATAGCGCTTGCCGGGATTATGGCTATTGGCATGTGGAGTTTGGGAGAGCAGTTTTTTCTTCGGTTTAAAGACCCTGTCCGCATGCAATTGTGGGAAACCGCAGTGGCTTCCATTAAGGAAAAACCCCTGTTAGGCACGGGCACCGGCGGGATGGACGCCGTGATGACATCGCCGGCATTGGCAACGGAATTGGGTTATCCCGAACCACAGCCGTTGTCCTATCCGCACAATCAATACCTCGGGGAAGTGATGCACTTTGGTTTTATCGGTGCGGCGGCGTTGTTCGGCACGCTGGTTTATTTGCTGGCAATGGCTTTTCGTAAAAAAGATATCCTGTTGTTGTCGTTGCTGGCCGTATTATTCATTTTTATGTTTACGGAAATGCCGCTTGACTCGCACAAGGGCGTCAACTTTTTCCTGTTTTTTATATCCCTCTTTGCCGCGTCCCTGCCCCTGCGGACGGGCGCCGGATTGAGAAATGCAATAAGATGATGGAAAAAATTTCAGCAATAATTATTACCTTTAACGAAGAACGGAATATCCTGCGTTGCCTGCAATCATTGGATGGGATTGCGGATGAAATTATTGTTGTGGACTCTTTTTCTACCGACAGCACGCCGGACATTTGCCGGCAGCAGGGCAAGGTACGGTTTTTAGAGCATGCTTTTGAGGGATATGTGGAACAAAAGAACTGGGCGCTGGATAAGGCTGCTTACCCTTTCGCGCTCAGCCTTGACGCCGATGAGGCATTGTCGGAAGAACTGCGTAAAACTATTCTGGGCATAAAGCGCCGCCGGATAGCAGACGGGTATTTTTTTACGCGCACTACCTTTTTAGGCAACAGGCCTGTGAAACATGGCAGCTGGTACCCCGATTATAAATTGCGGCTGTTTGACAAACGGAAGGGCCGGTTTGGCGGGACGAACCCCCATGATAGCGTAATGATAGGCGCCGGTGCGAAGGTGCAATATATTAAGGATACGATTCTGCACTATTCTTTTGAATCGTTTGATGATTTTTACCGGCAGTCCGAACGCTTTGCCACGCTTGCCGCCCAGTCGATGTTTGAAAAGGGGAAAACAATCAGCCGGGCGCTGCTGCTGTTGAAAACCGGCTGGGCTTTTATGCACAGTTACATTGTGAAGGCGGGGATGCTTGACGGCAAGGCGGGATTTACTATCAGCCGCGTGATTGCCGCCTCCACTTACAGAAAATATAGTCGGCTGCGGGAACTTCATGCAGGCCGTTCACAATCGCCCAGGCAGCCGAATGGGAAAGCATGTTTCTTCAAATATACCACCAGCCGGTCGAGCCGCTGCAACAGTTCTTCCCCCGAATGACGGGTGATGTAGCGCGGTAATCCGAACTTCTCTTTCGGGCGCAAGCCGGTAAACTCCCATGGATGAAAATAGATGTTCAAATACTTGTCGCGCTTTGCCGCTACGCGGCAAAGCGTTTGGTACATACCAAACGGCAAATTATGCATCGCTAACCAGAATAAAGGAATACGCAGGAACGGCGTAACCGAGGCGGGCAGTTCCATCAGGTTATTTTGCAGGAACGGCGTGCGCGGGGAACGGAAATGGTTATACCTTCCGGGTATGAACGTCGGGTTGAGCGACGCGTCGTAGCGATAGCCGGCGGCGGCTATTTCGTCGGCATCTACCGGCATCATACGCGCCATCCGGAACCCCTGCACGGGTTTCCCGGTGATGGCTTCCAGCGCGTCTTTGGACGCTTTAAGATGTTCGGGGGAAAAAGCGGCATGATAAAACCCGTGCGAGGCTACTTCATGCCCTTCATGCGCAATACGGCGGACAAGCGCCGGCTGCTGTTGGGCGAAATGGGCGGTACAGAAAAAAGTAGCCGGTATTTGTCGCCGCGCCAATAGTTCCAGAATGGCTAACGCGCCCTGCGCCGAGATAGTTATTTGCTCTTCCAATGGCAAGGATTTACCATATTCCAACGGCGCATCGAACTCTTCAATATCGAAACTCATGAAAATCATACGCAACGGAATAATATTCGCAAGAAATTTTTTAACTCTTTCCACAGCGTGCCGGCGCCCATGTTGGAAAAGATAACCCCTTCCCTTGTTTGGATAGGGACTATGTCTAATTTAATATTCTTGCAGCGGCAAGCTTTAAAAATAAATTCGGTATCGAAAAGGAATTGCTCAATCTTTGTGTCCAGGAATATTTCGCGTCCCTTGCGGTTGAATCCTTTCAACCCGCCTTGCGTATCGCAGGCGGGAATACGCAGGATGTATTTATTTAAGTAGCGCGATACTTTCGACATGATTTTCCGTTTTAAAGGAAGTTGTTGGTAGTAGCTCTTGCTGCGTTTCCCGACTACCACATCTGCTGCGTTCAGCAGGGCGTTGGCTACGCTCCAGATGCTTTCCAGCTCAAAAGGGAAATCGTAATCGGTATATATAATATAAGGAGCGGTGCATTGCCGCACGGCATAGCGTAACGCATAACCTTTTCCCCTGTTCTTTTCATAGCCGGCTATCTGTGCTGTGGGAATAAGCCGGCGTAATCGTTCCTGCTCTTCTGCACCGACATGGCGTTCCGAGCCGTCGTTGGCAATGAGTAACCGTAATTCCACGCTGGGAAGCAATGCCTGCAAACGGCCAAAATACAGGAAAACCGTTTCCGGCCACCCGGGCGGTGGGTTATAGCAGGGAAGTATCAAATCTATTACCGGCTTCATATCTTTTCTTTCGTTATAGCAGGGGAAAAATCATTGCGGCATAGCTGAACGGCCAGCCATAGCCAGACAATTGTACAAGGCAAGGCTTTTAGCGAATAGGGAATAATCCATGTTTCGCGGATACTGCGTGGAAACAAGTCCGTGGGCGAAAGGCTGGATAATAACAGCACAAAAATCAATAGCAATACCGTCCCTATCCGGTAAGGGCGCGGTTGTAATACAAACCACACCGCCACTCCTGCAAATGCAATGATATAGGTACTGGATTCGCTGCCGGTGCTGAACAGCACGACAAACAGTAGTACGGAGGCCATGAATAATAGCCGGAACGTCCGGTTGGCGTATTGCCGGATACGGAAGAGCGGGATAACAAACAGCGTTATGCCGGCCGCGATTATCGGTAATGTAGCGGATGCATTCAGGTGGAAAACACGTTGCAGCATGCCTGTTAACGAAATATTTTGCATAATGGATGCGCCGGTATGCGTGTTATTGGCGGCATTTTTTGCTACTATCTGGTGTATCCAGTCGATGTATTGCCCGAATAAATATTCCGGTGAAACGAAGAGGAGCGGGAGCGCCAGCCAGACGAGCGCCCATCCGGCGCAAGCCAGTGCAAAACGCCACTTATGCTTTGAGAAAAGGAAAAAGGCCAGTCCAACTATACCATATATTTTAGTAAGCGTTCCCAGCACGATAACCAACGCCGCCCAGACGTCTTTTTCTTTTTCCACGAAAACAAATGCTAGCACAATCATAGCGGCAATGCCGATATTGAATTGCATATTAAAAGCGGCGGTCATCATTTCGTGTACGCAAATCCAGTACACCGCTACTTTTTGCCATGGCTCTACCGGCAACTTCCCGATAGCCCAAAACAGCAGCATTGCAAGCGTTCCAAGCCATAGCGCAATGCCCAGCCAGTCGGGTAAAAATGCAAACGGGAGCATCAGTACGCCGAACACAGGGCCATATAATACATGTTCCGATAAGTATATCGGCTCTTGGTGCGCCAATTGAACGGCCACGTTTTTATAGGTAAGATAATTTCCGTATCCGCCGTGCCCCTGCGCATATTTCGACACGCCGGCTACCACTGCCAACGATACCCAGATAATAAAAATAAATCGGGTATTTCTAAAAACAGGATGCTTGAAAAAATTCATGTGATGATGTGATGATGCCTGCGCTTACTATGACTTACGATTTACAACTTATGACTTACGACTTATAACTGATAATACTTTCCGGCCGCATTTGCGGGAACAGCAACACATCCTGTATGGATAATGCGCCGGTCATCATCATTACCAACCGGTCGATGCCGACGCCCATGCCCGATGTGGGCGGCATGCCGTATTCCAGCGCACGCACAAAATCCATGTCAATAAACATGGCTTCATCATCGCCTTTGTCTTTCAACTTTGCCTGCTCTTCAAAACGCCGCAACTGGTCTATCGGGTCGTTGAGTTCCGAATAGGCGTTGCACAGTTCCTTCCCGTTTACGAATAATTCAAAGCGTTCGGTCAGCTCCGGGTTGGCGCGGTGGCGTTTTGTCAGCGGCGACAGTTCCACAGGGTAGTCAATAATAAATGTCGGCTGTATGAAGCGGTGCTCGCATTTCTCTCCGAAAATAGCGTCAATCAGTTTCCCTTTGCCCATTGACGGCGTTACTTCGATATGCAGTTGGCGGCAAATCGCACGCAACTGTTCTTCGTCTTTGCCGGCCACGTCCACGCCGGCGTATTTCTTAATAGCATCAAGGAGGGGAAGACGGAGGTAGGGACCTTTGAAATCAATTTCATTTTCCCCGATAGTTACTTTTGTGCTGCCGTTTACTTCCGTCGCGACTTTCTCAAATAACTGTTCTGTAAAATCCATCATCCATAGATAGTCTTTGTAGGCGACATAGATTTCCATGCAGGTAAATTCGGGGTTGTGCGTGCGGTCCATGCCCTCGTTGCGGAAGTTGCGCGAAAATTCATAGACGCCTGTGAAGCCGCCTACAATAAGGCGTTTCAAGTACAGTTCGTTTGCGATACGCAGGTAGAGCGGGATGTCGAGCGCATTGTGGTGCGTAACGAACGGCCGCGCTGTTGCGCCGCCGGGAATGGATTGCAGCACGGGCGTATCAACTTCAAGGTAATTTTTTGCATTAAAGAAGGCACGCATGGCGTTAATGATTTTGGTGCGTTTAATAAATATATCGCGCACTTGCGGGTTCACAATCAAGTCCACGTAGCGCATGCGGTAGCGCTGTTCGGGGTCGCTGAAAGCGTCGAACACTTCGCCGTCCTTTTCTTTCACAATCGGCAGCACGCGCAGGGATTTGCTCAATAGTTTCAATTCTTTTGCATGTATCGACAACTCGCCGGTTTGCGTAATAAACACATACCCCCGGACGCCTACAATATCGCCGATGTCCAACAGTTTTTTGAATACCGTATTGTAAAGTGTTTTGTCTTCGCCCGGGCATATTTCATCGCGCTTTACGTACACCTGGATACGCCCGTATTCATCCTGCAGTTCAAAGAACGCGGCGGCGCCCATGATGCGGCGCGTCATCATGCGCCCCGCAATACGGACGTCGGAAAAATTTCTCTTCTCCGCGTCGTATTCTTTGCGCAGTTGGGCAGTCGTAACATTCACCTCAAACGCTTCGGCGGGATAGGCGGGTATGCCTAATGCTTCAATGTTTTTCAATGCTTCGCGGCGAATGGCTTCCTGTTCGCTCAGTCCTGTTTGTTCCATATATTAAAATAATTTATCAGTTTCTTTTCGAGGTAGCCACTGTCTTTAAACAGGGGTAATTCCTTTTTGGTTAATTTAAAAATGTGATTGCCCGCCGGCTTTTGCGACATTCCTTTAATACGGTTATCGGCAACAGGCAGGACAGTGTTCGTTAATAATTCGAAATCGTCGTATCGCTGCTGTAATAGCGGAGAAATTTCCTGCTCCGTCGTTTCATCTATCATTAATGAGATATTCGGATTCGCTTGCCCTGCGCAGCGCCACGAAGGCGGGTAGAGTTTTTCCGCGAAGTTTTTATACCGGTTGTGCCCCCATTTTGCCGGCGCAATCACTATTTTGCCGGGCGTTTGATTGAGCCACGCGCCCCACCAGCTAAACGTACTGTTGGCGATAATTTGATGTTTGCAGCGGCTCATCAGTTGCAGGTCGCGGAAACTTGCCTGCCCCGTGTTTCCGGTTACGTACACCGCATCGGGCACGGGCAAATGTTCCTTCACCCATGGCAGGTCATCCGAAAAAATAAAAAATGTGGGATGGGCTGTTTCTTGACGGATACAGGCTATCGCTTCACGATAATAATCCGCCGTGCAAATATCGCCGAATGCCGCACGGACGCGCGGTTTCATATAATCGCCCCGCCGCACATGGATAGCTACGGCATTGGCGGCGTCTATCCTTGCAAGCATTTCCTTATTCAGGGCGTCCGTTACCGGCGTAAACTGGAAATCGTGCAGCAGCGCGTCTTTTACGGCGTCGGGATAGCGGTATTCCTGCCAGTAACCTTTCCACCATATTGCTTTTTTAGCAGGGCGTTCTTCTGCTGTTTGCAGGTTTTTTCCGAAAACTTTTTTCAATACATCGCCGGCTAAGTAGAAAGGACGCGCTTTCCAGTAGGGTAATTTATGGCTGTTGTGCGC
Organism: Prevotellaceae bacterium; assembly: GCA_031290935.1. GTDB lineage: Bacteria > Bacteroidota > Bacteroidia > Bacteroidales > UBA932 > JAIRKX01. The sequence goes on along the minus strand of JAISLK010000053.1, from coordinate 3,076 downwards.
CACCGCTTCAAATGCCCGCTCCAGCTCTATTTTCCCTTCCTTCCGGATAAACGGCGCTGTGCAGTCCAGCCAAACGGTTTCGCCGTTGTGCAGCAGGTAGCGGTAAAAAGCATATTGAAACATTTGATTCCCCAGCCGCCCTTGAAAATAAATAATTTTCATAACCTCGCTCCAGCCTTAGATAATGTGATAATTCTTATATTCAAACCAGCGCCTGCCGGTCAACCGTTCCAGCCAATACAGGCAACGGTCTTTGAAGGGGAATTTTTTTTGGGTTACATCGAAAGAAAACGTCCAGTTCATTCGTGCAATCCGCTCCTGCATGACTAACGGATGTGCGCCTTCAAACAGTTTTAATGAATCAATTTTTGAATAGTCAAATTCATCCACCGTCGGGATATAACGTTGTATCCACTCGTCGTCATGCCACATGCTGTGAAACTTTATAGCCTTTGCCTGCTGGTATTTTGGCGGCTTCACCCAGCCGTAGTGATAAATATACGCGTCTATTTTTTTTACACGCAGTTTTCGCCCGTCCTTCCGGAACCCTTGTGCGTCGCGGTAAGAGCGGATAGCTTTATCATTGCGGATAATCCTTATTTCATTCCGGTACCACATTCGTGAATCGCCGATATAATCATACGAGCCATAGAAATGAATGTATTTAAACAGGAACCCTTCTACGTTCCTGTCGTCTTTATACTGTTCCATTGCCTGCCGGATAACGGGAATATACTTTTCGTGCAATACTTCGTCGCCCTGAATATAAAACGCCCAATCGGCGTCGGGCGGCACAGCGGCAAAGGCTTTATCGGTTTCCTGCGCCAGCACGCGGCCGCCTTCGCGAAGCGTATCGTCCCATACGGAATCAATGATTTTTATTTTTCCCGAAGGAATCCGTTCTATCATTCTTCGCGTGTCGTCCTCGGAATTGCCTGCGCAAACAATCACTTCATCGCATAACGGGAGAATAGAACTAATGGCCTCGACGATGGGGTAATCAAACTTTTGTGCATTCCTGATAAATGTAAAACCGCTTACTTTCATTGCTGACAAATATATTGCAAAGATACAATCTTTTTTCCTATCTTTGCGGGCATGGAAAAAAACTGGGTAGTAAAAGAACAAGGTAATCCGGTACTCATACGTCATTTGTCAGCGGAATTAGGTATTGACCAAACGCTGGCGAACCTTTTAGTGCAAAGAGGCGTTCAATCGTTTTCGGGCGCCAAGGATTTTTTTCGCCCGCAACTTAGCCATTTGCACGACCCGTTCCTTATGCGCGATATGGATAAAGCGGTAGAGCGTATTCAGCAGGCCATCGGGAAGAAGGAAAAAATAATGATTTATGGCGACTATGATGTGGACGGCACTACGGCCGTGTCTTTGGTGTATTCGTTTTTGAAAAAATACAGCCCGCTGGTTGCATTTTATATTCCCGACCGCTACAGCGAGGGCTACGGCATCTCGTACCAGGGGATAGACTACGCACGCGACAATGGCATTTCGCTGGTTATTGCGCTTGATTGCGGTATTAAAGCCAACGAAAAGATTGATTACGCCAATGACCGCGGCATAGATTTTATTATTTGCGACCACCACCTGCCGGGCAATGAAACGCCAAAAGCCCTGGCAGTCCTTGACCCCAAGCGTGCCGACTGTCATTATCCGTTTGATGATTTATCCGGCTGCGGAGTAGGGTTTAAATTACTGCAGGGTTTTTGCAAAAAGCAGGCTATCCCGCTCGAAGAGCTATATCCGTTTTTAGATTTGGTGGCGGTCAGCATTGCTTCCGATTTGGTGTCCATTACCGGTGAAAACCGCGTGCTGGCGCATTATGGATTGAAACAGCTCAACGAACATCCGAGGCATGGATTGCTGTCTATTATCAAGCTGGCCGGGCTGGATAAACACCTTATCGCTATTGACGATATTGTGTTCAAGATTGGCCCGCGCATCAATGCGGCCGGCCGTATGGAGTCGGGAAAGACCGCTGTGGATTTACTGACGGCCGAAAACGAGGAACACGCTACACAAATGGGCTTGACGATAAATACGCACAATAACGACAGGAAAAGCATTGACCGCGAAATCACGCAAGAGGCCTTGTCGATGGTGGCCAATGACGACATACTGAAAGCGAAAAAATCAATTGTGCTCTACAACCCAAACTGGCACAAAGGCGTGGTGGGTATTGTTGCTTCGCGGCTGGTGGAATCTTTTTACCGGCCGTCAATTGTACTCACGGAATCCAATGGCTTTATCACCGGCTCGGCACGCAGTATTACCGGCTTTGACCTGTACGACGCCATTGAATCCTGCTCCGATTTGCTGGAAACTTTTGGCGGGCACATGTATGCTGCCGGACTGACTTTACGCGAAGAAAATTTTGAGGCGTTTTGTTCGCGCTTTGAACAGTACGTATCCAAAATCATCACCGGCGACTTGCTGATACCGCAAATTGATATAGACTCGTATCTCGACTTCAAACAAATTACGCCGAAATTCTTCCGCATATTAAAGCAGTTCCAGCCATTCGGGCCGGGGAACATGTCGCCGGTATTCATTACCGAGAATGTGTACGACAATGGCAATGGCCGTTTGGTAGGCTCCGATTCGGGGCATTTGAAGCTGGAGCTTATTCAGGAAGAAGAGCCCTACCGTCCTATTTCGGCGATTGCTTTTTACCAGTCCGAACATTTCAATTACTTGCAGGCCGGCAACCCCGTTGACGTCTGCTACTCGGTGGCTGAAAATTACTACCGCGGCATCGCCAACATCCAACTGCGCGTGAAAGATATTAAAAAGCGGGAAGTGATTGTGTGACGCTTGTCGCAAACACGCCATGCTTTACTCAAGCGTTGTGGCGCCGAGCGTGCAGCTATATACGCTATTCTTTTTGTAAAAACTTTTCAAGAACAGCCGCACCGATTGCAATTACGATGGAAGCAAAAGCGGTAACAATGCCCAAGGCTGTGACGCCTGCCGGGTCATCGCTGTCTATAAATAATCGGATGTACAGTATCCCAAGTATAATGAAGCCAGTGATTGTGATGGCGCAGTATTTTATAGTCCT
>JAISLK010000052.1 GCA_031290935.1 Prevotellaceae bacterium | reverse complement strand
TAATTTAAAGGTTTAATATTTTAAATATTTAATTAAGTTGTGTGTTATAAGTCGGTTGGCGGCTTTATTACCCTGCTCGCCGTTTAACCCTTCCTGCTTTCAGGTTAACCCTTCCTGCTTCCTTTTTGTCTTTTTCGCCGGGGAATCTGACGGGGTTTTCCGGAAAGCGGTGCAAAGATAGTGTTTTTTTTAATTATGAATTATGAATGATGAATTATGAATTAAGAGTTAAGAACTAAGAACTAAGAGTTAAGAGTTAAGAGCTGCCGGCGCCAGCCAACTCTTAGTTCTTAACTCTTAGTTCTTAACTCAAACATACGCCCGTATTGCTCATCATTCATCATTCATCATTCATAATTAAAAGCCCACTGCCAACTTTTCTTTGCCCTGCGGGCAAAGAAAAGTTGGCAGTGGGTGGGCGGCGGTCTTTCAGGGTTAAAACAGGCGGAATCCGATAGCTTTTTTAGCTTCTTTCAGGGTTGCCTGGGCGCTTTCGCGGGCTTTGCGGGCGCCATTTTGGGTTATTTTGCGCAAACAGGCGCTGTCGGCTTTGATTTCGGCAATGCGTTCGTGGATGGGGGCAATTTTTTTCCAGATGTCTGCGGCTAACTGTTTTTTCAGGTCACCGTAACGGATGGTGCAATTATTGTATTTTTCGCGGAAGTAAGCGGCGGTATCGGGGGCAGATACTGCGTCCAGGATGGTGAAAATATTTTTGACGGGTTCCGGCATCGGGCTGTTGGGTACGGTGGGGCCGCTGTCGGTGAGGGCGTGCATGACTTTTTTTGTAACGGTTTTTTCGTCGTCCGCGAGGAAGATGCCGTTGCCTTCGCTTTTGCCCATTTTCCCGCTGCCGTCAAGGCCGGGGATTTTCACTAATTCATTGCCGAAGTTGAAAGCCGCAGGTTCGGGAAATACCTCCACGCCGTAGAGGTTGTTGAAGCGCCGGGCAAAGGTGCGTGTCATTTCCAGATGCTGTTCCTGGTCTTTCCCTACGGGTACTTTGGCGGCGCGGTGTATGAGTATGTCCGAAGCCATCAGCACCGGATAGGTGAGGAGGCCGGCGTTTACATTGTCGGAATGTTTGCGAATCTTGTCTTTAAAGGAAGCGGTGCGTTCCAGTTCGCCCTGGTAGGCGAGCATGTTTAACAATACATAGAGTTCCGACACTTCCGGAAGGTCGCTCTGTATATATATTGTAGCCACTTCGGGGTCCAGCCCGGCGGCAAGGTATTCCGCCAGTACGTTTTTCACGTTTTCGTGGAAATCGGCCGATTTCGGGTGAGTGGTGAGGGAATGTAGATCGGCGATAAAAAAGTAGCAGGAATGCGCGTGCTGCATTTTTATAAAATTTTGCAATGCGCCGAAATAATTCCCCAGGTGCAGGTTGCCGGTAGGACGTATGCCGCTTAAAACAATTTCCATTTTCTTTGTAGCATTTATTTTTGAAAGTCCAAAGATATTGATAAATTTGCAAAAATAAAAATGGGTTGTAAGTAATAATTGAGTGCATCATGGAATCGGAAAGTACACGGCAGCAAAAAGTAGGGCGGCAACTGCAAAAGGATATTGCCGAAATCATCCGGCAGCAAGGGATGAACGCTTATGGCGGCGCGATGCTGTCGGTAACGTCAGTGCGTATGAGTCCTGATTTGGCGCTGGCGCGCGTGCGGTTGAGCATTTTTCCTTCGGACAGGGCGGCGGAAGCAATGAAGTTCGTTAACCGGTATTCCCGCAGTATTCGCGGGGAGCTGGGCAAACGTGTCGCCAAACAAATGCGTATTGTTCCCGAGTTGGTTTTTGCGGTGGACGATTCGTTGGACTATGTGGAAAAGATTGATGAATTGTTAAAGAAATAATCGTGAATCTCCCTGTTTTCATAGCGCGCCGGTATCTGTTCGCCAAAAAATCGCATAACGTGATTAACATTATTTCGTTGATTAGCGCGGTGGGTATGGTCATCGGAACCATGGCGCTGGTCGTGGCACTTTCGGTGTACAACGGTTTTGAAGATTTGGTAAAGTCGCTGTATAATACATTTGACGCCGATTTGCGGATTGCGCCGGCCACCGGGAAAGTATTTACGCCGCAGTCGCCGGCATTTGATGCGGTGCGCCGTTTGCCGGGTATTGCTTCTTTTGCCGAAGTGCTGGAAGAAAATGTATTGCTGGAATACCGCCAGCTCCAGGATATAGCGACTGTCAAAGGCGTTGACAGCGCTTTTCTTTCTACTACGCGCCTTCCGGAAGCGATGGTGGACGGGGCGTTCAAGCCGTGGCATGGCGAGTTGGAACAGGCCGTGATAGGGCGGGCGATTGCCTACAAGCTGGGTATCGGCATTCATTTGATAGACCCTCTGCATGTGTACGCGCCCAAGCGTGAAGGCCGCGTGTCGCTGGTGAATATGGAGGCTTCGCTGGCGAGCGATTATATTTTTCCTGCCGGTATTTTTGCGATAGAGCAATCGTTCGATAACGTCGTTTTTGTTCCCTTGCCGTTTGTCCGCCGTTTGTTTGGCTACAGCGGTGAAGTAAGCGCCATAGAAATTCAGCTGGCGGGGAATACAGATGCAGCAAGGCTGCAAAGGCAAATCAAAGAATTGCTCGGTGAAAATTTTACCGTAAAAGACCGGTATGAACAGCATGCCACGCTTCATCGCATGATGAAATCGGAAAAAGCGGCGATATACGCCATTTTATTGTTTATGCTGGCAGTAATTTCCTGCAATATTCTCGGTTCGCTTGCCATGCTTATCATTGAAAAGAAAAAGGATGTATTTGTTCTGCGCAGTATGGGGGCGGACGACCGGTTGATTAACCGTATTTTCTTGCTGGAAGGATGGCTGATTTCGGTTTTTGGCGTAGTTGCCGGTATTATTCTTGGGCTGCTTGTATGCTTTGCGCAGCAATGGTTCGGCATTATTTCCATGCCCGGGAATTTTTTAGTGGCCGACTATCCTGTGGCTGTTCGTTGGGCAGATGTGGCGCTGGTGGCGGTAACGGTATTGGCTATCGGTTATGCAGTGGCGTGGCTGCCGGTGAGGGCGGGGGCGGTTTTTAGCAGGCAGTAAACAGCAGGCCGTGGCATCTTGAAATCTTTAAATTTTGAAACCTTTAAATTCTCATGACCGACAAACAAATTACCGGAAAAGCGGGGGAGCGGATAGCTGCGGATTATTTGCGCAGCAACGGATTTAATATCCTGCACGTAAATTGGCAACAGGGCCAAAAAGAACTGGATATTGTGGCCGAAAAAAATAACCGCCTGCATGTAGTGGAAGTGCGCTCGCTGACGTCCAACTATTTTATGGAGCCGTACCAGTCCTTAAACAAAGCAAAGCAACGCCACCTGATTGCCGCAACGAATGCCTATATACAGCGTTATCATCTGACGATGGAAGCGCAGATAGATGTAATTTCTATCGTGTTCAATAACGGGGAACCCACGCTGGAATACTTGCCGAATGTTATTTACCCGGGCATTTAAGCAATGCCGCCGGTTGCAATCATATTGTAACCGGTTGCAATCGCTGCGACGACACCTTTTCCCTCCTCCCCGTTTTTCGCGCGCATAAAAGGAAAAAAGTATCACCCGCAAACCCCAGCAGCTACTTCACGCAGCGGAAGTAAGCGGTTTCGTTTTTTGGTTTTAAGTTACCTAAGCATTGGCCAGAAAATGTACGAATTCTACCATCATTAACGGTTGCTGCTTCCGCTATCCAGTACATGCCGCCGCTCACCGCGCCGCCTGCCATCGTCGATCTATTATCGCACATACAGTATGCTTCAGAAGAAGAAGGTAACCGTGCACCCCGGGAGTTACAATATGAAACTGCATTGTCCCACGTATCCTGGCCGTCATACGCGGCAGTTTTTTGGTATAATTTAATGTCTGTACAACCCGGCACATCCCCGCATAGGTTTATTGTAACGCTCTTCGCAGTGGAAGTAGCGCCGGTACAATTAGCGTTAGAACCCTTCACCGTGTAATTGCCCGTGGCAGTGGCTGAGTAGGTCGTACTGGTGCCGGTTTTAACTTGTGTACCGTTCTTATACCAGGTATAGGTAGTGGCGCCGGAGGCGGTAGCCGTCAGCGTTACAGTAGTAGCCGGGCAAGTGTTGCTGGCATTACCGGATATGGTAGCTTGGGGTGCAGCATGAATGGTAATAGCCCCGGTTCGTGCCGCGCTGGTACAGCCGTTGGCGTTGGTGGCTGTTACACTATACGACTTCGAAGCCGAAAGGGAACCGGTCGTATAACTGTTGGTAGTAGTCGTATAGATTGTTCCGCCTATGTTCCAGGTATAGGTCATGGCGGTGGTCGTGCCGCCGCTGGCCGTTACAGAGAGCGTTACTGCTCCCGCGCCGCAGCGCGACGGGCTGTTAGAGCTGCTGAGCGCCGGCAAGGCCGGAAGGATAGCGGTGGGGTTATTGGTCGCATCGCTTAAAGAGGTAATGCAAGTACCGGCGCCAAAGGTAGTAATGGTAGCGCCCAATTGGGTTCCGTTCACAGTAAACGGCGGCGTGCCTTTCAGGTTATAACCGCCGGCGGTTTTCAACTCCGCTACCGGTGGTTTGTCCAACGCATAAGCACACCAGTTGAATTGCGTTACGCCGGCAGCAAGGCTCAGCGTAACGGTAATGTTTGCGCTGCCGCTGGCACTGGAAGTGTTCAGCCAAAAGCCAAGATTGCCGGGAACGGTCGCAGCAGCGCCATTGCCGGTCGCGGAAACGCTTGTAACTTCTGCACGCGACCAGCCGCCTACGGTGGCGACATTTTCTACTTTAATGTAGTCCACAATCACCCAGATTTGGTTGTTGTACGGCGCAGCCGTCCACGACACGGTGAATGAAATTTGTTTTGCAGCGTAATCGGTGGAGACGTTGGACACGCTTACCTGCGCGGATAACGCCCCTGAATACAGAAGCGAACACAGGCCTATTGCGGCTATGCGCAAGGCGGTTGTAATGGTTAAGTGTTTTTTCATAGTAATTTTTTTTATTGTTTGGTTATTTATTATTTGTTTGGCGCCAGTCAATTTTCAACTTTCAACTTTTTTGCGGTTTTGGGATTGTTTTGCACTTAATAATTATCTTCACAAACACAAACACAAACACTCCACAAAACAATCCCTCTTTCCGCACTTTGTAATTCACGTAATGTATGCCTTTCGCACTTTGGCAACTTTTATTCGGTATGTCTTGTTTCGGTGATTACTCTTTGCAGAGCGGTTGAAGTATAAAATGTGAAACGTAAACTAAACTTGTCATTTCAGAGGTTCTCGAATACCCGATAGTTAAAACAAGCAAAATTCACGTTTCTCTCGTGGAGTTTTGCTTTTATCCTTTAACTATCTGAAATTTTCGAGATTTCTGAAACCGAATAAAAGCACCCAAAATGTAAAAGATCAAAAATCGGTTGCAAAGGTAGGAAGAATTTTTAATCTACCAAATAGTTATGAAAAAAAATGTAAAAAGAGGGATAAAATGGGTTGATCAAAATTTTAAAGGTGGCAAAAAACAATAGCAGGAATAAAAACAACCTATTTCCTGCGAATATCTATCCGTCCGATGTATTTTCCGTTGCCGCCGGTTTGCGTAATGGGCACGTCTTTCCCGTCCAGGTTTTTCCGAATATCCGGTTTTTCCAGGAATGTATGGGAGTGCCCGCCGATAATCAAATCAATGTTCCGGGAATTTTCGGCAAGTTTTATGTCCTCTTCGTAGCCGATATGCGAGAGGCAAAGCACAAGGTCGCAGTGTTGTTCTTTTAATTGTTTGGCTATCGTGTTCGCGGCTTCCACCGCGTCGCTGATAACGATTCCTTCCCAGTTTTTACCGAACGAAACAGGCGACAGGTCGGTGCCGACGCCTACCACCCCTATTTTAAAGCCGCCTTTTTCCAGTATGGCGTACGGCTTAACAAGGGGGCGCAGCGCGGTTTCCGAGACGTCGTAATTAGCGGTGATGATTTTAAATTTCGCTTCCTGCAGCCGTTTCACCAACGAGTCAATGCCGTTGTCAAATTCGTGATTGCCCAGGCAGGCGAGGTCGTAGCCCATCGCATTCATCAGTTCGATTTCGACGGCGCCGGAGAATAAATTATAGTAGGGCGTTCCCTGAAACATATCGCCGGCGCTAAGGAGCAGCACATTTTCCTCTGCGGCGCGTACCTGCCGGATGTATGTAGCCATGCGCACCATGCCGCCCATGTTGTTTTTATCCGGCTCCACCTGGCTGTGCACGTCGTTGGTGTGAAGGATGGTTATATGTTTGCCTTGTGCAAGCCCGAACGCCGCATAGCCGCATATCAGGAGTAATAATAACGAAAGTTTTTTCATGTATTTTTAACTTTTAGTTCTCCAAAATAACTCTTCCGTCAAGGGCGGAGGTGATGGACTGGCCGGCGGCGGCAAGCGATTTTATGTAGGCAATCATGGCGTCGCGTACGGTAACGCCCATTCGTTCCATGGCCGCAGCGTGCGACAGCGCCCGCATTCCGTCGCCTCCTTCGGCCACAAAGTTATTCGTGATGAGCCGGTACATTTTTTCATCATCCACTTCGCTGCCGTTGACAAGTAGCGATTTTACCTGTTTCCGGGCAATGATCATGCGGACGTTGCCCATCGGCTGTACGCCCCTTTCGGCGAAGAAACCGGCCAGTTCGCGCAGGTAGCGCCCCCGGATTGTCAGTATCACCAAATCATTTTCGAACGGATATAACGCATAAATATCATACAAACGAACAGCCCCCGCCGCCAAAGCACTGCGGATACCGCCGGAGTTGTACAACGACGCATCAACCGCCCAGCCCTGCTGTCCGGCAATGCGGAGCAGCGCATCCACCGTGAAGTTGGAAAGCAGCGATTCCGGCTCTCTTGTAAGCGGCATCTCCACGTCCGAGCGCCCGATAATCTTGCCCATCAACGTATCCATTGCCGGCTTATATTTGTCCAGGATAGCCTGCGCCGCGGCGTCGGGCTGCGCATCCAGCGTACTGTCCACCGGCTGCATGAAAGTGGTCACAGTTATTTCTCCCGCCGGCGACGGCGCGGTGGCTGCCGGCTTGCAGGCGTAAAAAACCGCCCCCGCCAGGAGAAGGAGGACTTTAGTCGTGAGTCGTAAGTCGCAAATCATAAGTTGTACGCTGTAAGTTTTTGCGAAGATAGTAAAAAATAAAGGAAATTATATTACCGCTTTATTAAGGGGAAAAACAACTTTGCATATATGCTGCGAAACAATTATCTTTGTAACGTTAATAAATATATGTGTCATGGAAGCATCTGTTTTATACCAAAAAATTCACCAGTTGCCTTTTTACATGCAACAAGAGTTATTAGATTACGCAGAGTTTTTACTGAGTAAAAGCCGCAAGCGTTCTGTAAGGAAGCCTCGCTTCGGCTGCATGAAAGGCACGTTCGTTTACATGAGCGACGATTTTAATGAACCATTGGACGATTTTAAAGAGTATATGTAGATGAAAAAACTTCTGATAGATACCCAATCGTTTATTTGGTTCATGGAAGGGAATACATATCTTCCGACAGTTATTCGAACGCTTATGAGTGATAGCCTTTGTCAATGCACGATTAGCATGGCTTGCTTGTGGGAGATTACCATTAAAGCGAGTTTATCGAAACTTGCGATATCAACCGATATTGCGACTATGATAAACGATGCGCAGAAAAATGGCTTTGAACTTTTAGCCATAGAGCCGGTGCACTTGGTGACGTTATCCACGTTGGAGTTGATACATCGCGACCCGTTCGACAGGATAATGATTGCGCAAGCCATCACAGAGGATATGCCCATTGTTACCTCCGACAATGTTTTTGAACAATATCCGGTAAAGCGCTTGTGGAAATAGCGCCACGAACCCTTTCATTAAATATTACCAACTGCTCGCAATGACGCTGCCACAGCAGCCGGTCGGCAGTGGCAGTCGGCAGCCTGAAATCTTGAAATCCTTAAATTATCACATCAAAAAAAACATTATCTTTACATCCGGCTGTCAGCGAATAATAAACAGTGAGTAATGTACAGCGAACCACCCGTCACATCCTCTCTCCAAGCAGCCTGTTAGTGCGCGCCAACGAGCGGGACATGCTTTCGCAACATTGCGAAAATGCAAAAAAGACTTTTTTATACTTTCGCAATATTGCGAAAACGCAAAAAAGATTTTTTCATACTTTCGCAATGTTGCGAAAACGCAAAAAAGATTTTTTCATGCTTTCGCAACATTGCGAAAACGCAAAAAAGACTTTTTCATACTTTCGCAACATTGCGAAAACGCAAAAAAGACTTTTTCATGCTTTCGCAACGTTGCGAAAACGCAAAAAAGACTTTTTTATACTTTCGCAACGTTGCGAAAACGCAAAAAAGACTTTTTCATACTTTCGCAACGTTGCGAAAACGCAAAAAAGACTTTTTTATACTTTCGCAACGTTGCGAAAACCTCCCAAACGCGTCAGCCCCCATCACCGTATCATCCCATCGCTCCGTTAGCACATCAAAAAAATTACCTACAAATAGGTATGAAAAAAACCGTTATTTAGCTTATCTTTGCACCTTATTTCTGAAGAGATGGCAAAATTACTGAATCAATTCAAAGCCGGGGAGTGCGGACAGGTAGAGAAACTGACGGTCGCAGGCCCTTTGCGCCGCCGGTTGCTGGATATGGGCATCACGCCCGGTACGGAAATTACCTTTAAAAAAGCCGCGCCGCTGGGCGACCCCATAGAGCTGATGATACGCGGCTATAAACTGGCTATCCGCCGCGCCGAAGCCGAGGCCGTGCTGATGAAAACGGAGGATGAAATATGAAGTTTGCATTAGCGGGCAATCCGAACAGCGGCAAAACAACCCTTTTTAATACCTTAACCGGCAGTTCTGCGCGGGTAGGCAACTGGCCGGGCGTAACGGTCGATAAGAAGGAAGGGATTTACAAATGCCCGGCGCCGCTTGCTTTACGCACCAAAATTCACATCGTTGATTTGCCCGGCATCTATTCGCTGTCGCCCTACACGCCCGAAGAGGTCATTGCGCGGCAGTTTATCGTGGAAGAAAAGCCGGATCTTATTATCAATATTGTGGACGCTACGAACCTGGAGCGTAACCTGTACCTGACAACCCAGCTGCTGGAAATAGATATTCCGGTAGTCGTTGCGCTCAATATGATGGATGTTATCAAACGCGAAGGGGCGGAAATAGACGTCCCGGCGTTAGCCGAAAAGCTGGGAACGCCGGTAACGCCCATCAGCGCGCTGAATGCCGGCGACGCGCGGGCGCTGATGAAAACAGCAGTACAAACGCTGGAACAGTGGCCGCCGGCACACAACAGCCGCCCGTACGTCGCCGCCCGCCCGCCGTCGCCTTTCGCCGGGCTGTACCGCGACGTGCTGAAATCGGTTACCGCCCACGGCATCGAACATCCCGTTTTCCATACCGTCAAATTACTGGAAAACGACGCCATCGAACTGTTGCACGATACGGGGCTGACCAGCGCTGTCCAAAACCTGAAGCTGCAGTTTGAACATTCCGGCGGCGGCGCGCCGCCGCCGGCTGTGGACTACGAAGCGGAGATGGCCGACCTGCGCTACAAGTTTATCACCAGCGAAGTGAAACCCGCCGTCGTAAAGCATTACCGGAACAGGAGCCTCTCGCAGTCGGAGAAAATAGACCGGCTGCTTACGCACAGGGTTTGGGGGCTGCCGGCATTCCTTTTCATCCTCTTTGCGGTGTTCCACCTGATTTTTGCCGCCGATTTCCTGTTCCTGAAACGCCTCGGCGCTATAAGCGCAAGCATCCCCAGCCCGGGCGTGCTGCTGCAGGGCTATACCGAAACACTGCAGACGGTTTCCTGCGAATGGCTCACCGGCTTCCTGCAAAGCGTGGACGCCGCGCCGTGGGCGACCGGGCTACTGGTAAACGGGCTGGCCAACGGCGTATGTACCGTGCTGACTTTCCTGCCGCAAATATTATTACTGTTCCTCTTCCTGTCTATCCTGGAAGATACCGGCTATATGGCGCGCGTGGCCTTCCTGATGGACCGACCCCTGCGGCGGTTCGGGCTCTCGGGCAAAGCGATTTTGCCGATGCTGATGGGCTTCGGCTGCTCCGTACCCGCCATGATGGGCACGCGCACGCTGGACAACGAAAAAGAAAAACGGCTTACCTTGATGCTTATCCCGTTTTTCTCGTGCGGGGCAAAGCTGGCGATATGGTCCATCATTGTCGCCACGATGTTTCCCGACAACGCCGACTTTGTTGTCTTCGCCATATATGCCATCGGCGTTATGGTAGCCATACTGGCGGCATTGGCGCTGAAGAAAACGGCGTTCAAAAACAACCGCTCGAACTTTGTGCTGGAATTACCGGTTTACCGTTTGCCGCGCATCAAGAACACTTCGCTTTACCTGTGGGAAAAGCTGAAGGGTTTTTTAATCACGGTAACCACCATTGTGGCGGCAGCGACCATTGTGATATGGTTCCTGCAGAACTTTAATTTCCATTTTGAAATGATAGCACCCGGCGACAGCGTGCACAGCATCCTCGGGCAAATCGGCTCGGCCATCCGCTGGGTTTTTGTGCCGCTGGGCTTTGCGCAGGGCCCCGACGGGTGGAAACTCATTGTCGCTATCTTAACCGGGCTGATTGCAAAAGAGCTGGTCGTTGCCACAATGGGCGTCCTCTACATTCCCGGAGCCAGCGAAGAAACGGCGCAAACGCCGGAAGGCGAAAGCTCGCTGGTGGCCATCCTGGCGGCGCTGCCGGTATTCTCGCCGCTCACCGCTATGACGTTTATGATTTTTAATTTGCTTAGCGTACCTTGCTTTGCCGCCGTAGCCACCGCTTTTGCCGAACTGAAAAGTGTGAAATGGACGCTCTTCATGCTTTTCTTCTGGTTCGCCACCGCGTGGACAGTCAGCTTTGCCGTCTATCAAACGGGCGCGGCGCTGTCGGGAATGAGTATCGCCACTATCGCCATATTGCTGCTGGCGCTGTCCATCCTCGGCGGCAGCATTGCGTATGCGGCTACGCGCAAAAACAGGAAGAAATACTCCTGCGCCGGTTGCGACGGCTGCGAAAAATGTCCCTCAAATCAATCCGTAAATCTGTAAATCCAAAATTATGGCACATACACATGCCCGGGAAGGGAACATAAAAATAGCGTTTTTCCTGAACCTTGCATTCAGTATCATCGAAGTCATCGGCGGCTTCCTTACCAATAGCGTCGCCATTCTTTCCGATGCGCTGCACGACTTCGGCGACAGTTTTTCGCTGGCGTTGGCATGGCATTTCCAAAAAGTATCGGGGAAAAAAAGGGATGCAAAATATTCTTACGGCTACCGCCGCTTTTCGCTGCTGGGGGCGCTCATTAACTCGGTGGTATTGCTGTTGGGGTCGTTTTTCGTTATCAGCGAAAGTGTGCAACGCCTCATGTCGCCCCAGCCGGCCGACGCGAAAGGCATGCTGTTTTTAGCCATCGCCGGCATTGTGATTAACGGGATAGCCATGCTGCGCCTCAAAAAGGGACATTCGTTGAACGAGCGCACCGTCAGCCTGCACCTGCTGGAAGACGTGCTGGGCTGGATCGCCGTGCTCGCCGGCAGCGTGGTGATGATTTTTGTAGACATCCCTGTTTTAGACCCCATCCTGTCGCTGGGCATTGCCTGCTATATCCTTTTCAATATTTACCACAATGTACGCGATACCTTGCGGGTCGTATTGCAGGGAACGCCCGGCAACGTTTCCGGCGAAGCCGTAGAAGCGGCTGTCTGCCGCCTGGACGGCGTACTGTCCATCCACGACCTCCACCTGTGGACAATGGACGGCGAATACAATATTTCCTCGCTCCATGCAGTCGTAGAACCGGCTTTGGACGCCCCGCAAATAGCCGCCCTGAAACGGCAAATCAAAAATACCCTGAAGCATTTGCACATCCAGCATGTTACCGTCGAAATAGAACAGGAAAATGAAGAATGCGAATCTTGTTGATGGGATGGCGATGAGTTGTAAGTCGTAAACTGACCGTTGAAAGCCTGCCGGCGCCAGCCAACTTTCAACTTTTAACTGCTTCCGCTTCCTGCTCGTTGATGGTTACCGGAATATTGGGACGCAGCTGCATGATGCCGGTCGTAACGACGGTATCGCCGGCGGACAGTCCCGAGAGCACTTCTATCATTTGTTCGGTACGGTTACCGGTTTCGATAGGCGTAACTACCGCGCGGCCGTTGTGCACCGTCCATACGCTAACGCCGCTAATATCGGGAACGATGGTTTCCGTCGGCACTTGAATGGCATCCGCCGATTCGCTGGTGATTAAGGTAACGCTGGTGGACATGCCCGGCAACAGTAATCCTTTGCTGTTGTCATAGCGGGCGCGGAGGGAAATGGTGCGCGTGCGGGCGTTCAGTATCGGCTCTATGGCATAGACCTGCGCACGAAATGCTTGCCGGAAACCTTCCGTGCGGAATACGACGTTTTTATTAAGAAATTGCAGGGCTATATTCCTTTCCGAGATGGAAAATTCTACAATCAGCGATGACTTATCGACTAACCGCGCTACTTTGGCGCCCGGCTGCAAATAGCTTCCCTCGCTCACATAGCGGAATCCGATAACGCCGTCGAAAGGAGCGCGGAGTTCCGTTTTTTCGATGCGTACTTTCAGCAAACGGACGTCGGCGACAATCATGTTATAGTCGGTTTCCAGCTGGTCGTACGCTTCGCGGCTGATGGCTTCTTTGGTGAGCAGGATTTTCTGGCGTTCCAGTTTTTCGGCTAACAACTTTTCCTGGAACTCCGCCCGCACCAGTTGCGCCTGCAAATCTTCGTCGTTGATTTTTATCAGTAATTCGCCTTTGCGGACAAATGCGCCTTCGGTGAAGTAAATTTTCGTAACTTTCCCTGCCACTTCGGTAGTGATTTCTACCTCTTCGCTGGGCATTAACGAACCTGCCGCATGAATGCCGTTCGATATGTACGACGGCTCTGCAATATATATACTCACCGGAATGGCATTGCCGCCGGCCGGCGCTATGGCGGTCATCGAAGCAGGCGAAGCAACCGGCTCGCCGGTTTTATCGGACGATAAAAACGGCGGCACAAAAAAGGCTAACAGCGCTACTACAGCGCTAACGCCTACTGTTCCCCAGACAGGGATAGAAAAGCGTTTTTTATTTTGGCGGGCATGCATAATAATTGTTTTTTAAATTTGTTTTGTATTAAATAAACGGATTGTTCCGTCTTTCGTATCCGATAGAAGTAGCCGGGCCGTGGCCGGGGAATACTTTTACATCATCGGGAAGCGTCATTAACTTGTTGCGGATACTGTCGATGAGCTGTTCGTAATTGCCGCCCGGCAAATCGGTACGGCCAATGCTTTCCTGAAATAACGTATCGCCGGAAAGCACAAATCTGTCGTCTTCCGCATACAGGCAAATACCACCGGGCGAATGCCCGGGCGTACACAGCGCCTGCAGTTGCGAATGCCCGAACCGTACCGGCTCTTCCTCCGTGAGTAAGCGACCGGGCATGGGGGGCTGCGCTACAGCAAGTCCAAACATGGCCGACTGCTGGGCTACCTTTGCCAGTAACGGCGCGTCGCCTTCGTGCATGGCGCTCGGGATGGAATAAGTTTTAGCCACAAACAGATTGCCCAGCACATGGTCGAAATGGGCATGCGTATTGACAATCAGTACCGGCTTCAATTCGTTTTCCGCAATAAATTTCCGTAGCCGTTGCCGCTCGCTCTCCGATTCGCAGCCGGGGTCAACAATAATGCATTCCTTTGTTTCGTCCCACAAAACATAGGTGCATACACGCAGTTCGTTAAAATAAAAAACCTTTAATTGCATTTCTTAATCCTTAATTTCTAATTCTTAATTATCCTTTCGGCCTTTCCTTCCAGCATCGGCACAAATTTATAATGGCCGTGCGTGGTAACATTATAGTCATTTTCCGACAGGCGTTCCACTACCGTCATCTGTTGCATGTCGCCGCCGACCGGCACGACCATCCGTCCGCCCACCGCCAGTTGCGCCAACAGTTTTTGCGGAATTTCCGGCGCACCGCAGGTAACAATAATCTTGTCAAACGGCGCCAGGAGCGGCTTCCCTTCGTAGCCGTCGCCGTAATGGAAGATAGCCGGCTTTCCCATGTCGAGCAATGTTTTTTGCGCTTGCAGGTAAAGCGATTTTTGCCGTTCAATCGTGTACACCATCGCGCCCATCGTAACCAATATGGCCGTCTGGTAGCCGCAACCCGTGCCGACTTCCAGCACCTTGTCCCATTTTTCCAACTGCAGTAAATGCGTTTGCATGGCTACCGTATAAGGCTGCGAAATTGTTTGCCCGGCCGCTATCTGCAACGGACGGTTGGAGTAGGCTACCGCGGCATACGATATATCCACAAACCAGTGGCGCGGCACTTTATCCATTGCGTCAAGCACGTTTTCGTCAAAAGGAAACGCCTTACGCAACTGTTCAATCATTTTTTTCCGTTGCCCTTTATGGAGAAAGCTATCTTGCATCGCTCATCGTTACGCCAAACAATTGAAAATACAGCCCGTCAAACGCGCCTTCCTGATACAGTTTAACCAGTTCTTCCACTTTCCGGTCTTCCCCGTATTTATCGTACGGCTTCTTCAAGTTCGCGCCAAAAAGACGCGCAATGCCTTGCCAAAAGAAAGCAGTAAAGCCGCCTTTTAAATCTTTGATGACATAATAAGAAGTTTGCCCCACTTCGCGGTCAACCAATTTTAATAATAATTTCCCTTGTGAAAAAGTCAACTTTCGTATCGGCCGTTCAAATTCCGCAAATAAATTCCGTTCATATTTTTTTATCAATTCTTCCCGTTCTTTCTTCGATGATAAAGCCGCTAATTCCCGCTCCATAGCGTCTGTTTGCTGCTTTGCCATGAGGGCATAGGGATAGACTTTCCTGAAATTGTAAACCAACTTCCGGTATTCTTTCCATTCTTTAGCGTTGTTTTTCCATTTCGGGAAAGCAAACACATACACCGGCGGCAACGACAACTGGTATAAAGTGTCTTCGTTTTCAATAATCGGCGGCAAGGTATAAACCTTTTGCGCAATGGCCTTGCCGCTGCTTCCCATCATTAATAAAAACAAGCCAACGATTATGTAGTGTTTTGCATTCATACTGCCTGCTGAAAACTGCCACGGCCCACGGTACTACTGCCTCGCGATTTCCATTTCATCCACGCTGAGCGGCAACGCCGGCCCTAACCGGCGTGCGCCGGACGGCGTAATCAAATAATCTTCCTCATTACGGATACCGCCGAAATCTTTATACTTTTCTACCGCTTCGTAATTTATAAACTGTTCCTGTTGCCTCTTTGCTTTCCACTGGTCTATTAATTCGGGGATGAAATAAATGCCCGGTTCAATCGTATGCACAAAGCCCGGTTCGAGCATCCGCGCTAACCGCAACGATTTTAGCCCAAACTGCGTGCTGCGCGGTTCGCCGTCATAGCCCACCCATTTTTCGCCGAGATTTTCCATGTCATGCACATCCAATCCCATCATGTGCCCCAGCCCATGCACAAAAAACAGGGCATGTGCGCCGGCCATGACCGCTTCCGTGACGTCGCCTTTCATCAGTCCGATGCTTTTAAAACCTTCCACCAATGTTTTTGCCGCAATAAAATGCACGTCCTTAAACGCAATGCCCGGCCGCAATGCCGCCACCGCCGCCCGGTGCATGTCGTAGCGGATTTGGTACACCGTTTTCTGCTGTTCGGTAAATTTCTTATCTACCGGAAAAGTAGATGACAAATCGCCGGCGTAATGCATGGCATTTTCAGCGCCCGCGTCAATTAACATCAGCCGGCCGCTCGTTAGCGTGTGCCCATGATAGTGGTTATGCAATGTCTGCCCGTTAATAGTAGCAATAGTGGGAAAGGATAGCCGGCCGCCGTGGCGCATGGCAATTTCGTTCATCGCCGCTGCAATCTCTGATTCTTTCATGCCCGGCCGCGCCATGGCAATAGCTTTCCGGTGCATTTCCGCTGAAATGGCGACGGCTTCTTCGATTTGTTCAATTTCTTCCTCCGTCTTGTAGTTCCGTTGGTTGACCACCGCTTTCACAAAAGGCAGGGAAGCGGCATCCGCTTGCGCTGCCGGCACAATATTCAGCCATTCCAATAATTTCAGTTGATGTTCGGCGCGGTAGGGCGGCAGGAAATGCACCTGCCGCCCTTTTGCCGCAGCATCCCTGAGGTATGTTTTCAGCGCACCGGCCGGCAATGTTTCATGAACGCCGGCCTGTGCGCATTTTTCGCGGACAGTGGGCTGTTGCCCCATCCATACAATACTGTCAATCGTCAGTTCATCGCCGAAAATAATTTCTTTGTTCTCGTCAATATCAATCACCGCCGCAAGCCCTGCATAATCGTTACCGAAATAATACAGGAAGGTAGAATCCTGCCGGAAATCATAGGTGTTATCGGCATAATTCATCGGGCTTTCGTCGTTGCCGAGAAACAGCAATACCCCCTTGTTTATCGCTTGTTTCAATACTTTCCGGCGGTTTATGTAAGTAGTTACAGGAAACATCATATACTTTTATAAAATAGACTTGCAAATATAGTGATTTTTTACCTGCAAATAAAATAAAGGGATGGAAGAACTTACTAATTTTAGTTGTTGAATTCTCCCATCACCCCATTATTTCATCATTCCTCCATCCTTAACCTGACCCGTTGCGATGATTTGACGTATATTTCTGCGCCGCCGCCGTTGAGGGTTCCGTTGATACGGTTCGATTCAAAGACGCCCTGGAAATTTTTCACCGCGCCGGTTTCGATTTTGCTGCCCTGGATTTGCAAATTATATCCCTTGCCGCCCGGCACTGTCAGCGAGATGCTGCCGCTGTTGAATAAACGCACGGAGTCGCCGACCAGCGTCATCCGGACATTCATGGAACCGCCGGAGGTGGTTGCATAGAGGTTGCCGGAAATATCCGTCAGGTGCATGGAGCCGCCGGAAGTGCCGGCGGTGAAAGTGCCGCTCACCTTGTCGGCATGAAAACTGCCGCCGGAAGTGGATGCTTTAACCGTGCCGAAAATATCGGCCAGACGGATGCTGCCGCCGGAGGTAGCCGCGTAGATATTGCCGCCAAGCCCGTTCAGGCGGATACTGCCGCCGGAAGTAGCCAGGAAGATGTTCCCCTCGCTGTGTCCCGCATGGATACTGCCGCCGGAGGTGGTCAGTTTTATTTCCCCCTTGCTTTCGGAGAGGTGGATGCTGCCCCCGGAGGTGCTTCCGGTAACCGTTCCGCTCACGTCGTCCACATGCAGGCTGCCGCCGGAGGTGGTGAGGATTTCCTCGCCCGCCAGGTGTTGGATACGGATGCTGCCGCCGGAAGTGGACAGGCGGGATGCCGCTTTCTGCAGCACGCGCAGGTGGAAGGAAATGCCCAGCCCGGTTTTAAAAAGCCCTTTTGCGCCGCTTTTCCGTTCGGCTTTCACGCGCAGTTCGCCGCGTTCGACTTTTACTTCCAGCGTGTAGTTTTCATCCAGGATTTTTTGGATGTCTTCTTTTGGCATCTTTTTCCTGCCGGACGACGGGCGAATCCGTACTTCTACCACCGCCTCATCGCCGGCGTCGCCACTCAGGCGGATGCTTCCGCCGGCGGCCGATACCGTTACTTTTTCAATAGCCGCCGCCGGGAATTTATACACGGCAAACGGTTCTTCCTGTTCTTTCTGCGGGGCAACATGCCCCGGCTGCCCTTTTTCATTATCATCCGCAAAAAGGGGTGCGGCAGCCGTAAAGCTCATGAGCAGGACGGCAAGGAATATTGTTTTTTTCATCATCATTTTTATTTATTCTGTTTTCTTTAATTTGGATGCACCGCTGGTTTTTACGTCAAACGACGACGGGTTGCCTTTATAATACACGGCCGATGCGCCCGACGTATGCACGCGCAAAGACGCCGACACGTGCACTTCCACCCTGCTTGCGCCGGAAGTTTCTACCTCGACTTCTTTGGACAGGAGGTTTCCCGCTTTCACGTTCGCTACGCCCGACAGGTCGAACGACGCTTTGTCCGCCGCGCCGGAGAGGTACATCCGGCTGCTGCCGCTCATATCCACCGTCAGGCGGCGGGCGTTTATTTCTCCCTGCACTTTTATCGCGCCGGAGAGGTCGAATTTCGCCGTGTTTTCCACCGCAGCATTCAGCGTAACCTTGCCGGCGCCGCTGGCTTCCATTGACAGCCGGGTGGTTTGCACGGTTAACTGCAGCGACGATGCGCCGCTCAAATCCCCGTTGAACGCGGGGGGCGTGAACACGCTTTCGCCCGTCAGCCGGCACGCGCCGGAGAGATACACGGACGAGAGGTCTTTCACCGTAACAACCGCTTTCAGGGTTGTTACTTTCATACGCTGCCGCTTTCCCTGCGCAAGGTACAGTTTTAATACCCCGTCCTGCACTTCGCTGCGGACGTAAGGCATTACCTCTTCGTCGGCAGTAATCGCAAGCGATTCGGCCGTTCCCTTTGTTACGGTAATAACGAATACGCCGGAAGCGGAGATGCCTGTAAAACCGGCGACCTTCCGCGTTTCCGTCAACTGTCCGGCCGCAGCTATCGCCACGCCCGACAGGATAATCAGTAAAAGAATTTTTTTCATTGAAGTAAGTTTATTAAGTATTAAGTATGATGTATGAGCGCTGGCGCCAGCCGATTTGCGCGTCCTACATCATCACATCAGCTTCTGTGAGCATTTCCGCGATAGTCTGCAGGCTTTCGAGGTGGCGCTGGTAGTAGCCGGAGAGGACGGCGGCGACAGCGTCGTCGGGCAGTTCGTCGGGCAGTTCCAGTTCCATATCATTGCCGGCCGCCAGCAGGAAATCCACTTCCATCATCACCTCTTGCCGGTCTATATTATCAAGGGTAGCGGCTATTTCCCGGATTTGTTCGGCTACGTCATGCATCTTCCCAAAGTAGCAACTTTTCATATCCGCCGCCTTTTCGCACAGCGCCGCCGTTTCCTGCGGGGCAGCAGGCGGAGGGGTATACAGGAAAACGGTTACGGTGATGGCCGCCGCCACACAGGCTGCCGCCGCCATGCGCGAAACGGCCATTATTTTAGCATGGCGGCGCGCTTTGCTCCATTTGGCTTGCAGGCGTTCATAATGCCCGCCGGCCGGCTCTTCGCCGAACGCCGGCAAATGATTTTTGATAAACTTTTCCAGATTTTCCTTTTTCATCATGGTACGATTTATTTACTTTTTAATAATTGCAGCAGTTTTTGCCGTCCTCTTGCAAACTGCGAGCGCACGGTCGATTCTTTTATTTTCAGCGCCCCGGCAATAGCCTCAAAAGAGCAGTCTTCAAACAGGCGCATCGAAAGGATGATGCGGTAACCGTCGGGCAGGCCGTCCAGTGTTTGCTTGATGGCTTCCACGCTCCATCCGGCGGGGTTTTCTTCTTCCGGCGGTTCGTCCGTTACGGCGAGGTTGTCCACCGGTTCAAAATAAATTTTCTTTTTCCTTATCCGGTCAATCGCCGTGCGGATAGCGATGCTTTGGCTCCATGCATAAAAATCTTTCTCGCCGGTGATTTTATGGACATGCTTAAAAATTTTCAGGAACGCATCGTGCATTGCCTCTTCCGCCTCCGGCCTGTTGCCGATAATGCGCAGGCAGGTGTTGTAGATACGCCGGTAATGCGTGTTATACAACTTTGTTTGTAATGCGGCTGTTTGCGCCATGGAAATTTTGGAAATACTCAACATCTATTCGTCCGTTCACTTATTATAACGGAACAATGTTCATTTTGCTGCACGAAATTATGATGTGCTGATGTGTGCTGGCGCCAGCCTAATTAATCACATTAGCACATCAACTTTCTTTTCCACCGTCTATGCGTCCAGAGCCAGCAGGCGGGAGCGCGGAGGATGCTTTCTTCCATCAGCGCGGCGCAGCGGCGGGTAATTTCATGTTCGGGAAGTTCGGCGGCATGTTCGCAGACAGGCGTAAAAAGCAGCCGGTATTGCCCGCGCCGGACACGCTGCATCTCGGCGTACACTACCGGCAAATCCAGCGACTGCGCCAGCTTCTCCGCGCCGCCGAAAAACAGCGTCTCCCGATTTAAAAAGCGCACCCGGCATTTGGCTTGCGGCGAGGGCGACTGGTCGGCGATAAACATATAATTCCACACCTCCGTGTTATGCCGGAACATATAGCGCGCTATCTGCTGCATCGGAACGATACAGTCGCTGTAATGCGTACGCAGGCGCGTCATCAGCTTATCGACCGCCCGGACGCTTTGCGGCTTGTACGCCACTTTGAGCGGGAAATCCAGCGACAGCCTGGAATAATATTCCCAGTTCCCGTAATGCGCCGTAACAATCACCACGCTCCGGCCTTGCCGGTTATAACGGTGCAGCCATTCCGGGTTTTCGACATGCGTCGCCTGCCGCATTGCAGCGCGTGAAAAACACAACAGGCGGACGTTTTCCATATACAAATCCGTAAAATACCGGTAAAACTGTTTGGCAATTTTTTTCACCTCGCCGTAATCCTTCCCGGGGAACGAACGTGCAAGGTTGGTATAGACAACGCTTTTCCGGTAACCGAAAATATAATACACAAAAAAATATAACACATCCGAAAAAGCGAATAACACCCGCCCCGGCAAGCATGCCAGCGGGTACAGAATCACTAAAAATAACCAATAGAGAAGTGTTGACATATTCCTTTATTGGCGCAAAGATACATAATTTTCTTTTGCAGATTTTAAAAAAAAACGTACCTTTGCATCCGCAAATTTAATTTTGCCCCATTGACCTATGGTGTAATGGTAGCACAACAGATTTTGGTTCTGTTTGTATAGGTTCGAATCCTGTTAGGTCAACTACCGATAGAACCAAGCGAATACAAAGCCTTTCAATACTGAAAGGCTTTTGTGTTTTTTGCAAAATAATACAAGTTTTATTATTTTTGTACACCATTTTGTCAGAAATTCGTCAGTAAAAATTATAATAAAAAAAACACGATGGCCAACTTTTCCATTTTAATTCAAAAAGGAGACCGCCGGAAAGACGGCCGGTACCCAATTTACATCCGCGTATATTGGAAATCAAAAAGCGCGAACATCCACACCAACCTCTATGCTGCCGGGAAGCAACTCACAAAAGACTTGCGCTTAAAAGACCCCACGATATTACGGGAAGTAACCGGCAGGATTGCCCGCTACGAAGCATTGAAATTAGAACTGGGATTCCACATTTCGGCATACACGGCAAAAGAACTCGCCGACTTCTTTGTTCGTCGAACCGCCGTATCCAACGCCGGAATAAGCATCACCGAATACGCCGCCAAACTGGTTGAAAAATTAACATTGGAAGGGCGCACGGGTACGGCGCAAAACATTAAAATTACCATGCGCAATATTTGCCGCTTTGTCCAGGCGGATACGCTTTACTTCTCCGACATTACCGTAAAATTCCTCCAGGACTACGAAAAATGGATGCTCGACAACGGAATGAAAGGACGGGGCGTTTCCCTCTACATGGGATATATTCGACAACTTTTTAACCTCGCCCGGTATGAATACAACGACGAAAACCGCGGCGACATTCAAATACCCAATTACCCCTTCCTGAAATACAAAATACCCAAAGCGCCGGAACCCGAAAAACGCGCGCTCGCCGTAGAACAAATACAGGCCATCAGGGATTACGTACCGGCATATACCCGCGACGCACTGGCAAAAGACCTGTTCATGCTTTCCTTCTACCTTGTAGGCATGAACAGCGTTGACCTATTCCACTGCCCACCGCCAAAGGCCGGACGAATTACATACAACCGCGCCAAAACAAAAGGCCGCCGGGCCGACAAAGCAAAAATATCCATTAAAATTGAACCCGAAGCGCAAAGCATCATTGAAAAATATGCCGGCGACGAAAGATTGCTGAACCTGCACAAAAGATATAAAAACAAAGCCTTATTAAGCGAAGCGCTAAGCAGGGGAATGAGAACCATCGGGAAAACCCTTGACATACCCGGATTAACTTTCTATGCCGCCCGCCACTCCTGGGCGACCATTGCCATCAATGATTGCGACATTCCCAAAAGCGACGTCCACGAAGCACTGAACCACGTGGACGAAAAAATGAAAATCACCGACGTCTATATAAAAAAAGACTGGTCAAGGATTGACAAAGCGAATCGAAAAGTATTGGATTTTTTGGAAAAACGGCGTTGAAATGAATAAGGAATAGCTATCTGCTACTCTAATCATCTTTGCTTCGTCTGATTTCTAAAAAATATAAATACACCGGCCAGTGAACAAATAGAAGTAATAACGGCTCCCAACGCAGCCACACTGGAACCTTCCCGTATAGCAAAAATAACTATGCCTGCAAAAACAATAACAGAAAGAAAGGCAAAAACAATCCCAAGCATTGCCATGCGTACATTACCTTTTATAATCTTATTTTCATTTGAGCGCCTGTGGATAGCCTCTTCTTCTGCCATTCGCATGATTCTTTCTGCAAACCCCGGTTGTATTTGTTCATAGCGTGCAAGAGAATCCGGGTCAGGAATAGGCCCTTGATATGCCTGTTCGTGTCTGACCGACAGATTAGCTAATTGCTTTTTGTCCGACTTCATACGCCTTTTTTATATCAAGTCCGATTTTTTGCCAATCGCCGGCAATCCTGTCCATATCGCTCTTTTCATTGAAATAACGCAATATGCTATCTGCCGGATTGGTAGAAAACCCGAAAAAGTAACAGATACCCATCATAAACATGGTCATTTGATATTTCATATATTTTTCATTAAAACATTACAAAGATAAACAAAATTTTCTACATCATTCAACTTTATTACACATTCAAACATATCACGCATTTATTGTGCCCGCTTTGATTTATATAAACACCTTATTCTCATTTCATAAGAAAATAAAGCATCTTTAGATTTTAACTATAGAGGTTGTCGGTATTCCAGAGGCATTCTTTGTCAAGAGCGAGGGCGTCTACTTTTTTTGAATAGTAGCCTTTTCGTTTATAGACATCTTTAATGAGCGAGTTCATGAGCATGGGGTTCCCTTTCCAGTCGGTCATAATCCAGTATTTGCGGCGTGTGTATTTTGATTGCCCGCTGTTTTCGTGTAAGGTGGTGATTTGCTTTTTCAGTCGTTTCAGCCTTTTTTCCCACACGTAGTATTCGATATTTAACTTTATTTCGTTGAAGATAGCATGCAGCCATGACAGGTCTTTGTAGTCAAATCGGGTATCAATGATGTTCTGCGGCTCAATTTTGTAGAGCATTGCATATCCGGTGATGATAGTCTGAAATCTTACTTTGTTGGCAGCGTCGCACTGTTCGCGTTCTTTGAGTTTCCAGCTCCGCCCTTTCCGGTATTGCAGGGAAATGCGGAGGTAGTTGTTTCCTGTTTTTTCGATGAGTAGTCGGTACATAATTAGTTATGAGTTATGAGTTATGAGTTATGAGTTTAGCCACACTTCTTTTTACCGTTAATGATTGTTCAAATACTTCATCCAATACATCGGCGGGATACATTCTTACTTCACCGAAACGCGGGTCGGGTATCCGGTCGGTCTCAATATCGCGGGCTTTACAGAGTTCACTTGCCCGGCGACCGAGGATGGATGCTTGCTTCAAGTTCACCGAAATGCGGTGTAACGTGGCATAGCCCACAATCGTAAAATAGTTGGGGCGTGTAGAAATACGCGCTTCCAATACATGTAGCTTGCTTTCCACATGTTCGATGCGCCTTTCCTGTTCAACCATTAACTGAGCCTGCTGTAACAACTGTTCGGCCGGGGATAGTGGCTTTGATACTTCCTTCAGCTTTTGCTCACAGGCAATGAAGTACTGACGGGCTTGTTTGCCCTTGGCATTGCCCTCGACCATCGCCAACTCCTTAGCCGCGCTGATGGACAATGCGTACTCAATACGTATCGTACCTCCAATTCCTCGCTCCACTTTTTGGGGGAGCGAAACATAATCCTGATTTTCAACTAATCCGTACTTTTGAATACGATGTTTTATCCAATCGCTGAAATCTTTTTTGCTTTCCAAGAAAGCGTGTAACATCCGTGCGCTTACAGACTTCCTTCCGTTGTGTTCGGAAATAGGAATAAGTTCGTGATTTTTTGTTTCCATGACTATTGATTATTGTGTTTAAAATGTTGCTTCATTGTAGGTGTTTCGGGTGTATGTTTTTCCTGTGGTTGTTATTTTTTTTACGGGTTCCATGTAGGAGGTGGCGAGCCATACAGCTCCGGCTGCGCTGATGACGATGTCATCGTGTGCGCCTTCGACGGCGCCTTTGCCGCCGTCGGGTTTTTCTTCAAAACAGTTGAATTCGTTGATGGCTTCTGCGTCGCGTTCGATATACGCTGTGTCGCGGAGCGCAGCATTGAGACGGTCAAGAATCATTTCTTTTGACGCTTTATTGGTGTGGAAACCGTATTTTTTCGGAATCCTGTTCATAATATCTTCGACGGTGGAGCGATGGAAGAGGTTGTCGTAGTGTTCGGCGATTTCATCGAGTATGGTGTAGCTGTGGTCAGGCTCCCCTTTTATGTGGAGAGAGTTCACTTCTACGCCGAGGAGCGCATTTTCGTACCATTTGCAAACCATGGCGGCGAGCCATGCGAGCATGTCCTGGTCGGTGTGCCCGCGCCAGCGTGCAGCAAGTTCAACAGGTTTCCCTTCGAGCATGGGGAGGCGGTCAATTATCGTCAGTACGGAATAGTCGGCAGCATGGGTGCGTCCTCCGATGTCGAGGAATCCGCAGAAACGGTTGGCAACAGGGGCGAAAGATTTCCCGCCCGTACCGGCAGCGGCAGGCGGCAGGCAGTTGTCAGGCGCAATCCATATTTTGAGGTTCCCGCCGCGCTGTTCGGCAAAGCGGATATCCTGC
>JAISLK010000051.1 GCA_031290935.1 Prevotellaceae bacterium | reverse complement strand
GCTTACCCCTGCCCGGACTGTGAAGCCTTTATCTTCGTAGCCGACGCCGCCGGCAATACGGTGATGCGCACGCTCCGGCTCATCGCCAATTTCCCCGAATCACGCGCCCTCGACAGCCTTACGCTCGTGAGCCTGCTGGGAGAAACAGGCTACTGGAACTGGCAGACCGGCGACCCCCTTGACCAGTGGGGCGGCGTAACAGTAACCGGCGACAGGGTTACCGGATTAGAGATAGGCAGTTCCGGCCTCACCGGCGCACTGCGGCTGGGACGCCTGACGGCGTTAACAACGCTGGGGATATACGATAATTATTATATAACCGCATTAGATGTACGCGGCTGCACGGCGTTAACAACGCTGGACTGCCACTGGAATGATATAAAAACATTATATGCGAACGGCTGCGCAGCGTTAACGCACTTGGATTGCAGCGAAAATTATATAGCCGTATTGGATGTACGCGGCTGCACGGCGTTAACGGAGTTGAACTGCAACTGGAATTATTTACACGAATTAGATGTGCACGACAACGTGCTGTTAGCGCAGCTGCATTGCGCCGGGAATAACTTAACCGCATTAGATGTGAGCAACCACGCGGTACTGGAAGAACTGCATTGCGACAACAATTCGTTAGAATCATTAGCGGTGAGCGGCTGCCCGGCGTTAAAATTTTCGAACTGCTCCTCTAATCAGTTTGAATCTACAGCGCTTGATGCGCTGTTTAATGCCCTGCCCGACCGCACCGGCGAAGAAGAACACGGCACAATACAGATTGGCAACAATCCCGGAACCGACGGTTGCACTAAAACTATCGCCGAAGGCAAAAACTGGACGGTAGATACGTAAACGCCGCCCCCGGCATATAAAAGATTCCAGGATTCAAAGATTTCAAGATTCAAAGATTTCACAATTTAAATCTTTGAATCTTGAAATCTTTGAATTTTTAAATCATCCCATCATCTAAATACAGCGCTTGAAAGAACTG
This sequence comes from Prevotellaceae bacterium, assembly GCA_031290935.1. Classification (GTDB taxonomy): domain Bacteria; phylum Bacteroidota; class Bacteroidia; order Bacteroidales; family UBA932; genus JAIRKX01. The sequence continues at coordinate 5,094 of JAISLK010000051.1, read as the reverse complement.
CGGGACGTGGAAGCCGGGAGCCGTTTTATTTAGTATATTTGTAAAAGTTTTAAAAAATAAATGCAATGAAAAAAATACTGGTCATTGGTGCGCTGGGGCAAATCGGTTCGGAGTTGGCGGCGGCCTTCAATGAAAGGTACGGCAAGGAAAATATCATTGTCGCAGACGTCGCGGACGACAAAAATAAATTATTTCCCGGTAATATTTTCGAGAAAATAGATGTAACGGACAGCGATTCCATTGAAGCCGCCATCAAGCGGCACGGCATTGACACCATCGTCAATTTGGCGGCGATTCTTTCGGCCACCGGCGAAAAAAACCCCGCCCTTGCCTGGAAAATCAATATCGACGGCCTCTTGAACGTGATTCATTCAGGCATAAAATATAAGCTCGACCGCATCATGGTGCCCAGCTCCATTGCCGTTTTCGGGCCGCAATCGGTGCTGTACAATACACCGCAGGACACCGTGCTGGTGCCGAATACCATGTATGGCGTTACCAAAGTTGTCGGCGAAATGCTGGGCGATTACTATTTCAAAAAAACCGGGCTGGATTTTCGCGGCATCCGCTATCCCGGCGTTATCAGCAACAAAACCATGCCCGGCGGCGGCACTACCGACTATGCCGTAGAGATTTTTTATGAAGCGGTAAAGAACAAAAAATACACTTGCTTCCTCAGCGCCGAATCCTGCCTGCCGATGATTTACATGCCCGACTGCATCCGCGCGACGATTATGCTGCTTGAAGCCGACCGCAGCAAGTTGCGGCATTGCGGGAATTACAATGTCGGCGCGATGAGTTTCACACCCGAAATTTTGGCTGATGAAATTAAAAAGCACATTCCCGAATTTACCATAGACTACCGCCCCGACTTCCGCCGCGAGATTGCCCGCTACTGGCCGGCGTCGGTGGATGATTCCGCCGCCCGCGCCGAATGGGGCTGGCAGCCGGAATGGGATTTGCCGCACACCGTTGCCGATATGCTCGGTACGATTGGCAGTCGTAACTTGTAACTCGTAAGGGGCCGGCGCCAGCCTCTTCCTGCCTCCTGATAATTTTACCTATCTTTGCAAAAAAAAATAAATCCCATGACAAATAATGATATTACGACGCTTTTATTGGTATTAGCCCCGGCTGCGCTGGTTATGGCGAGTTCCTACATGCTGCTGCGGCGGATGCTGGAGGCCGATTTGCGGCGCAAACAGGCGGAAGTGCTGCTCCTCCGGCGCGGCGAAACGCTGAAGATACGCCTCACGGCGATGGAACAGCTGGTAGCGCTGATGGAACGTTTGTCGCCGCAGGAACTCTTGCTGCGGGCTACGCGCCATGCCGCCACGGCGGGCGAGCTGCAACTGTTGCTGCTCGACACACTGCGCAGCGAGATGGAGCAGCGCCTGCCCTGCCAGTTATATGTAAGTGTGGATACCTGGCAAATGGTCGTCGCCGCACGCAATGCCATCGCGGCGTTAATTAACCGCTCGGCGGCGGACGTGCGCCCGGAGGAACCGGCCATGCATTTATCAAGAAAAATATTGACTGACATGCAAGCCCTGCCGCCCCTTCCTGCCGTCGATGCTATCGCTGCGTTACGCGAAGAGGCGAAACTTTTATTTGCATAACTGAAGTTTCTGTACTATATTTGCCATCGAAAACTTTATTAATGCCTAACTTTTAAATCCATTTTCATTATGATGAGTCGTCGTTTATTACGCATCAAAACCCTCAAACTCCTTTTCAGCAACGCGGGTTCCGAAGAACTTTCCCTGGCTACGGCAGAAAACGATTTGCTGACCAGTATCCAAAAAACCTATGACCTTTACCATTTCCTGCTGTCTGCGATTATCCCGGTAGCCGACCATGCCGAAGAACGCATCAATGTAGGGCTGCAGAAATACCGCCCAACGCAGGAAGAAGCGCACCCGAACAGGAAACTGGTGCAAAATGAACTGATAGATATTATCCGCCGCAACCGCGCCCTGCGGCAATATAACGAACAACACTGTCTTTCCTGGGGCGGCGACAACAGGAATATTATTTTCGACATCTACGCACGCATGACCGAAAACGAATACTATAAGACTTACATGTCTTCGGAAGAACATTCGTACGAAGAAGACCGCAAGTTTTTAAAAAGATTTTTCATGCATGAATTTGAAGACAACCAGCTCCTGGAAAACATGCTGGAAGAACAAAGCGTTTGGTGGGTAGATGACGTGGGGTATGCCTTGGGGTCGGTGCTGCGGACGCTGGAGAAATTCGTGCCCGGCCAGTCCCCGGACGAGCCGCTTTCGGAAGCCCGCCGCTCCAGGTATGACGAAGAATTTGCCCTGCGTTTAATGCGGCATTCGCTGAATCATTATTTCAAATATTGGAACATGGCCATGCAGTTTGTGCAGAACTGGGAAGCCGACCGCGTGGCGGCGATGGACATGGCGCTTATCGTGCAGGGCTTTTCGGAAGCTGTCGAATTCCCTGAAATACCCATCAAAGTAACCATTAACGAGCATGTGGAAATAGCCAAGTTTTACAGTACGCTCAACAGCCATGCTTTTGTAAACGGCGTACTCGACCGCATGATACAGCACGGGCTGGTGGACGGCACTATTCAAAAAGAAGGGCGCGGGCTGGTAACAGATACGGTTATCCACCGGAAATAATCCGTTATTTTTTTCGCAGGAATACCTGTATGGGGCAGCCGGTGAAATCGAAATGCCGGCGCAGTTTATTTTCCAGAAACCGCCTGTAATCTTCGCGCACATACTGCGGCAGGTTGCAGAAAAAAGCAAACGACGGCGACGGCGACGGCAACTGCGTTACATATTTTATCCGCACATATTTCCCTTTGATAGCCGGCGGGGGAAAGTTTTCAATATCCTGCAACAGCAGTTCATTGAGCTGCGAAGTGGCAATCCGCTTGCGGCGGTTTGCATAGACTTTTGCGGCGGCATCCAGCACGTCGAGCAGGCGCTGCTTTTGCGTTACCGAGGTGAATATGGCCGGCACATCCGTAAACGGCGAAAGGCGTTGCAAAATGGCGGCTTTGACGGTTTTCATGGTATTGGTTTCTTTCGTCACCAAATCCCATTTGTTAATAGCCAGCACGCATCCTTTCTTATTGCGAATAATCAAATTGAAAATACTTACATCCTGCGCTTCCACGCCCCGCGTAGCGTCAATCATCAGGATGCACACATCGGAATGTTCGATGGCGCGGACGGAGCGCATGACCGAATAAAATTCCACATCGTCCATCGCCTTGCCCCGCTTCCGCAGCCCGGCGGTATCGACCAGCACAAATTCATGCCCGAATTTATTGTAATAGGCGCTGACCGCGTCGCGCGTAGTGCCGGCTACCGGTGTAACAATATTCCGCTCTTCGCCCAGCAGTGCATTGGCCAGCGATGACTTTCCCACGTTGGGGCGCCCGACAATTGCCAGGTGCGGGACATTCTGCGCAGCGTCGTCGCCGTGGCCGTCCGGCAAATATTTTAACACCTCGTCCAGCAAATCGCCGGTGCCGCTGCCGGAAACCGATGATACGGCAAACGGCGCACCCAAACCCAGCGCATGAAATTCGTGGATGGAAAACATCAGCGAACTGTTATCAACCTTGTTCGCTACTACTATCACTTTTTTATTGCTCCGGCGCAGGATGCCGGCAATCAGCTGGCACTGGGCGGTGATGCCGGTAGCCGTATCCACCATAAAAAGAATCACGTCGGCTTCGTCGATAGCGAGCAGCACCTGTTTGCGGATGGCTGCTTCAAATATATCCTCGGTATGCACGGCATACCCGCCGGTGTCGATAACCGAAAACTCCCGGCCGTTCCATTCGCAACGCCCGTAATGGCGGTCGCGGGTAACGCCGGCCGTTTCATCGACAATGGCCTGCCGCATGCCCACCAGGCGGTTGAAAAGCGTTGATTTCCCTACATTCGGACGGCCTACGATAGCAACAATACCCATGAAAGTTAAAAATTAAAAGAATTTTTAAATCTTTAGATTTCCACCGGCCGTGTGAGGTAAGCGGAATAGTCCTTTTTCTGCGGATGATAATTGTCGTCATGCAGCAGGGGAGAGGAAATAATGTAGTCGGCAGAAGAGCGGTTGCATGCCGTAGGGATATTATACAGGCTGCAAATCCGCAACAGCGCTTTCACATCCACATCATGCGGCTGCGGCTGCATGGGGTCCCAAAGGAAAATAAGCAAATCAATCTGGTTCTCCGAAATCATCGCCCCCAGCTGCTGGTCGCCGCCCAGCGGCCCCGATTTCAGCAGCGTGATGGGAATATGCCTGGCAGCCTCGCCAAGTTTCTTGTGCAGTGCAGCGGCGATGAGCCGCCCGGTAGTGCCGGTGCACACCAGATTATAATGTTGCAATACATCATAATTAAATTCTATCCACTCGATAATATCGCGCTTGCGGTTATCGTGCGCCACTAAAGCTATTGTTTTTTTCTTCTTACTCATGCCGCAAAAGTACTGCTTTTTTTCCGATAAGGGAAATATTTTTTGAAAGGGGTGAAGATGGGTGAAGATGGATGAAAGGGTGAAGATGGGTGAAAGGGTGAAGATGGGTGAAGATGGGTGAAAGGATGAAGATGGATGAAAGGATGAAGATGGGTGAAAGGATGAAGATGGGTGAAGACTTGAAAAAACGGTTCTGCAGACCGGGGCGGCATTCCGGCAAGGACGAAGAGGCGAACGACGGACGTGCCTGTGTTCCGCAAACAAAGAAAACCGCCCGGAAGGTATCATTTGGTGCCCGGAGCGTCAAGTTTGATGCTCGGAGCGACAATTTGTCGCTTTTACTGACAAATTCAGCGCTCGGAGCGCTGAGCGCAGCGCTTTTACTGACAAATTCAGCGCTCCGAGCGCTGAGCTCAGCGCTTTTACTGACAAATTCAGCGCTCCGAGCGCTGAATTCAGCGCTTTTACTGACAAATTCAGCGCTCGGAGCGCTGAATTCAGCGCTAAAAGAGTCAACTTGTCAGGTTTTAGATAAAAATGCTGCGCCTGGGTTCCGGTATGAGCGCATACATGCCGCTTAGAACTCCGTTTTCAGGGTCATTTTTTTGTCTTTTCGTGTAAC
>JAISLK010000050.1 GCA_031290935.1 Prevotellaceae bacterium | reverse complement strand
CCGTCCAGCCAGGTATTATAGGCGTCCAGTTCGCTCGCATATAAAAAGAAGAAGGCATTGGGATTAATTTCCTGTGTGTCCTTTTTTGCATGGAAAGCAGGAAATGCGCCTTCCCGCCCCAGCATGTCGAGGTTGATGTATCCTTTGACGGATGCGGGGGATTCGAAACGGGAAATAAAATATTCCGACCCCAGGCATCCGAGTTCTTCGGCGTCCCAGAAGGCGAAGATAACGCTTCGTTCCGGCTGTTTGCCGGCGGCCGCGAAGGCGCGGGCAACCTGCAGGGCTACGGCTACGCCCGAGGCATTATCGTCGGCGCCGTTGTATATTTGGTCGCCGGCGAGGGATTCGTCTATTCCCAGGTGGTCGTAGTGTGCGCCGAGGATGACGTACTGGTCTTTTTGGCGTCCTTCAATATATCCGATGACGTTTTTCAGGTGCAGCCGGCGGTGGCCGGGTTCCTGTTGGTAGCGGGCGATGCTGTCGGGGTGTACCTGGAAGTTCGCTTTCTTTTGCCGGTCGCGGCTGTAGGCTTCGAACGGCTGGAAATAGCTGTTTGAAAAGGGGCGTATTCCTTCTCCAGAGAGTACGGATTTGATGTATCCGGCGGCCAGTGCGCCTCCGCGTTTTCCGGCTTCGCGCCCTTCGAGTATGTCGTCGGCCAGGAACGAGAGGTGCGCTTCCAAACCTTGCCGGCTGATGGCGTTCAATCCGTCCTCTGCCGTTTCCTGTGCACGGATGCCTGTTGATAACAGGACGAGCAGGGCTGTTAATGTATAAAGTTTATTCATGTCTTAATTTTGCCAAAATAGTTTTACGCCGGTCAGGTCCTGTTTTCCCGTGATTCTTGCGACGGCGGCCGCCCAGTTGTCCGGGTTGGATGTTTGCTCCACGGGCGGATAGTTGAAGCGTCGCGGCAATGTTCCCACTGCGTTCACCGGCGGGCTTGCCGAATCAATGTTGGGATATCCCAGCCGCCGGATATTCGTCCATGCGTCCCATCCGCGGTCGGCGAAAGCGATCCATTGCTGGTAGCCGATAAGTTCTTTCCATTCGGACGGGTTGTATTGTATGGCCGGCGTGCTGTTGATGTAATCATCGGCGCCGGCGTCATCGCCGCCCCAGTAGCGGATGGACGCTTTAATGGCTTTTTTGTAGTGTTCTTCCGCTGTTCCGCCGACTGCAATACCGCGGGCAATGGCTTCGGCAAGCAGGAATTCCGTTTCGGCATAGTCGAGCAGAGTCACCGGCAGCCGGCTGTTGAGCCAAAAGGCGGATAAGCGGGAGAGGTCGTCAAAGTTATTGATAGCGCCTGCCGTTCCGCCCGAATAGCCGGACGCAGCATCCTGTGTAAACAAAAGTCCAAGGCGCGGGTCGTTGAGTTGCCGGAGGGTGTTGATGAAAAAGCCGGCAGGCGAATAATTTTTGTTGCTGGCTGTTTGTGCAACGGCTTGCCATACGGGGTTGGAGTTGGCGGCATTTGCGCCGTCGTATTTAAACAGTGCATTGTCGTCATTCGAGGTGAATACGCCTGCTGCTACGGCTTCCAGGGCTTTGGCGCCGGCTGTTTGCGGCTCGGTGCCGGCCAGCAGCAATGCTGTTTTCAATTTCAGTGTAGCTGCGAACTTGCGCCATTTGCCGACATTGCCGTTATATATTTGGTCGGCGGCGCCCACAGCGCCGTAAGATACATCCAGCGCTGCAAGGTCGGCGTCGAGCCGGCGGAGGAGGTCTAAGGTGATGGTATGGGCGTCGTCATACCGCGGGAAAGGCGTGCTGTTTTGTAATGCCTCCGTGTAGGGTATATCGCCGTAGGTGTTTACGAGCAGGTAATAGGCATACACTTCGAGGAGGTCAATAATAGCGAGGTTGTTTTTCAACACGCCGGCGTTTGTTTCTTCTTTTGCATACTGTATTTTGGCTTGTTTAAGATTCACCAGGGCTTTGGTGTAGATGTCCCGCCACCATCCAAAGGGTGCATCGGCTGACGAGAGGTTGTATTTCGCTTCGTTGTTATAGGTATTTTCCGTCCATACCTGCGCCAGTACCCTGAAAGGCGCTACGCCGGCAGCGGCAGAGCCGTAGGTATCGGCAAGGCTTTTTTGTCCGGAAAGGAACAGGGCGCCGGGCTTGGCGTTTACGTAACTTTTGGGGTCGTCGTTTAAGTCCGTTAAATCACCGGAGCAGGAAACTGTTGTGCTTCCCGACACAACGGCGGCTAATAGCAGGGAGTAATGTAATTTTTTCATTTTTCTTAGAATTTTAAGTTGATATTAAAAGCAAAGGTGCGTATGGAAGGGTAGGCGCCCGTTTGGTATCCGATAGAGGTATTGCCGGAGGCCTGCCCCTGTTCGGGGTCGGCGTACGGGAGGTTTTTGTAGATAATCCACAGGTTGTGCGCCACCAATGAGACGCTGGCTTCGTGCAGCACTTTGGTTTTAGCTAAAAATTTCTTCGGCAGCGAATAGGTCAGGGATACTTCTCTTAGTTTTATATAGCTGGCGTCGTAAATATATGAAGACGCCGCCCAGTTGCCGTTGACAGAGCCAAAGGCCGGAAGTACCGGTTTGGTATTCACACGTCCGTCGGAAGTGATGCCGTCGAAGACATAACCGCCTTCGCGTACCGGAACGCCATTGGCGCCGGTGCCTGTTGTTTCGGGGAATAATCCCGCCGACGAGCCGAAATCCATATCGGCAGAATAGAGGTCGCCGCCTTGTTTAAAGTCCACAAGGAAGTATAGCGCAAGGTTTTTATATTGCAAATTATTGGCGATACCGCCAATCCAGTCGGGGTTGATATTCCCGATATTCGAGAGGTTATTGGCGGCCAGCACCGGATAGCCGTCGGCGCCAATCAGTATTTTGCCGTCTTTATATTCGTAATCGGTTCCCCTGATTACGCCGTAAGGCTGGCCAACTTCGGCTACCAGCTGATAGCGGCTGGTAGGGAAGGTCGCTAACGTGTATGACGTCTGTTTGCCATAGAGCGAAAGCACTTTATTGTTGTTTTTATTCCAGTTGACCGATACATTCCATTCAAAATTTTTTGTCCGGACAGGTGTAGCGCCTAAAATCACTTCCACGCCCTTATTTTCGACAGCTCCTCCGTTCACATAATATGCGGTATAGCCGGAAGCCGCCGACGGTGTAACAAATGTCAATTGGTCGGACGTAGTGGAATGGTAACAGGTAATATCAAACGACAGGCGGCGGTTATACAATACGCTTTCGATGCCGAACTCATACGAGCGGGTACGTTCCGGTTTCAAATCGGCATTTTTCCATGTCGCATCTACCGAAGCAATCGACTGGCCGCTTAAGGGCGTCCCCGGGAGATAGGCCGACTGTAAACTGTAAGGCAAGGCGTCGTTCCCCACTTCCGCGTAGTTTACCTTCACTTTTCCAATATCCAGCCATGAAAGCCCGGGCAAAAAATGCGAAAAAATCACGTTGCCCGCTACGGAGGGGTAATAATAGGAGTTATTGTCCTCCGGCAACGTGGATGATACATCCCGTCGCAAAGTGGCTTCTACCGTAATCCAGCGCCGGAAATCTATCGACAGGCTGCCGAATACGCTGTTTACGCCTCGCCGGATAACCTTTTCTTCCGGCGTGGTCGTTGTTTTGGACACATTCTTTGAATTGCGCAAAGAGAACAGTCCGGGAATTTCCAACCCGCCTGTGGTCGCAGCGTACTGTGTTGTCGATTGCCCGCGGCGGATACTTCCTCCCAGCAGGAGGGATGTATTCCAGTGCTCCCCGAAGCCCTTGCTGTAGGATGCGAAGAATTCAAAATTATCTTCGTTTTCACCAATATCAAACCGCGAATACGAGCCGTTGCTGAAAGCGGTGCCCACGTTGGCTCTTGTTTCAAAAAGCTGGGTGTAATGGTCGCGTGTGGCGCGGGCAGTGATTTCCAGGTTTTCAACGGGCTTAATGGTGAAAAATACATTGCCGTAATAGCGGTCGCGGAGATTGGTGTTATAATTTTCATACAGCGTCCAATAAAAGTTATCGTGCTGATAGACCGGCGGGGCGACGTCATTGGGTTGCCGGGGCGATATGTTCCAGGATACATTCTGCCGCGTCCTGAAATATTCTTCTTCCAGATGGCGCAGGTTTACGCTGTTTGCCCACCATTGCCGCAATGTAATAATTACCGATGCTCCGCCCGTATCGCTGTATCCATTGCGATTTTTGCTTTCTTCGTTTACATAATTGAAAGAACCGCCTACGGTAATAAGTTTCGACAGGTTATACGAAGCGCTGAAGTTGATTTGATGTTTCCGGAGGAAGCTGTTCGGCAGCCCGCCCTTTTCATAATTGTTGGTGTATCCCAGTTTGAAAGCCCCGTGTTCATTGGCCTTGTCCACAACGATGCTGTTGATGAAGGTATAGGGCGTTTTAAACAAATCGCCCAGCCCGCTGTGTTCGGCAGGCGTCCAGGGCAGTTTTTTCCTGTAGTTCGCATTCCCCGGAATCAGGGACTCCCAGGTGTACACCAGTGTATTGGGGTCATAAGCCGGCCCGTTGGATTCGTCAATGGTTGACTGCACAAATAAATCGCCGGCGTCCGTATAAAATCCGCCTTTCCCCTGCCCGTATTCACGTTGATAGACGGGCAATGTGCTCCGGTCATAAGCGCCGACCTGGGTGGTGGAAGAAACGGTAATCCCCAGTCGCTGGTGGGCGCTTCCTTTTTTGGTATTGATAAGGATAACGCCGTTGGCAGCCCGCGAGCCGTACAATGCTGCCGCCGCCGCGCCTTTCAGCACGCTGACCGATTCAATGTCGTACGGGTTTACATCCGAAATGGCATTTCCAATATCATAACCCCGCCGGCTACTGTGGTTCGAATTGTCCACCGGCACGCCGTCCACCACGAACAGTGCCTGGTTCGACTGTGTCAGCGACTTGAACCCGCGGAGGATGACATTGGTGGAGCCGCCCAGTGTATTGGCCGACGTGATTTGCAGGCCTGCTACTTTTCCCGACAGGTTGTTTGTAAAATTCAGCGACGGCGCCCTGTTCAGTTCCTCGCCGCTTACTTCCTGGACGCTGTAGCCAAGGGTTCCGCGCGCCCGTTTTTGCCCGAGTGCGGTAACTACTACTTCGTCGAGCGTCTTTGCCGCTTCCGACAGCTGCGCATCTATCGTCGCGCCGTTGACCGGTTTTTCTACGTCGGTATACCCGATAAACGAGAACACCAGCGTCGTTGCGTCTTTCGGTACAGTGAGCGAGTAGCGCCCTTCCGGGTCTGTCACCGCAGTGATGCGTTTTCCTTTTACCGCCACGCTTGCGCCTTGCAATGGTTCGTTACGTTCGTCGGTAACCGTGCCGCTAATGCGCGACTGCCCCTGTAAGCAGCCTGTGGCAATAAGCCACAGGGCGAACAGTAGAGATAAATTTTTTAAATTTTTTTTCATAGTATTATTTATTGTTTTGTTAATTGCTTAAAAAAACGTCCGGCATTTTTTGCCGGACGTACAGTTTAACTATGGTTTAACATTGATTTACGATACCCACAGAAACCCTTTCCGGCGTCTATACCGACACATGTATCCACTCATTCGCATGTTTCGTCCCACCGGGGCAGTTATTGCAGTATATCGTTTCATCTTTTTTAAAAATTTTGATGCAAAGGTACGGGGATTGCCGGGGGCGTGCAATACCATTTTAATGGTATTTTGGACAGGCGCCCGGGTAACGGGTAAGTTCAATTAGTAAATGTAACTAAAGTAAGAAAAGAAATTAATTTTTTGGTTTGCATATCACAAAATTTTATTTACCTTTGTGGCTGAAAAAGCAGAAACGAATATTTGTCGAAGATATGAGAATAACACTTTCTAGCATATTAAATTTTTGGATATATTTAATATCCGGCATACTCTTTTCATTGTCGGGCATTATCATTTTTGGACTTTCGGGTACAATATCTGCATGGACAGGGATTTTACTGGTCGGTGGATGTGGGCAACTCTTATATTTCAGTTACTTTTGCCTGAAAGAACTCTACAAAAAGCGTAAATACACGTTGTAATTTTCATGTATACGTTGTAAGAGAGAAGCCGGCTACCATTGCCGGCTTTTTTTAATTACAACTATAATTTCCGGATGGCGTCGCTTCGCTGCCAAAGACGGAATGACGGCATCGGCCGAGAAAATTGCTTAACGTCGGGAGTGAATTATTTTTACTATATTTGCTCACTCAAAATGAGTAAATAACAGGAAGGCCTGCGCAACGGAATGCGATTTAAAGCCGGTAAAAAGAAATACATGTGAATTAAAAACGGGCACATACGAATTTAAAAAAAATACATGCGAATTTGAAATGCATACATATGAATTCAAAAAAAATACACGTGTATTCAAAAAAAACGCATGTGAATTTAAAATATGTACATATGAATTTAAAATGAATATATATGAATTTAAAAAAAGTACATGTGAATTAAAAACGGGCACATGTGAATTAAAAATGAATACAGGTGTATTCAAAAAAAACACACATGTATTTTATTCAATCAGTCGTACGAAAACAAACAATTTTAATATAACATAAATACCAGCAATATGGAAAATATCACGCAAGGCATCCTGCATGGCATCCGTAATTGGCGCGGCAATATCAACAACAGCTTCACCGCCATTGACAATCTTGTGAACCTCATCACGGCGCACCAGCCGGCGTGGCCAATACCCGCCGACTTGCTCCAGCACCTTACCGGCAGTCATAACGAGCTGCGGGCTTTGATTGTCCGGTGCCGTACCAGCGAAGGCTCAAAGGCTGACCGGGAACATCGCAACACGCTGCTCAAATCGACCGTCAACCTCTGCCGGACGCGGGTAAAGGTATGGGCGCAAGAGAGCTATTTCACCGGCCTGCTCACGGAAGACGACGTGCACCAGCTCGGCTTCCTGCTGCCCGGCGAAGCCGGCGGCCACCGCGCCCGCACCGAAGCTACCGGCGCCCTGGCAGAAGTGAAGGTGAGAGCTGTCAACGGAGACTTTATCCGCGTAACCCTCGACAATTCGGCCGGCGAGAGCGCCGCCAGGGTCGCGCACGGATGGCCGCCGGGAGTAAGGCAGGCACTGATAGTCATCCTCGCCGACAACGGCAAAACAGAAACACTGCGCCTGCTCACCACCCGCCTGCACAATACCATCCACATGCCAAAAGGTTCGCGCGGCAAGCAGTTTATTATCAAAGCAGCCTTCCTCAAGCATATCAACGACGACCCGCTCTTCGGCGCCGAGCAGACCTTCTCCATGCCCCTCAGTACGGAAGACCTTATGACCGCCTTAAGCCGGCAGCACCAGGGAGAAATGGACGCCACCCTGCAGGAACTTGAACGGCTGCGCCGCGAAATCGAACTGCTGAAAGCGAGGAAAAACGAAGGTTGACATAAAAATTGCCCGATAAAAAAAATATTGTATCTTTGCACCCGCAACGCAACACTGACCTATGGTGTAACGGTAGCACAACAGACTCTGGATCTGTTTGTATAGGTTCGAATCCTGTTAGGTCAACTACCGATAGAACCAACGAATACAAAGCCTTTCAATACTGAAAGGCTTTTGTGTTTTTTGCAAAATAATACAAGTTTTATTATTTTTGTACACCATTTTGTCAGAAGTATTGGATTTTATCTCCGGGGATGGCGCATAAACTCAATTTTTATCGAACGTCAAAGAAAATAAAGCATCTTTAGATTTTAGCTATAGAGGTTGTCGTAGTGTTCGGCGATTTCATCGGGTATGGTGTAGCTGCGGTCAGGCTCCCCTTTTATGTGGAGAGAGTTCACTTCTACGCCGAGGAGCGCATTTTCGTACCATTTGCAAACCATGGCGGCGAGCCATGCGAGCATGTCCCGGCCGGTGTGCCCGCGCCAGCGTGCAGCGAGTTCAACCGGCAGCATGGGTGCGTCCTCCGGTGTCGAGGAATCCGCAGAAACGGCTGGCAACAGGGGCGAAAGATTTCCCGCCCGTACCGGCAGCGGCAGGCGGCAGGCAGTTGTCAGGCGCAATCCATATTTTGAGGTTCCCGCCGCGCTGTTCGGCAAAGCGGATATCCTGC
>JAISLK010000049.1 GCA_031290935.1 Prevotellaceae bacterium | reverse complement strand
GCTGAATTCAGCGCTTTTACTGACAAGCTCAGCGCTCGGAGCGCTGAATTCAGCGCTTTTACTGACAAATTCAGCGCTCGGAGCGCTGAATTCAGCGCTTTTAGCGACAAATTGTCAGCTTTCGGCTACTTATTAGTGCATCAAAACGATTTTTATACCGATAGCGAGGAGGATGATTCCGCCGAGGAGTTCGGCGCGGGCGCCGAGATGCCTGCTTAAGCGGTTTCCGCCCAGCATTCCGGCGAGCGCAACGGCGGCGGTGGTAAAAAATACCAGGGCGCTTTCCGTAAGCAGGCCGGAGAGGGGCAACCGGACGAACGCCAGGCTGGCGCCCGCCGCCATGGCGTCAATGCTGGTGGCGAGGGCGACGGCGAGCAGGGTGCGCAGGTGCTGCAGGGTGGTGACGCGCGGCGTTGTTTTTCCAAAACTTTCCATAATCATCTTCCCGCCGGTGAACGCGAGCAGGGCAAAGGCTATCCGGTGGCCGAAGGCCATCATGTATGCGTTTACCGGCGCGCCGAGGAGCCATCCGGCGGCGAGCAGGAGGGTTTGCGCGGCGGCCAGTACGGCGGCAATTTTCATCCTGTGCCCAGCGGTGAGCTTCCCCCCTGCCCCGCCGGACAGCGATACGGCAAATGTGTCGAAACACAGGCCGAGGGCTAAGAGCAGTAAGGAGGTGAAAGGCATGTTAGCGGAGTTAGCGGGGTGAGCGGAGTGAGTGAAGTGAGCGGAGTAAGGTTAGCCCGTTCTCAGGAGTTCTTTGGCGTTGTTGATGGCGGCTTGCGTGATGTTTTGACCGCTGAGCATTTTGGCGATTTCCGTGATGCGTTCTTCGGGGGTGAGGAGCTTCATCCGGGTAACGGCGGCGCCGGCGGCGCCGGGTTCCTTGTAAACGGCAAAGTGCGCATGGCCTTTGCTGGCAATCTGGGGCAGGTGGGTGATATTGATAACCTGCATGTGCTCCGAGAGGCCGTAAATAATTGCGCCCATTTTGTCCGCCACTTCGCCGGAAACGCCCGTGTCGATTTCATCAAAAATGATGGTCGGGAGGCCGGAGGTTTTTACCAGGAGGGATTTCAGGCACAGCATCAGCCGGGATATTTCGCCGCCCGAGGCTACGCGCGCGATTTCCTGCGGGGGGATTTCTTTGTTGGCCGAGAAGAGGAACCGTACGGTATCGCATCCGGCAGCCGTGCAGGCGTCCGTTCCGGTAACGGATACGGTAAACACGGCATGGGGCATGCCCAGCAGGTGCAGCATATCCGTGATGTACTGCATAACGGAAGGGGTTATTTCTTTCCGGCGTTGCGAAAGCTGCGCGGCGCTTTCTTTTAGCTGCGCCAGTTGTTGGGCGCATGTTTCCTGCAATTCCGCCAGCTGCCGGTCATAGTTTTCAATGGTGTAAATGTTCTTCCCCAGCTGTTCCTGCAATGCCAGGAGGGCTTCCGCCGAATCCAGCCGGTGTTTTTGCTGCAAGGCATAGATGGTATTCAGGCGGCTTTCGACAAAAGACAGGCGGTTGGCGTCGGTCGCTATTTTTTCATTGTCCGCGGCTATTTCATTGGCGACATCGCGCAGTTCTACGCGGCAGGAGGCGATGCGTTCCGAGAGGGGCGCCGCTGCCGGCCATACGGCGGCAATGCGCTGGAGTTCCTGGCCGGCATCGCGCAGGAGGTTGTCCACCGATGCGTCGTCATCCTGCAGCAGGGCGCTGCTTTTTGTTAACGCCCATTTTATTTCTTCCGCATGGGTGAGCTGTTTCAATTCGTCTTCCAGGTCTTGCTGTTCGCCGGGTTGCAGGTGCGCCGCCTGCAGTTCGCTGTACTGGAAATGCAGATAATCATAGTCGGCTTTGCTTCGGGCAGCCTTTTCCTGCAAGGCCTGTAAGCGGGCGCAGGCGGCTTTGTAAGCGGAGAAAATTTGGCGGTACTGCAGCAGCCGTTCGCCGTTTCCCGCCTGCGCATCAATGACCGTCATTTGAAAAGCGGAGGAATTAAGCAGCAGGTTCTGGTGCTGCGAATGAATATCAATCAGGCGTTCGCCCAGTTCTTTCAGGACGTTCAAAGTAACCGGTACATCATTGACAAAGGCGCGCGACTTGCCGCCGGGCACAATCATCCGGCGGAGCGTAACGGCCGGGGCGTAATCTATGTCATTTTCTTCGAAAACCGCAGCCAGCCCATAGCCGTCGATGGAAAACCCGCCTTCGACTACGCAGTTTTTCGCATCGTTTTTGAGTGCGGATGTATCGGCGCGCTGTCCTAAAATGAGCGACAGTGCGCCCAGGAGGATAGATTTTCCTGCGCCGGTTTCGCCCGTAATAATACTCAAGCCGTCCGGAAACGTGATGTGCAGTTTGTCTATCAACGCATAATTTTCTATGGTCAGCGATTGCAGCATGCGGGTGAAGCGTTAAAACGGGTTGACGTTTTCTTTCAGTTTTTTATATTTTTGTTCGTTGGATTTGTCCATCTCCGTAAGGATTTGAAAGACGCGGCTGCGGTCTTGCTGCGGCGCTTCCGAAAAGATGTTGACTATTTCGTCGGCTTTTGCGTCAAAAAATAATTTCAGGAAAAACAGGTAGGGGTCCGGTCGTTCGCGGTACACCCGCTGGATGTCCAGCAAAGCGTTCAGGACTTCGTCTCGTCCGTCGGCTACCTGTTCGCTCATGCGGTCAAGCCCCATCCGGTGGTATTTATAGTAGGCGCCGCGTTCCATATTATATTTGGAGTTCAGGATATTTTCAATCATCCAGTAGCGGTTGTTCCGCGAGCCGTCGTAGGGTTTCCAGCCGGTTTCCGTGGCGTTCTGGGCCAGCGATACGATTTGTTCCGCTTTTCTAAACCATTCCGTGCCGCCGCGCAGTGAGAAGGTATCATAGTCCAGCCCCAGTATTACGTAAGCATAGAAAGCCATCAGCGATGACAGCGGGGAATACTGGTTTTCGTTAAATTCTATTTTATCATATTCGATATAGCGGAAGGCAATATCATTGTCCATGAAATTAAGCACCGGTGAGGTATAGGCGCTGCCATAGACCGGGCGGCTCAGCTGCACCTGCAGGGAGCCCTTGAAATCATTTGCGCCTATCTGTTCGTTGATGGTGATAAAAATGGAGCATTCAATCCGTTCATCGGTGGCGTACACATGCGGTGTCCAGGCCGTGTTGTTCATAAATTCGTACAAATCCCGCTGCAGCGTATTAAAGATGGATTTGTTCGTGCCCTGTATCCGTGCGGAATTGACGCTGATATTGCAGCGCAGTTCCTGCGCCTGCAAATTTACCGCCAATAAAAAAATAATTAAAAAACTAATCTTTTTCATTGTGTAAGTTGAAAACCGTATCAACAATAATTTCCGCCACCTTTTGCTTCGGCAGCACGGGGTAGTTTGTAACGGTTCCGTTTTTTTTGATAATGGTGATTTTATTTGTATCGCCGCCAAAGCCCGCGCCTTCGTCGTTCAGGGAATTCAGGACAATCATGTCGAGGTTTTTCGTTTGCAGTTTCTTTTGTGCATGGGCTAATTCGTTGTATGTTTCCAGGGCAAATCCTGCCGTCAGCTGGTTTTTTTTCTTTTGTTTTCCTAATGCGGCAGCAATGTCTGCCGTGGGTTTTAAGGTGATCGACAAGGGTTCTTTTTCCCTTTTGATTTTGTGTGCGGATTTTTGCGCCGGCGTATAATCCGCTACCGCTGCGCAGAGAATGGCCGCATCGGCATTGGCGAAATGTTCGATAACGGCGGCATACATTTCTTCCGCCGCCGTTACGCGCAGTAATTCGACGCCGTGCGGTGCGGGCAGGGCTACAGGGCCGCTCACTAACAGTACCTGCGCTCCGCGGTTCGCAAGGCTTTCGGCGAGCGCATATCCCATTTTGCCTGATGAATGGTTGCCGATAAACCGTACCGGGTCTATCGCTTCGTAAGTAGGGCCGGCTGTTACAAGAATTGTTTTACCGGCTAATGATTTTTTTTTTACGAATAACTGCTCTACAAAAGCAACTATCCGTTCGGGTTCTTCCATACGTCCCTTGCCTTCCAGCCCGCTTGCCAGTTCGCCTGCCGGCGGTTCGATAATATGAACGCCGTGTTTTTGCAATGTCTGTAAATTGCTCCGGGTCGCCGGATGCGCCCACATATCCATATCCATTGCCGGGGCGGCTACCACCGGGCAACGCATGGATAGACAGGTTGTGAGTAACAAATTATCGGCTATGCCATGCGCCATTTTCGCCAGGGTGTTGGCCGTAGCCGGGGCTACAAGGCAGGCGTCTGCCCAGAGACCGAGGCGCACGTGATTATTCCAATCGCCGTTTTCGGGATTGTAAAAATCCGTATACACCGGATGCCCGGAGAGAGTGGCCATTGTGAGGGGCGTGATAAAATGCTTTGCCATCGGCGTCATGATTACACGCACTTCGGCGCCGCTTTTCACTAATGTACGCACAAGGACAGCCGCTTTGTATGCAGCAATTCCACCGCTTATGCCTGCGATTATGTGTTTTCCCTTTAACACTTTATTCTTTGTTCTCTTCTATTTTCCGGTAATAGATTTTTCCTTCTTCAAATTCCCGGATAGCCGTCAAAGTGGGTTTCGGCAAACGTTCAAACTGGCGCGACAGTTCTATTTGTTCGCGGTTTTCAAACGTTTCTTCCAGGTTGTCGGAATAGCCGGCAAATTCTTCCATCCGGTGACTTAATTCCTGCTTTACTTCAGCGGCAATTTGATTGGAGCGTTTGGCAATAATCATTGTAGATTCATAAATGTTGCCTGTTTTTTGCGATATTTTATTCAAATCGCGGGTAATGGTGTTATTCACCACTGGGGAGTGTTGTTCCATATTATTTTTTATCTGTTTGTTCTTCCTTTGTTTCTTCTTTTGCCGACGTGCCGTCAGGGCTTAATTTTTTCAGGGCGTCCGAATTCATTCTATTCACTTCCTTACGGTATTTCGAATCCGGGAACTCACTGATAAAATTGTAATATTCGTCAATGACGGCCTGGAAACGGTCTTTTTGCAAATACTGAAAACTGTTTTCCGCATATTTATAAGCCGACGCTACCAGCAAGTACAATATTTCCTCGCGGTACCGGCTGTCGGGATGGTCTTTCAAGGTCGTGCGCAGCGCGGTTGTCGCCGATTTGTAATTTTCTATATGGTAATATAGTTTCGCTGCTTCATACTGTTTTTCGTCCAATCGCTGTGACAGGATTTCTTTTTTTTCCAAACATTCTTCCTTGTACGGCGTAGCCGGGAAAGTATAAAGGAACTCTTCGATGGCCGACAATACTTTGTAAGTCGGCGTTTGATCCAGTTCGTAGCGATGCGTCTGCTTATAGAGGCAATTTATGCGCAACAGCGTAGCTTCCTCGACAAACGGGCTGCGCGGAAAAGTATTGCGGAACTGTTCAAAATAATACTCCGCCGTATAAATATCGCCCCACAGGTAATAACTTTTTGCCAATAAAAAATGCAAACTGTCGTCTTGCCTGGTGCCCCTGTAAAACATGGCAGCCTGGTCAAACAAAGCGGCCGCTCGTTCGTATTTCCCCAGACGGTAATAGTCTTTGGCCGCCCGGTACTTCAATTCGTAATCGGCGCTTTTGAGGATTTTATCGTATTGCGTAGTGCAAGCGGACGCCCACAGCAACCCGCAGGCGGCAAACAATACACCGTAATAGCCTGTTTTTATTCCGCACATAATTATTGTTCCGTTAAAAATCGTTCCGCATCAATAGCTGCCATGCAACCGGAGGCGGCAGCAGTAATGGCTTGTTTGTAGGAAGTGTCCTGTACATCGCCGGCGGCAAATACGCCCGGCACGTTGGTGTGCATGGTTTTTCCTTTGGTAAGAATATAGCCCTGTTCGTCTGTGTCCACGTATTTTTTAAATATTCCGGTATTCGGCTGATGGCCGATAGCCAGGAAAAAACCATGGATAGCAATTTTCTTTTCCGTGCCGTCCTTCTGCTGCAACAGCGCACTGTGCAGGCCGGATTCATCGCCCAGGAGTTCTTTGGTGGTATGTTCCCAAAGTATTTCTATCTTCGGATGGGACAGCACGCGCTCCTGCATGGCTTTGGAAGCGCGTAATACATCGCGGCGCACAATCAGGTAAACCTTGCGGCACATGCCCGCCAGGTAGGTAGCCTCTTCGCAGGCCACATCGCCGCCGCCGACTACGGCTACATCTTTATTTTTGTAAAAGAACCCGTCGCAGGTAGCGCAGGCGGAAACGCCCTGCCCGCGGAATTTTGTTTCCGACGGCAAACCCAAATATTTTGCCGTAGCGCCCGTGGCGATAATTAGCGTGTCCGCTTCGAGTGTTTTATTTTCATCAATCGTAATTTTGAACGGCCGTTGCGACAAATCCGCCGCCGTAACCATGCCGTTGCGAATATCCGCGCCGAACCGCGCCGCCTGCGCCTTGATGTCGTCCATCATCGCCTGCCCGGAAATACCGGCCGGATACCCCGGGAAATTTTCCACTTCGGTAGTCATCGTCAATTGCCCGCCCGGCAATGTGCCTTCATACAGCACCGGGCACAGGTTGGCGCGCGAAAGATAAATCGCTGCCGTATAACCCGCCGGCCCGCCGCCGACAATCAAACATCTCACTTTTTCTATATCCAAACTCATTACAGCTATTTATAAAGCGTGCAAATATACAAAAAAAGTTCCGGTTGCGAAAATGGATGTTGAATGCGGCAGGCGGTGATGCTGTTCGATACCCGTACAGCCTGCTATTCGACGGACGGTAAAAGAGACACCCTTAGTAGCCAATGGATATAACGCAGAAATCCCCCCTTATTCCCTTATTTAAGATAGATAAGGGAATAAGGGAGCTTTTTTTAGTTATGAGTTATGAGTTGGCTGGCACCTGCCTGAAATTTTTAAATCATGAAATTTTTAAATCATCAGTTCATGTAGGTTTTTATTTTGTTAAAGACCCGGATAAATCCGTCGTGCAATAAATCCCCGGCCGCTTCGCGCGTTCCTGTATATCTTAAACATAGGTTCATCATTTTAGCGGAATATTTGTCGTGCAATTGCCGTTGCGCGGCTATATTTCCCTTTATGCAGGCGGTAATCAGGTCGCATTCGTTCATCCATTGTAAATATTGACATTTATTTTGGTTTTTCATATAAGATGCGGGAGAGGTGATAAACGCTGCATGCGGCGCCTGTTCTTTTGTTTAGTTTTTAAAGTTTACCAGGTATAATTTTTCGGTAGCGCGGGTGAAAGCGGTGTAGAGCCAGCGCAAGTCGTCGATGGACAGGGGGGCGTCGTTGAAGAAGGGGTAGTCCAGGAATACGGCTTTCCATTGCCCGCCCTGCGCTTTGTGGCAGGTAACGGCGGCTGCATATTTTATCTGCAGGGCATTATAATAAGCGTCTTCGCGTACGGCGCGGTAGCGTTTTTGCCTGGAGGATATGTGGGCATAGTCTTCCGATATGTCGAGGAACAATTGCCGCTGCCGGTCGCTGCTGAGGGAAGGGGTTTCGGAGAGGAGGGCGTCGAGGAGGATTTTTGCGGTCAGTTCCGTGTTGTTATAGTCCGGGAAGCGGAGTTCGGCTTCGGCGAAGTGGAGGCCGTAGCGTTCTTCATATTTCCGGATACGCATCAGGTCGGCGATGTCGCCGTTGGCGATGAAGTCCATGTCCCCGGCAAGGTTTTGGTAGGCGTTTTTTACTACCATGATGCGGTCGCCGGGGGTGAGTTGTTCTTCGCGGTACTGTATTTTTGCGCGGATACCCTGGTTGTAGCGGTTGGCGCGTTTGTTGGAGCGGCATACGACGATAGTTTCGCGGTCGCCGTAGCGGTCGTAGGCTTCCGAGAGTTTTTCCATTACTTCACCGCCGGTGATAAGTTCGACGTCGGGAAAAGGGTGGAAGGAGAATGCGGGGAGTTGCGGTATATTGTGTTCGATATGTTCGCGGAGGAGGGTGGCGTTGGTTAGGATGCCGGATTGCGCTGCTTGCCGGACGACGTCGGTGAGGAGGGTATGGCCGGATAAGCCATAGCGGTGCATTTCCTGTATATCCAGCGCGGGGCTTTGTGTCCAGCCTACCGGGGGGAGCTGTGCGTTATCGCCGGCAAGTACCAATTTGCAGCGTTTCCCGTTATTTACAAAGGTTACGAGGTCGTCGAGGAGGCGCCCGCCGCCGAATATGGATTGTTCCGGAGAGCCGTTGGCAATCATCGATGCTTCGTCGACGATGATGATGGCGTCGCTGTATTCATTGCGGTTGAGGACAAATTGCCCGATGCCGTCGTCGAGTGATTTCTGGCGGTATATTTTTTTATGAATGGTAAAGGCGTTTTTGCCGGTATAGTTGGAAAGGACTTTTGCCGCGCGGCCGGTGGGGGCAAGGAGGAGGGTATTTATTTTCAGTTCGCCGAGGAGGCTTACGAGAGCGGCGATGGCGGTGGTTTTGCCGGTTCCGGCATATCCGCCGATAACAAAGATTTTATACCCGCCGGTATCGGGGATGAATCCGGCGAGTTCGCGGAACAGTTGCGCCTGGCCTTGGGTAGGGGTATGCGGCAGGTGTTCCGACAGGCGACGATATATAAAATCAGCGATGGTAATTTTTGTGTATTTTAAAGTAGTTACAAAGGTAATAAAAAACGCCGGCATTAAGTTAAAAGTTGAAAGCGCACGGATTATTTTTAAATGCAGAATGCTGCAAACATATCACTTTGTTTTTTACCTGCAAATTCTTTTTGCATTAAAATAGTTATCTTTGCACGGATAAATTATTATACGAGTGGAAAAAGTAGCTATTTATAAGTTGTTACAACAACGTATCCTGGCGCTGGACGGCGCGATGGGGACCATGATACAGCAGTACAAACTGGCGGAAAATGATTTTCGCGGCGCGCGTTTTGCCGCCCATCCCTGCGAAGTGAAAGGCAATAACGATTTGCTGAACCTTACGCAGCCCGGCATTATTAAAGACATCCACAGCCAGTACCTCCGGGCGGGCGCGGATATTATCGAAACAAATACGTTCAGCAGCACGCGCATCGCCATGGCCGATTACCAAATGGAAGGGCTGGCGTATGAACTCAACTTCTGTGCAGCGCAGTTGGCGAAAGAGGCCGCACAGGCTTTTTCCACTAATGAAAAGCCGCGTTTTGTAGCGGGGTCTATGGGGCCGACCAACCGCTCGGCTTCCCTGTCGCCCGATGTGAACCGTCCGGGTTTCCGCAATATTACATTCGATGATTTGGTAACGGCCTATGCCGAGCAGGCGCGCGGGTTGATAGACGGCGGCGCTGATGTGCTGCTGGTCGAAACCGTGTTCGACACGCTCAATGCCAAGGCCGCCCTCTATGCTATTGCCAGCCTCGCCGCATCGCCGCCGGTGATGCTCTCGGCTACTATTGCCGACGCCAGCGGGCGGACGCTTTCAGGGCAAACGCTCGAAGCGTTCCTTATTTCCGTGTCGCATTATCCCCTGTTGTCCATCGGTCTGAACTGCGCGTTTGGCGCGGAACAGATACGCCCATTCCTGCAGGAGCTTTCCGCGAAAGCGGAATGTTTCGTCAGCGTCCATCCCAATGCGGGCTTGCCCAACCGCTTCGGCGGCTATGATGAAACGCCGGAAAGCATGTGCGGGCATATCGAAGGGTTTATTCGCGAAGGGCTGGTCAATATTGTCGGCGGCTGTTGCGGCACTACGCCGGAACATATCCGCCATATCGCCGAAATCGTGTCCGGTCGTCCGCCGCGCCGGCCACAACCGCAACCGCATTTCCTCCGGCTCAGCGGGCTGGATGCGTTAACCGTTACGCCGGAAAGCAATTTTATCAATGTCGGCGAACGTACCAACGTAACCGGTTCGGCGAAATTTGCCAGGCTTATCCTTGCAGGCGACTACGAGGGCGCGTTGGCGGTGGCGTTGCGGCAAATAGAAGACGGCGCGCAAATCATCGACGTGAATATGGACGAGGGGATGCTGGATGCGAAAGCCGCCATGACCGCTTTCCTCAATATGGCGGCTTCCGAACCGGATATCGCCCGCGTCCCCGTGATGCTTGATTCGTCGAACTTCGAGGTGCTCGAAGCCGGTTTGAAATGCTTGCAGGGGAAGGGCGTTGTCAATTCCATTTCGCTGAAGGAAGGCGAAGAAAAATTTATAGCGCAGGCGCGACGGCTCAAACAGTACGGCGCGGCTATCATCGTTATGGCTTTCGATGAACAGGGGCAGGCCGATACTTACGAACGCCGCATTGCCGTATGCAAACGATCCTACGAACTGCTGCGGCGGGAAGTCGGCGTCCCTCCCTGCGACATTATCTTTGACCCCAATGTGCTGGCCATCGGCACTGGCCTTGAAGAGCACAACAACTATGCGGTGGATTTCATCGAAACCGTCCGCTGGATAAAGCAAAATCTCCCGGAAGCCAAAGTCAGCGGCGGTATCAGCAACCTTTCTTTCGCGTTTCGCGGCAATAATACCCTCCGCGAGGCCATTCATTCCGTATTCCTCTACCACGCTATCCGTGCGGGACTGGATATGGGGATTGTGAACGCCGGCATGCTCGCCGTTTACGAAAGCCTCCCCAAAGAACTCCTGGAACTCGCCGAAGACCTTGTCCTCAACCGCCGGCCGGATGCGACGGAGCGGTTGTTGCAGTATTCTGTCAGCAGTTTTGAGTCGCCCACTGCCGACCGCCCACTGCCTACTGATAACTGCCCGCTGCCCACTGTGGACTACAGACTGGCGCAGGCGCTGGTCAGGGGGCGCGATGAACATTTGGAAGAAGACATCCGCGAAGCGTGGGAAAAATACGGGCAGGCGCTCAAAATCATCGAAGGCCCCCTGATGGACGGCATGAATAAAGTAGGAGAACTCTTCGGCGAAGGGAAAATGTTCCTTCCCCAGGTGGTGAAATCGGCGCGGGTGATGAAAAAAGCGGTGGCTTTCCTTGCACCTTACCTTTCGCAGGACGGGCGCCAGGTCGCGAAAAAAGCCGGGAAAGTATTACTCGCCACGGTCAAGGGCGATGTGCATGATATCGGGAAAAACATCGTGAGCGTGGTGCTTGCCTGCAATAATTTTGAAGTTATCGACCTCGGCGTGATGACCCCCTGCGCCGCCATCATCAGCGAGGCGAAAGCGCAGCAGGCGGATATCATCGCGCTCAGCGGACTGATTACCCCCTCGCTCGAAGAGATGATTCACGTCGCAAAAGAGCTGGAAAGGGAAGGCCTCCGCCTCCCCCTCATGATTGGCGGCGCAACTACTTCCAAGTTGCATACCGCCGTGAAAATCGCGCCGGAATATTCCGCCCCTGTGGTTTACTCTTCCGACGCTTCCCGCGCCGCGCCGGCAGCCATAGCCCTCCTGAGCGAACGCCGCGATGAATTTATCCGGAAAACCAATGACGAATACGCCACCCTCCGCCACCTCCACGAAGGCCAGCAAACCCGGCGGCAACCGGTGCCCCTTGACGAAGCCCGGAAAAAGAAATGGACGGGCAGCCCCTATGTGTCCGTGCCGCCCACGTTCACTGGCGTGCGCGCCTTTAGCCGGTACGACCTGTCTGTCCTCAGCCGCTATATTGACTGGACGCCGTTTTTCCACGCATGGGAAATCTACGGCAAATTTCCTGCTCTTTTGCAGGACAAGTCCTCCGGCGCGGAAGCTACGCAACTCTATCATGACGCCCAGCAAATGCTCGCGGGCATTATCGCCGAAAACCGGTTGACGGCCTGCGCCGCCATCGGCTTCTGGCCGGCCGTAGCCGAAGGCGACAACATCCGGTTATATACGGACGACAGCCGGAAAGAAACCGCCGCCATCTTCCCCGTGCCCCGCCAACAGCGGAAGAACGATACGGATACTTACCGCGCCCTTTCCGACTTTATCGCTGCAGACAATACCGGATATATCGGCGGGTTTGCCGCCACTGCCGGCATCGGCGTGGAAGAATGGGTAACACGTTTCCGCCGGCAGCAGGATGATTACAGCTGCATCCTGCTACAAACCCTTGCCGACCGCCTGGCAGAAGCCTTTTCTGCACACCTGCACGAACGTGTACGCACCGAGCTTTGGGGATATGATAAAGACAACCGGGGCGTCGGCATCCGCCCTGCTATCGGCTACCCGATACTTCCCGACCATTCCCTGAAAAAAACCCTCTTCGAGCTGCTGGACGCCGGCGCCCAGTGCGGTATCCGCCTTACCGAAACTTTTGCGATGATACCCGCCGCATCGGTTTGCGGTTTCTATATAGACCACCCGCAAGCGCATTATTTTGCCGCTAAGGGTTAAGAATTAATCGGGGATTTTATCGGCGCGTTTCACGGATTCCATTCCTTTGACGCCTTTCACTTCGTCAATCAATACCGCCAGATCTGATTTGCTGTGTACATAGAGGTCGATGTAGCCTTCAAAGATATTGTCGTGGCTTTCGATAAAGAGTTTGCGGATATTCACGGAGAGGCGCCCGGTAATAATATTGGTCAGTTCGTTGAGTATGCCGATGCGGTCGAAGCCGCGTATTTCGAGGCGTGAGAGGAACGACTGTTGCGTATGTTTGCTCCATTGGGCTTTGATGATGCGGTCGCCGTGTTGCGCGGCAAGGCGGGTGGCTTCTTCGCAGTGTTTGTTATGGACGGTTACATGCTGGTTGTCGTCTACAAAGCCGATGATTTCATCGCCGGGGATGGGCTTGCAGCAAGGCGCAATATTATAGGAAAGGGTTTTATCGATAAGGTTTTCCTGCAGAAGGTAGGGTTGCGTTTTATCAATTGCGCCTTTGGCGTCTTTGCGCTTATCTCCGGAAGCGTTGATGCCGATAAGGCTCAGGGGGAATTTCAGCTTCCAGTAGCTGACGGTTTTTTCTTCCGTGTTGGTGCGCAGGATTTTTTCAAACACGGAAAAGTCAATCAAGCCGGCGCCGGCTTTGCTGAATAATTCTTCTTTGTTGGTAACGCCGTAGCCTTTGGCGAGCTTGTTAAACACCCGCGACATCGGCTGGATACCCAGTTTCTGCAACCGCGCTTCAATCATTTCGCGGCCGTCTTTGTCGCGGTTTTTGGCGTCGGCTTTCAGGGCGTCGGTGATAATGGATTTGGCTTTGGTGGTGGTAACAATATTCAGCCAGTCTCTGTGCGGATGTTGCGATTCGGCGGTGAGGACTTCTACCTGGTCGCCGCTTTTCAGCACATGGTTGATGGAGGTCAGTTCGTGGTTGACTTTTGCGGCAATCGCCCTGTTGCCGATGGCGGAGTGGATGTAGTAGGCGAAATCGAGGACGGTCGCGCCTTTCGGCATCAGTTTGGATTCGCCTTTCGGCGTGAAGACATACATGTCGGATGTAACCAAATCGCTGTGGATTTGGTCGAGGAACTCCGCCGCATTGATATTCGGGTTTTCGAGGACGCTGCGTATTTGTTCCAGCCATTTATCCAGTTCGCTTTCCTGGGGCTGCTGCATTTTATAGCGCCAGTGCGCCGCCACGCCGCGCTTGGCGATGTCGTCCATGCGCCGCGAGCGTATCTGCACTTCTACCGGCGTTCCCTGCGGCCCCATGAATGTTTCGTGGAGGGCTTCGTAGCCGTTGGCTTTCGGGGTTTTTACCCAGTTGCGGGTGCGGCCGGGTATAATCTTATAAATTTTGCTGATGAGCGAATGTATTTCATAGCACTGCGCCAGCTCCGACAAGTCCGGCCAGGGGTTAAAGATGATACGGACGGCAAAGAGGTCGAATACTTCTTCAAAGCCGATGTTTTTCATGTGCATTTTGTGCCATATCGAATACACCGATTTCGTCCGGCTGACCAGTTCGAACGATACGCCTCGCCGGTACAGGCTTTCCTTTATCGGCTGGGTAAACATTTCGATGTAGTTGCTGCGCGAGGCTTCCGTGGCGTCGAGCATGGCTTTTATTTTGCTGTAGTCTTCGGGTTGTGAAAATTTCAGCCAGATATTTTCGAGTTCGGTTTTGATGGAATACAGCCCCAGCCGCAATGCCAGCGGGACATAGACGTACATGGTTTCGCCCGTGATTTTCGAACGTTTGTTTTCGGGCATGGCGTCGAGGGTGCGCATATTGTGCAGCCGGTCGGCCAGTTTGATAAGGATAACGCGGATGTCGTCGTTAAGCGTTAAAATAATCCGCCGGAAATTTTCCGCCTGGGTAGAGCCGGAGAGGGCGCCTTCGATTTTCGTCAGCCCGTCGACTAATTCCGCTATCTTGTCCCCGAAGAGGCGTTGAATATCGGCGACGGTATAGTCGGTATCTTCCACCACATCGTGCAGCAAGGCGGCGCTGACCGATTTATAGCCCAGCCCTATTTCATTCACTACAATCTTTGCCACCGCCAGGGGGTGCATAATGTACGGCTCGCCCGAACGGCGGCGCGCGCCCTTGTGGGCTTCATTCGCCAGGTCGAACGCCTGCCGGATGACCCCAAGTTCTTCTTCGTTCGGGCTGCGCTTCCTGCATGCGTCCAGCAATTCGTCAAATTCCCGCTGAATAAGTTCCAAGTCGGTAGTCATTAATTCCTAATTCTTAATTTTCATAAATCACTGCCACGTTTCCCGTTTTCTTTATTGTTTTACCATTGGTAAACGACAGTTCCAGGTGGTAAAGGTACATGTTTTCCGGTACAAAATCGCCCTGTGTATGGACGCCCGTCCATGATTTCTCCAGCGGCGCGTCGGCGAAGGTTTTTTCGATGGCCGCTACCCGCCCGCCGTTGTGGTCGTATATTTCCAGCCGGTAGGCATAAGACGAGGGGTTGATGAAGAGCACCGGCCCGAACTGGTTGCGCTGCCGGCCGGTTTGCGGGTTCCGCGCCGCGCTCTTCGGGTCTATCGCGTCGGGCATCAATATTTCCGGTTCGTAGGCGGCGCAGGCGGTTGTTTCGCTTTTCCCGCCCAGGTTCGTAACGGACGCCACGCGGTAGCAATAGTCCAGCACGGCGCCGGGGCCTATCCGGTCTGTATATGCCGTATCGGGCGCATCCGAGAACAGCGGCTGCGGCGACGGTTCCAGGCGCTCCAGCGAATACGACAGCCCGTTGAACAGCCTGCTCCATGACAGCTGCCATCCGCCGTTATCCGGCGTAATGAAAAGTTCCATACTGTTCACTGTATCGCCCTGCGCGGCCGTCTGCCGGCAATTATTTTCCGCCGACAGGCGGTAATAATACCCGGGGCGGACGCCGTCATCCGTCCAGGTGCGGAGCGTTTTGTCGGAAAAAGTATGCACCGGCGCATACGCCCCGTTGAGTTGCCCGCTGCGCAGCACATGGAAGGTGGAAAGCCGGGTGGCGGGGTCAACCGCAAATTGCAGCTGCGCTTTGTCCCCCCCGTACCGGAGGTGCCGGATAGTCAAGTAGGCCGGTCGCTGCGTCGTTTTTGTAAAAACGCCCACGCGGTTGGAAGCGCTCTTTGCCGCAGCGTCGGCGGTATTGACGGCTTCCACATAGATTTCATACCATACATTATCGGGAATATCGCCGGCGTACGTATATTGCAAGCCGCTAATCATGGACGCCAGCAGCGCCGGGACAGCCCCCCGCACACCGCCGTATATATTATAGGTAACATCCTCCCGGCCTTCGTAAGCCGTCCATTCCAAATCCAGCGCATACCGGCAACTGTCATATACCGCCGTTAGCCACGGGAACGCGTGCTGCTGCGTAATATCCCCGCTGTCCCCGCTGCCGGTATTAACGGCGATGCTGTAAGCGCGGCGGCCGGTCAACGGCTTTGCCGCCGCATGCGTGAAGGAACGCGCGTCCAGGCCAACGGCGGCAATAATATTCGTGCATTGCCCGCCGCCGACATAGTCATAAATAATATATCCCGTAGCATTGCCGGGCAGGCCGTCCGGCGCGTCCCAGGTAACGACCGGCTCGCCGGCGGCATTGACCGATACGCTACGGATAATATTGCCCGACGTCTGGCATACCTGCGCCCGCGCCTGCAGACAAGCAGCGCAGCAAATTATCATAACTGCCCAGTGATGTTTCATGGATACAAATGTACGCATTTTTTATGATGTGTTAATGGGAGGATGGGAGGATTTAAAGATTTCATGATTTAAGATTTCAGGCCGGCACCGGCCAACTCATAACTCATAACTAAAAAAGCTCTCTTAGCAGTAAAAATACGCCGCATAAATATATCCCTTATTCTCTATTATCTACCTTAAATAAGGGAATAAGGGGGATTTCGGGGTTATATCCATTGGCTGCTAAGGGTGTCTCTTTTACCGTCCGTCGAACAGCAGGCTGTGCGGGTGTCGAACAGCAGGCTGTGCGGGTGTCGAACAGCAGGCTGTGCGGGTGTCGAACAGCAGGCTGTGCGGGTGTCGAACAGCAGGCTGTGCGGGTGTCGAACAGCAGGCTGTACGGGTGTCGAACAGCAGGGTGTGCGGGTGTC
>JAISLK010000048.1 GCA_031290935.1 Prevotellaceae bacterium | reverse complement strand
GACATCCCCGCGCCCGGCGGCTACACCATTACCTTCTCCACCGGGGAGCCCATCACCATATCGAACGGCGAAAAGGGCGACAACGGTGAACCCGGCGACACCCCGCAAATCGGCGTAGCCGAATATCCCGCAAACAGCGGCGTCTATTACTGGACGCTCAACGGCGTGTTTATCGAAATCGAAGGGCAAAAGCTGCCGGTTACCGGGCCCAAGGGCGAAGATGGAACGCCCGGAATCCCCGGCGACCCCGGTGCGCCCGGCCCGCAAGGCGCCGCCGGCGCGACCCCCAAGCTCCGCATTCACGCGGCTACCGGCTACTGGCAGATATGCACCTCCGGCGCATGCGACATCACTGCCGACGAAGGCTGGACGGATGTGCCCGGCAGCGACGGGAACCCCGTTAAAGCCACCGGCAATGACGGCGCACCCGGCGCACCCGGCGCCACCGGCCCGCAGGGCGACGCCATCTTCGCCGCAAACGGCGTAGATAACTCCCACCCCGACTACGTGGAATTCACCCTTGCCGGCGGCGCGAAGATACGTGTCCCCAAATACAAGGCCATCGCCATCCACTTTACCCAGCCGGAAAAGTTTGATGCGGGCGCCGCCCAAACCGTCCCCTATACCCTCACCGGAAGCGTGGAACACGTCGAAGTGATAAGCCTGACGCCGGACTGGACGCTAACGCACACCAGAACCGGGAACGCCGGCACGTTTACCATCACCGCCCCGGCGACCTTTACATTAGACAATGAAGCCGGCAAAGCCGTGCTCCTCATTTCCGACGGCGCCGAACGGACAGTGGTGCGCACCATCGCGCTGGTGTCTGTCGACTACGTGTCAACGGATAAAGGCGTGATAGTAGCGGAAACAACCGGCGGCGATTACCCCGTACTGCTTGCGAGCAACACCTCCTGGACAGCCGCCGTAAGCGCAGAAGGCGCCGGCTGGTGCACGGTAACGCCCACCTCCGGCACGGGGCGCGGCACCCTCACTGTTACCGTGGCAGCAAAAACGCCTGAAGCCCCCGGCCGCTTCGCCACCGTAACCATCGCTGCCGGCACATTAACGCATACGGTTGATGTAAGGCAGGCGCCGGTAGAAGAAATGCCCCTCTACGCCGCCAGCGCCCAAACGTGGACGTTCGGCGCCAGCACGCTGGTATGGAGCGACGCCATCCAAATCCCCGAATGTAACAAAGACACCTATACGAACAGCAGTACCGAGCCGCAATGCCGGAGCTATACCTCGGGAACAAACACGTGGTACTATTATAACTGGCCGTATGTAAACCAGCATGCCGCGCAATTGTGCCCCTCGCCCTGGCGCGTGCCTGCGTTATCCGATTTTGCCACTCTTGTTGAGAGTGTTATGACTAGCGTATCTGAATTGTCTTCCGAATGGGGTTTTGGCGGTCGCGCTGAAAGCAGTTTAATACTCTACGACCCCTATTACGCCTACTATTGGTCTGCAGCAGAAATCGGTCCTGCCGAGGCGTACGGCCTGAGCTACAGCAGCACCGAACTGGGCGTGTACACCAACAAGTACCTCGGGTTCCAGGTCAGGTGCGTGAAGTAAGGGCAATTTAAATATTTGAAACAACCGCCGCCTGCACGAAAGTGCGGGCGGTTGTTTGTTGTCCGCAGGGCAACCGCCCCGGGTTCGCCGCCGCCGCACGAAACGTCTTTAGGAAAGTTTCATTTGGCAGTTGAATCTACCATTTGACTTTCTTAAAAAAAGATTTCCAAGTCTCGGAAAAAAATTGTACCTTTGCCATCCTGTTAAAAAATACAGGAAACTCAACATAATGTCTAACTAATTAAAACTTTAAAAAGTTATGGTAAAAATCCCCGAAGACGTCCACCTGCGCGAAAACGAAGAGGATGTCGTAATCCCCCAACAGGCTGAAGAAGCCGAAGTAGAATCTATTGTAGAAGATACTCCAATAGAAACCGTACTGCCCAAAAAACGTGCAAACAATGCGTCGGTTCCCGTTGATAAATTCGACTGGGACGCATTTGAGCAGGAAAAGGTATATGATACCGACAAATCAATCATTGAAAACGAGTACAACCAAACGCTGTCAAAGATCGTAGAAAATGATGTTGTAGAAGGTACCGTAGTCGCCTTGAACAAACGCGAAGTCATTGTCAACATTGGCTACAAGAGCGAAGGCGTTATCAACATTAATGAATTCCGCTATAATCCCGAATTGGCAGTGGGCGATAAAGTGGAAGTGTACGTAGAAAATGCCGAAGACAAAAAGGGGCAACTTTTATTGTCTCACAAGAAAGCCCGCGCTATCCAGTCATGGGGACGCGTGAATGAAGCGCTGGAACGGGACGAAATTGTAAAAGGCTATATCAAATGCCGCACCAAAGGCGGTATGATTGTTGACATATTCGGTATTGAAGCCTTCCTGCCGGGTTCGCAAATTGATGTGAAACCCATTCGCGACTACGATTTGTTTGTGAACAAAACAATGGAATTTAAAATTGTTAAAATCAATCATGAATACCGCAATGTAGTCGTATCGCACAAAGCCTTGATAGAAGCCGAACTTGAAGCGCAAAAAGCAGAAATTATCAGCAAACTTGAAAAAGGGCAAGTGCTCGAAGGAACGGTTAAAAATATTACTACCTACGGCGTATTTATTGACCTTGGCGGCGTGGACGGTTTGATACATATCACCGACCTGTCGTGGGGGCGCATCAGCCATCCGGAAGAAATTGTGCAGTTAGACCAAAAATTAAATGTAGTTATTCTTGATTTCGACGACGCCAAGAAACGCATAGCGCTCGGCTTGAAACAGCTTACCCCGCATCCATGGGATGCGTTGGACGCGAACCTCAACGTGGGCGACAAAGTGAAAGGCCGCGTGGTAGTCATTGCCGACTATGGCGCCTTTGTTGAAATACAGCCGGGCGTAGAAGGACTGATACATGTTTCGGAAATGTCCTGGTCGCAACATTTGCGCAGCGCACAAGACTTTTTGAAAGTAAACGAAGAAGTGGAAGCCGTTATCCTGACGCTTGACCGCGAAGAACGCAAAATGTCGCTTGGCATCAAACAACTGAAACCCGACCCGTGGGCGACTATTTCTGAACGCTATCCCGTAGGGTCGCGCCATCATGCAAAAGTGCGCAACTTTACCAACTTCGGCGTGTTTGTGGAAATGGAAGAAGGCGTGGACGGGCTGGTACACATCAGCGATTTGTCATGGACAAAGAAAATCAAACATCCGGCTGAATTTACTTCTATCGGCAGCCCGCTGGAAGTAGTGGTACTGGAAGTGGACCCGGAAAATCGCCGGTTAAGCCTTGGACATAAACAACTGGAAGAAAATCCGTGGGACGTTTTTGAAACAGTGTTTAGCGCCGGTTCTGTGCATGAAGGCACCATCCTGTCGATTGTCGACAAGCATGCTATCATCGCACTTCCTTACGGCGTAGAAGGCACTGCGAGCATGAAGCAATTAACGAAAGAAGACGGCACGACAGCCAAACCGGACGAAAAATTACTCTTCAAAGTATTGGAATTTAACAAAAATTCCAAACGCATAGCCTTGTCGCACACCCGCACTTTTGAAGAAACGAAAAGAGACGCCGAAGAAAAAGAGAAATCTTCGGAAATCGAAAATACCCAAAAGGCAGTGAGAAAATTGAAAGATAACTTGGAAAAAACAACCTTAGGCGACATCAGTGAACTGGCAGCCCTGAAAGACGAAATGGATTCCGAAAGTCATAAGGAGTGAGGCTGTCATGGGGTATATGGCTTTTGAACTCACCGTGCTCGGCACCAGTTCGGCATTACCGACAAAAGAACATTATCCGGCCGCTCATGTACTCAACGTGCATGAGCGGTTGTTTTTAATTGACTGCGGCGAAGGCGCACAAATACAAATGCTGCGCGCCGGCCTTTCCGCCGGGCGCCTTGAGGCGGTGTTCATCTCGCACCTGCATGGCGACCATGTATTCGGATTATTCGGTTTGCTGTCCACCATGAGCATGATGGGGCGTAAAAAAGAATTGTTGATATATGGGCCTGCCCCATTGGAAGAAATTATGCACAACCACCTGCGCTATTTTGGCACAGATATGATGTTCCCAATAACCGTACATCCTGTGGGCGTGGACGCGCCTGCATTGATTTATAAAAACCCGGTGATGACGGTACACAGCATTCCGCTTAAACACCGGGTGCCGGCGATTGGTTTTTTGTTTCGTGAAAAGCAGTCACAGCGCAATGTGTACAAGTCTTTTATTTCCGCCCATAACTTGCAGGTGAGCGATATTGTGCAATTGAAAAACGGTCATGACATCACGCTCTCCGGCGGGCAAACCCTGACCTCCGAAACAGCGACCTGCCTGCCTTATGCTCCCCGCTCCTACGCCTATTGCAGTGATACCCTGTTTTCGGAAACGGTCATAGCGCAGGTACGCAATGTGGATTTACTGTACCACGAAGCAACGTACCTGTCCGACAAAACTGTTTTAGCGCAGCGCACGATGCATTCTACAGCCGTTGATGCGGCGACTGTAGCCCGGCAAGCAAATGTAAAACGCCTGCTGATTGGCCATTTTTCGTCGCGTTACGAAAGCAGGGACTGCTTTTTACAGGAAGCCCTGCCCATTTTCCCCAAAACCCAAATAGCAGAAGAGTTGCAGCGTATTGAAATCAGAAGAAACCACCGGCAGCTTTAAATCCTACGTTGTTCTTGCGACTACTTAACGCACCTGACCCGGTAACCCACGGTAACCCACGGGACGTATCATGCTTCACGTGTGGCATAAAAGAAGTTTTTCCGGACAATCCCGGAAGATTTTGGGACAATCCCGGAAGATTCGGGGACAATCCCGGAAGATTTTGGGACAATCCCAAGCGTTCCGTAATGCCCCCGGAAGTTTCGGGGACAATCCCGGAAGTTTCGGGGATAATCCCGGAAGATTTTGGGACAGTCCCGGAAGTTTCGGGGACAACCGGGGAAAAAAAAACCTGCTGCTTACAAGTAAACAGCAGGTTTCGCTGTCAGATGCTACACCCGTTTACGCAAAGAGGTAACCACGCCATCGTTTACTCAACGAGGGGCGTCAGTAACTTTCATTTTTATTCATTATCGTTATAAGCCATTTCCCCGTGTTGCGAAATATCGAGGCCTATGTCTTCTTCTTTTTCTTTTACCCGCAGCCCAACCCATTTATCGACAATCTTAAAAAGAATAAAGGTCATCGCGGCGCTGAAAAGGAAAGCAATCACATTCACCAGCACCTGTATCCACAACTGGTGTACGTCGCCATACAGCGCGCCTTGCGGCCCCTCGGCGCCTGTGATAAACCGGGTGGCGAACAGGCCGGTGAGGACAGCGCCTACAAAGCCGCCTACGCCGTGTACGCCAAAGGCGTCGAGCGAATCGTCGTACTTGAGTTTAGGTTTGATACAGGCCACAAAAAGATAACACACGCAAGCGGAAAGCAGGCCTATGAACAGTGCGCCGAACGCATCGGTAGCGCCCGCTGCCGGCGTAATGGCCACCAGGCCGGCCACCGCACCGGTACAAAAACCCACTATCGTCGGTTTTTTATTGATGAACCATTCGAGCAGCATCCACACCACCGCCGCCACTGCCGTAGCCAGGTGCGTTACGAGAAACGCATTCACGGCCACTCCGTCGGCGGCGAGGCCGCTTCCGGCATTGAATCCGAACCACCCCAGCCACAGCAGCGCCGTGCCAATAACCACAAAAGGAATGTTGTGCGGCGTGATAGGTTGCCAGGCAGTGCCGTAATCCTTGCGGCGTCCCAGCAGCAGCGCCATCATCAAGGCGGAAGCGCCGGCGTTGATGTGCACCACCGTGCCGCCGGCGAAGTCAATCACGCCCATCCGCTGCATCCATCCGCCGCCCCACACCCAGTGCGCCATGGGGTTATATACAAAAAGCGCCCACAACAACGTGAACAGTAAAAATCCCGAAAACTTGATGCGCTCGGCAAACGCACCGATAATCAAAGCCGGCGTAATAACGGCGAACATGCATTGAAACAAGGCGAAAAGGATTTCGGGAATGTTGCCCACAGTAAGGGTTTGCGGCGTCAATCCGTGCAGAAATATTTTATCAAACCCGCCAATCACAACGCCCAGCGGGTTGCCGTTAGCCATAAAATCCGTGCCGAACACCCAACTGTAGCCCAGTACAATCCACTCAATGCTAATCACCGCCACAATAATCAGGCATTGCATCATAATACTCAATACGTTTTTGCGGCGCACCAGCCCGCCGTAAAAGAATGAAAGTCCCGGAACGGTCATCAACATGACCAGTATGGTAGCCACAATAATCCATGCGGTATTTCCTGTATTCAACATAGGTTTAAAGATTAAATGGTTCTACTTCGTTTTGTTTGGCTGTTCGTCCTCTTTGCTGTACAGCGACTCATCGCCGTAGTCGCCGGTACGTATCCGCACCGCCTGTTCGATGGTTGATACGAAAATTCTGCCATCGCCGCTTTCGCCGGTGTACGCGGCTTTCCGGATGGCCTCAATCGAGCGTTCCACGTTAATATTCCGTACTACAAAAGAAATGTAAATCCGCTCGATGGCGTTCACGTCGTAGGCGATGCCCCGGAATATCAAGCCCTGCTTGGCGTCTCCCTGGCCTTTCACATCCCACCACGACAAGAAATCAATGTCGGCCTCGTGTAACGCCCTGCGCACCTCCATAAATTTCGATTTACGAATAATAGCCTCAATTTTTTTCATAATTTCAATTGATTAGTGTTCCACAATTTTATATTCATGGTGCAAATGTACATACTTTTTTCAAAGTATCCCCCATAAATTTAACATCATTATGTTAAATTTATATATATTTTCTTGAAATACCCCCCTGTTTTTCGGATATTACTCCAGATTTTTCCGTACTTTGGTGAGGAAAGCTTTCATTTTTTCGCTGTCCTTTTCCCTGATGATGTCAAGAAGGGTGGCCAATTCGGCGCGGATGTTTTCGATTTGTGCAGTAGTAAAAGGGTTGAAGAGGATTTCGGTGAGGAGGAAATCGTCTTCCGACAGCAGTCCGCGGGCAATGTCCATGTGCCGCTTGAAGGTGGTGCCGGGCGCTTCCTGGTGTTTCATCACCGACGCAAACACCAGCGTGGATGCAAACGGCACCGACAGCGAGTAGGCAATGGTTTCGTCGTGTTCGCGGAACGAATATTCAAACACGTTCAGCTTGAGCGAGCGGTACAGGTCGTTGAAAAACGCTTTGCCTGCAGGGTCGGATTCGGAAATGATGATGGCGTTTTGGGAACTCAGGTTGTCGAGCGTGGCAAACGTGGGGCCGAACATGGGGTGCGACGACACGTAGCGGAAGCCGCTTTGCGCGTAGTAGTCCTGCAAGCCCGTTTTCACCGATGCAATATCCGAGAGGATGCACTGCGGCGGCAGCAGCGGCGTTACTTTCCGGAAAGCCTCCACCGTATATTTAAGGGTTACGGCGTTAATGAGCAGGTCGGGCTCAAAGGCTTTGATTTCCTCGTAGCGCGTCATCCTGCAGGTGTTGAATACAAAGCGCAGCCGCTTCGAGTCTATGTCGAAGAGGGCTACTTCGTGTGGCAGGCACAGCACGTCGGTGAGGAACGTGCCCATTTTCCCGGCGCCCAAAATCAATATCTTCATAGTTTGCGAATTTTACAAATTATTGCGAATTATACGAATGAGGGGGCAAAGATAGTAAAATAATTCTACATATTTTGGAATCCCGCCTGTAAACGAATAGAGCACAAGCAGGTCGTCGTTGGTGCAGGCCGGGTAATACGCGCGTAGGATTTCTTTCAGCATCGATAAATCAAAAGCCGATCATTTGATGATGTAGTCCGCCCTGCCGAATAAAGGCTCTTTCGCGTGTTGGAATATTTTATTCATCAACGAATAAACAGATCCTGAAACAATGCTGAACGACAAGTTCTATATTCGCTGTAATTCAGTTAATTCGTTTGCTCTGTTGTAAAATTTCATACGTTTTTCATTTTGTTACATCCGTAACAGTTACGGCGGTTACAAAGATAAATAAAAAATAGATATAAAAGTATAAAAAAGTTCATTATGATAATGAAAATGTAAATTTTTTGTATCTTTGACCTCTTATTTATAAGTAAAAAGTTAAATTTTTTAAATATTATGGCAGAAAAACTATTTTCAGAGTTTGCGCCGGTTTCTACCGAACAGTGGGAAGAGGTGATTACAAAAGATCTGAAAGGCGCTGATTATGAGAAAAAATTGATATGGAAGACGCCGGAAGGCATCAATGTCCGTCCGTATTATCGCGCCGAAAACTTGAAAGGCCTCCACCTGGAGCGCAGTACCAAAGCGGACAATAATTGGCTCGTGCGGCAGGATTTCGACGCCCGCGAAAAGGTGGCGGAGGCCAACGCGGCGGCGCTCGACGTGCTGCAAAAAGGCGTGGACGCGCTGGGCTTCCGCCTCAAAAAGGACGGTATCAGCGCGGCTGATTTCGATACCTTATTAAAGGGTATTGAGCTCTCGGCCATAGAGATTAATTTTACCGGCTCGTGCTGCGCGTCGGTGGCTTTGCTCGACTTGCTCAAAAAGAAAGTGAAGCGCGACGTGCGCGGCGCCATTGATTTCGACCCGCTGCGCCG
>JAISLK010000047.1 GCA_031290935.1 Prevotellaceae bacterium | reverse complement strand
AATGTAAAGGATTGCGTTTTGGAATAAAAAAGGATATTATCATGCATACGCTGAAAAGTTTTTCCCGCAGTCCATCTTCTATAATACCAAATAATCTCATTCCGAAAATTATTCCTTCCAAAAATCTTATCCAGAATTTCCACTCTGATATACGCGTCGGCGTGCCAGTCGCAATGCAGGAAGATACTTCCGGTCGGTTTCAGCACGCGATACATTTCAATCACACGCTCTTTCAGCCAGGCGATATAATGTTCGATACCACCGGACCATCGGTCCTGAAAACTGCGGACTTCGCCTTCGTCGCCCCAAATAACCTCATAGTCGCGGTTACTGAAAAACGGTGGATCGAGATAGATTAAATCCACCGTTTCGCTGTCCATCGCTTTCAATATTTCGAGATTGTCGCCGAGTATTAATTTATTTATGCACATATCCGAATATCATTTTGTTTGTTCTATTACACCGTTTACTTTCAATTTGATTGTTTCGACGTTTTCCGAGCTGTAAATACTTACAAACAAATCTGTCTGTTGATGTAGTCGCAATTCGGTAACTTTCACCGCCTGCACAGATTGGTCGATACCAATCCATTTACGGTTCAATTTGTCGGCGACGGCAATCGTAGTGCCTCCGCCCATGAACGGGTCAAGTACAAGGTCGCCCTCGTTGCTTGCGCATTTGATGATACGTTCCAATAAAGCCATTGGTTTTTGAGTCGGATAGCCGATACGCTCTTTTGCCGACGGAGCGACAAATGGAATTTGCCAAACATCATTTTCACGAACGCCTTTCTCATCGAGTTCCTTATCACTTATAAGAACAGGATCATTTCCTTTTTTGAAACGATGTAACACCCCACTTTTTTTCCTGTCAATAGAGCCTTCCGTATATTCTGTATATTGTGGATTAAATATGTATGTGTCTGTTTTTGAATAAAAATAAATAGTATCGTGCAGTTTTTGAAAAGTATTTGCCATCCCTGTCCATCTACGATAATGCCAAATAATTTCGTTTCTGAAATTACTTCTTCCAAAAATCTTATCCAAAATTTCCACTCTGATATACGCATTCGCGTGCCAATCGCAATGCAGGAAAATACTTCCGGTCGGTTTCAGCACGCGATGCATTTCTATAACACGTTCTTTCAGCCATGCGATATAATGTTCGATACCGCCTGCCCACCTGTCCTGAAAACTGCGGACTTCGCCTTCGTCGCCCCAGATAACCTCATAGTCGCGGTTGCTGAAAAACGGAGGGTCGAGGTAGATTAAATCCACCGTCTCGCGGTCCATCGCTTTCAGTATTTCGAGATTGTCGCCGAGTATCAGTTTATTTACACACATATTTTATTTCAGGCTATAATTATTGTTTGTGGCGATTAATGCTGTCATTTTGACATTGCAGGGCTGCCACTCCTGCTGGTTTTGTTAAAACTTTGACTTCTTTTGTTAAAACTTTAACTTCCGAAGTTGAACTTTTAACTTCTTTTGTTAAAACTTTGACTTCCGAAGCTCAACTTTTGACTTCGGAAGTTGAAACTTGGACTTCCGAAGTTCAAATTTGTACTGCAACAGCTCCCCAAGGAACTTCCAAAGCACGGAGCAAGGCTTTGGAAGTGCCTCGACGGACTGTTTTTGTTACCGCGATAACTGGAAAACATACTTGTTTGTTTCGTTTGTTTAGTCTTCCGGGTTATCTTCGCCGTGTCTGTGTCTACGGCGGGGAAAGCGTTTGCGAAGTTCTTCGTAAACGGCTTTGGCGCCGTGCACGTCCTGCGAAGCGGCGTATTTTACATTATTGTAAAATACCAGCGCTTCCTGGAAAGCTTCGCTGCCGGACACCATTTCGGTATCGGCGATGCCTTGCACCACTTGTTGGGCGGTGTTCAGCAGCGTCCGCAACCTCAGGGCGTCGTTCTTGTCGACGTCAAACGCTGACATGTTCAGGTACGATGGCACAAGCGTCGGGTTTTGTACGGCCAGGTCGTACGCCTTTTCGACGAATGCCACCGACTTGTCGCCCATCGTGAGCATGGATTTCCGCTCTTCGGGCGTCAGCGTCTGTTCGTAGGGTTGGAGCAGGGCATTGACCTGGTTCAGTAGTTCCAGCGCCTGTTGCACATAATACTCCGGGATAGCTTGGAGGTGATCATTTTCTTTCATAAAAAAAAATTTAAGGATGAATAATTTTGTTACTGTATGCTCCGTTGTTTTTTGTCATAGGCATTATTTATTGGTTTTAAATGTTTATTGCTTTTCCAGTACACCGTTTACTTTCAATTTTATTGTTTCTACATTTTCCAGTCCGTCGTTGTCCACCGCTTTGACGGCGATGTGATAGACGCCTGCCGCCATCGGGCGCTGCTGTTTGCCGTCGGTGTCCCTGATGACCGACGACTTGAACCCTTTGCCGGCGTCGTAATCAAAATCCCAGCTGTAAAATTCAATTCCCGAAGGGCTTTCGCCCGTCGCCGTAAACGCTATCTCGCGCATACCGCTTGCATCGCGCGGCAGTTCGGTTACTTCAATCTTGATGTTCGGCCGTTTGGATACGGGAATGATGGAATCAACCGGTACAAGCTGTATGACGATATTTTCCTGGTTCTTTAATCGGGCGGCTTCCTGTACTGCCCCTTTTCCGAACGAAAAGGCGATAATATATCCGACAGGTGTCCCCGCCTTCACGTTCTTTTCGAAGACTGTTTTGTCAAACTGCTTAGCGGATACGGAGAAATTCTTTACCACATTCACGCCGATTCCTTCCGAACGTTTGACCTGTATCGGAGCGCCGTCAGTTGCCGTACCGTCCACGCCCGCGTCTCCGCCCTTTTTGCTGTGAGGAGTCCCGCCGAATTGTCCGATAATCCAATGCTCAAACTCAAAAGCATCTTTATTACGCAAAGTATCGTAATCGTATTTATGCAATTGTAGCGTGTAGGAATTGGCGTAGGTACTTGTAAACAGGTCTGTTTGCTGATGCAGTCGCAGTTCGGTAACTTTCACCGCCTGCACGGACTGGTCAATGCCAATCCATTTCCGGTTTAGCTTGTCGGCGACGGCAATCGTAGTGCCTCCGCCCATGAACGGGTCAAGTACCAGGTCGCCCTCGTTGCTTGCCATTTTAATAATACGCTCAAGTAAAGTGAAAGGTTTTTGGGTAGGATACCCGATACGTTCTTTATCGCTCATAAAATTAAAATCGTTCCATAAGGTATCTATAGGCGTACCTTTATCTTCATCCAAATATTTTTTATAACGTGGATTTTTAGCATTTTCACTCCATTTTGCTTCTCCTTTTGACAAAAGTTCATCCAGTCTTTCTTTAGAATAAGTCTTCATATCTGCCCAGAAAAATCTTTTACCGTTTTCGTCTATTTTATCGTATCGTTTCAATGCTCCGTCCGACAACTTGCGCGTCTGAACATTAAACGTATAGGCATTTTTATTTTTTGTATAATAAAAGACAGTATCAATATTGACAGGTATTTTATTAGCATTGGTTTTACTGCTTCCTGTGCCAAAACTTCTTTCCCAAACAATCGTAGAATTGAAATTACCTCTTCCGAAAATCTTATCCAGAATTTCCACTCTGATATATGCGTCGGCGTGCCAGTCGCAATGCAGGAAAATACTTCCGGTCGGTTTCAGCACGCGGTGCATTTCGACGACACGTTCTTTCAGCCAGGCGATATAATGATCGATGCCTCCCGCCCACCTGTCCTGGAAACTGCGGACTTCGCCTGCGTCGCCCCAGATAACCTCATAGTCGCGGTTGCTGAAAAACGGAGGGTCGAGGTAGATTAAATCCACCGTCTCGCTGTCCATCATCTTCAATGCTTCGAGATTATCGCTAAGTATCAATTTATTTACACACATCATTTATTATATAATTACTATTCCTGATTTATTTATAATTTGCCTGCGCATCTGCGCCTTAACTCATAACTCATAATTCATAGCTCCTACGGCAGCCGCCGCAACACCAGCAGCCGCAGCAGCAGTTCCAGCAGCAGCGCCGCCAGCGCCGCCAGCGCAAACGGCATAAATTCTTCCTTGTATATCGGGAACGAATCTACCGATACGCGGGCTTTTTCCATCTGGTTTATTTCATTGTAAATTTCCAGCAGTTTTGTATTGTCGGTAGCGCGGAAGTAGCGGGCGTCCGTCATCTCCGCAACTTGCCGCAACAGGTTTTCGTCAATTTCTACCGGCCGCTGTTGCAGGATGATTCCTCTTTCGGTCATCACCGGGTAGGGCGCGGTGCCGTTAGCGCCCACGCCGATGGTATAGACGCGCACGCCGTAGGTTTTTGCAATTTCGGCCGCCATGAGGGGCGCAATCTCGCCGCGATTGTTGACGCCGTCGGTAAGCAGGATGACTACGCGGCTTTTGGCGTCGCTGTCTTTGAGGCGGCCTACCGCCGTTGCCAGCCCGTTACCGATAGCGGTGCCGTCTTCAATCAATCCCGTTTCAATATCTTTCATCAGGTTGATAAGCGTAGCGCGGTCGAGGGTCAGCGGGCACTGCGTGAAACTTTCGCCGGCAAAAACGACAATCCCCATGCGGTCAAACGGGCGTTCGGCGATAAATTGAATGGCGATGTCTTTTGCCGCGCCGATGCGGTCGGGCTTAAAGTCGCGCGCCAGCATACTTGTCGAGATGTCTAATGCAAACATAATATCGATGCCTTCGGTAGCGACCCGTTCATATTCGCTGGAGGAGCGCGGACGCGCCATAGCGAGGATGATTAAAGCCATGGCGGCGCACCGCAACACGAATGGGACATGTTGCAGGATGCGTAATGCTACTGCATTTACGCCTTTTAATCCGGCCGTAGTGGATACCTGCAACGATGGCGTGGCGCCCTGTATCGCCCGCCAGACATAGTAACCTGTAACCGGCGCCAGGATAAATAACAAATATAATATGGATGAATATTCAAAGTACATTTTTCATGATTTTAAAAATTGCCATTCCCAACCATACGGCCGCAAAGCCGCTAACGATGCTGGCGAGCGTGTAAAAAAACATTTTGCTGTATTCGCCCATTTGCCAGCAGTGTATATTTTCCAGCGCAAAAGCGGAGAAAGTCGTAAAGCCGCCGCAAAACCCGGCTATCCATAATAACCGGCCTGTTGAATTTGCGGCATTGCCCCATAACCCGGACAAAACGCCCGCCAATAAGCAGCCCAATATATTGACCGTCCATGTAGCCCATGGCCATCCGCCGCCGAAATATTTCAGCGCAAACAGCGAACCCAGGTAGCGCAGCATACTCCCGGCGCCTCCTCCCAAACCGACTATCAGTACGTTTTTAATCATTTTGTTTTTTTGTATATGTATCCAGTTTTGCCACCGTTTTAGCCTGCATCTTCTTTCGTTATTTGCTCTTTCGTTTCGTCCACAAACTGCGTAACCAATGTCAATGCGTTTTCATTTTCTTCCATCGCCGGCAGGTATTTGGCGAATTTCACCAAATCCGAAGTGCTTAAAAATTCCCGCAATTTCGGAATGAAATAATCCGGCAACGGCAATTGCGCCAAGGCCTGCAAGATTTCGTCCGATGTCTGTTCCGGCGCTTGAATGGCATAGCGTTGCTCCAGGTACACGCGCAACACGTCGGTAACGCGCGTATAGTACAATTTTACTTTATTGTTTTGCCACAGTTTTTCGGTTTTTATTTTTTCCAGCTCCCGCAACGCAACAATATGCGGCGGTTCGGCGGGCTTTATTTTCCCAAACACCGGCTGTTTTCTTCGCAAACGGATAATCACGTATAGCAGCCCTGCAATCAATGCCAGCGCAACAATGCCCATTGTCGCCCACGGCCACAGGATTTCCATCAATGTATAGGGATATTTTATCGGCGGTTTAATATCTTTCAATAACTTTACTTTCGTACTGTCGTCAGCCGACAGGAAGGCAATAAGCAGGCTGTCGGGAAGGGTTTTTACTTTCAGCGTAACCGAATTGAAATAAACCGTATCAACCAGGTTATTGTTGCTGTGCGTAACCAGCGCCGGCACCCGCGGCAACTCGTAAATTCCCGCATCGAACGAGGTTAGCAGGAGTTTGCTTTCTATGGTTATGTTGTCTTTCGTGTGTTGTAACGTATCGGGGCCGGTCGTTTTCAGCACTTCTATCAATCCTTTCCCGATGCTGTCCACGCGGGCAAAATATACCTGCATGGAAGCAGGCATCGTCGCCTTGAACGACCATTCTACCTGCTCGCCAATCATAATGCTGTCGCGGCTGATAGAGGTACTGAGCAACGGCTCCTGCGCAAAACCCATTTGCGCCGCTATGATAAAAAAAGTAAGTAAAATAATTTTTCTGCTCATTTTATTTCTGCTTCATTTGTATTCAACAACAATCATTGTTTACCGGCTCTCGAACAGGCGCACCAATGGTTTCACGTAGTCTTCGCCGGTGCTGATACGCACATTGTCCACGCGGCATTTCGAGAGTGCCTGCGTAACGTTCCTGTCGGCGGTGCGCCACCATTCTGCGTAATTATTGCGCACCTTGCGGCTGGAGGTGTTTACCCACATT
This sequence comes from Prevotellaceae bacterium, assembly GCA_031290935.1. Taxonomy (GTDB): domain Bacteria; phylum Bacteroidota; class Bacteroidia; order Bacteroidales; family UBA932; genus JAIRKX01. Next base: position 26,289 of record JAISLK010000047.1, on the reverse strand, counting down.
TCTTTGCCGCTTTCGGCGTCGCGCAGTTGCATGATGCCGACTTTCGGCAGTTCCGTTTCGCGCGGGTCATACAGGCGGATAGCCGCCAAATCGTGCTTGTTGGCTGCAATTTTCAGCGCATCGGTAAAGCGCACCTGCCCGCCGGCGTCAAAGTCCAGCATGTCGGACAGTACAAATGCTGTGCAGCGTTTTTTGATAGCGTTCGTCAGGTACTGCAAGGCCGCCGATATGTCGGTTTGCACGCCTGCCGGCTCAAATTCTATCAACTCGCGGATGATGCGCAGCAAATGCGTGCGGCCTTTTTTCGGCGGAATAAATTTTTCGACCTTGTCGCTGAAAAATAACGCCCCTACTTTGTCATTGTTGATAGACGCCGAGAACGACAGTACAGCCGCCACTTCCGCCATCAAATCGCGTTTCATTTTTTGCGTAGTGCCGAAATTCCGCGAGCCGCTGACGTCAATCAGCAACATCATGGTAAGTTCGCGCTCTTCTTCAAAAATCTTTACATACGGCGCATTGAGGCGGGCGGTAACGTTCCAGTCCATGTTCCGCACATCGTCGCCGTACTGGTATTCGCGCACTTCGCTGAATGCCATTCCACGCCCTTTAAACGCGCTGTGGTATTCGCCCGCAAAGATTTGCCGCGACAGCCCGCGCGTTTTTATTTCAATCTTCCTAACCGATTTCAACAGGTCGTTTACCATATTATTTTACTTAATCTTTTCCTTTCAAATATTTTTCCAATATACTATCGAAGTACGACAGATATTCTTGGTCTTGTTTTTTTCGGAATATTTCGTATTCGTCTATTGCTTTTTTAAGTGCTTGTTCGTGGGAAATCCGTCCGGCAGAATTTAATACAGGCTGTTCTGCGAATTTCAGAAACTCATTCGTGCGGTCAAGCCATTCTCGCATAGTAGTGATTTTGTGGTTGAGTGCTCGTAGCTCTGCAAAGTCAATAAAAGCGGTCACCAGTCGATTCAAAAAATCTATTTCGTGCCGGTTCAGATAATTTTTGGCAATAGCCACATCGCTTTTCATTACTTTTCCATGTGGAGCGTTTTTCCACGTAGTTAATCCCATGTAAGGTTTGTTACTGTCGGCTCTTTTATATACAATCTCGGCAGCAGTCTGTCCGGTTACGGCATAGTGCATTTTATTTTGCACAAAGGCATAAAACAATTTCGTTTCCTCTGCTGTGGGGTCATAGTCCGCGCTGCATTGCTCAAAGATATCGGCAATTTTCTGGTAGGCTCTGCGTTCACTTGCACGAATTTCGCGGATACGCTCTAACAGTTCGTCAAAATAATCTTTGCCAAACTTTTTGCCGTTTTTCAATAATTCGTCATTAATGACAAAGCCTTTTATAATGTATTCTTTTAGCGTGTTTGTCGCCCATTGGCGAAATTTTGTCGCTCTTTTCGAATTGACACGATAGCCTACTGCAATGATAGCGTCGAGGTTATAAAAAGAAATTAGATAATTTTTTCCATCAGAAGCAGTTGTTTCCATTTTGGAAATAACTGAATTTTCCAGTAACTCACCACTTTCAAAGGTATTTTTCAAGTGTTTGCTGATAGCAGGCACATTGACGCCAAAAAGCTCCGCTATGGCTTTTTGCGTCATCCAAAAAGTTTCGTTTTCAAAAGACACATCCACAGTTACTTTTCCGTCGTCCGTTTGGTACAACAGTATCTGTCCTGTATTTTGAAGTTTATGTTCCTGTGTCGTTTCCATCACTGAGAATATTTATCTTCCTGATTAAAATTGTAATATCAACACTTCAATTGCGGAAAAGTTGTATTAATGTCACTAATTTATAAGGTTTATTGAAAAGTTTTTTCCGTTAAGGATTCCTGCTATAGTTTTCTTTGTTTGCTTTTTGATTTCAAGATATCCATAATCAAATTCTTTATGGTGATTAGGGCATAATACGAGTAAATTACCAATTATGCTTTTTCCTCCTTCTTTTACTGGTTTTATGTGTGCCACTTCGACATAATTTTCTCTATTTTTCATTATGATGTTTGCATTACAATTAGGAAATTGGCATCTGTAATTTGCTACTTTTTTTAACGCATGCACAATTTCTTTATCTTTTCGTAATAATTGATTTAATTTTGTAAATCTTTCTTGTGTATCCACTGCCTGCATACGTTCATTTAGTAGAGCAATAATTGAATTTGATTTTTTTTGCTCTATATCTTTTTTTTCGAGTAATGGTAACGATTCATTAAAAGATGGAAAAGTGATTTTATGCCTATGTATTTCTTTTTTAGCGAAAGATTGTAATTTTTTTAAAAATGGCTGTTTATTTATACACTGAAATCCTATTCCAAAATTCCCACAAAACTGTTTAAAATTTTTAAATTCATCAAATTTATTTAATAGAATTGGACGGTTAAAGCAAAATCCATTTCCAAAAACTTCATAAAATGCATCTCTTTCATGAAAATTCCACTCATCCATTCTAAAAAACGACCATAAATAGTAGTTTTTTGTGTTTTCTGTTTTCCCAACTATTAGGAAGCAGAAATCGTTCATTGCTTTTTCAACTTGTTTTTTTCGAGTACTTATCCATGAATCTCTTCTTATAGAATTATCAAGAAACAAATCACTAATAGATGTTTTATAATCAGTCTCCAAAAAAGGATAAGACTGCAGATTATCCGCATTGTGATATTGTATGTAAAAATTCCGTGTATTCATAATATATATTACTGCCTACTGCCACTGTTTACTCTCTACGGCACTTCCACGCTATTGAGCACTTGCGTAACGATGTCTTCCGGCGTTACATTTTCCGCTTCGGCTTCGTAGGTAAGCCCCATGCGGTGGCGCAACACTTCGTAGCATACGGCGCGCACATCTTCGGGAATCACATAGCCGCGATGTTTCAGGAACGCATACGCCTTTGACGCCATTGCCAACGAAATGCTGGCACGCGGCGACGCCCCGTAAGCCAACAGGTTTTTCAGCGGCGCCAGCCCGTAGTCTTCCGGCGTGCGGGTGGCATACACAATATCGACGATGTAGCGTTCGATTTTCTCATCCATATACACGTCGCGCACGACGTTCCGCGCCTTGATAATATCTTCGGGTTTCAGCGAGCGGGTGGCTGTCGGAAATTCGCCAGAAATATTTTGCCGGATAATGAGTTTCTCTTCCTCCTTGCGCGGGTAAGTAACCACCACTTTCAGCATGAAACGGTCCACCTGCGCTTCGGGCAGCGGGTAGGTTCCTTCCTGCTCTATCGGGTTCTGCGTGGCCAGCACCAGGAACGGTTCGGGCAGTTTGAAGGTCTTGTCGCCGATAGTTACCTGCCGTTCCTGCATGGCTTCGAGCAAGGCGCTTTGCACTTTTGCCGGCGAGCGGTTGATTTCATCCGCCAAAATAAAATTGGCGAAAACAGGCCCTTGCTTCACTTGGAATTGCTCGCTTTTCTGGCTGTAGATAAGCGTTCCGATAAGGTCGGCGGGCAACAGGTCGGGCGTGAACTGGATACGGCTGAACTGCGCATCCACAATGCTTGCCAGCGTATTTATCGCCAGCGTTTTTGCCAGCCCCGGCACGCCTTCCAGCAGAATATGTCCGTTGGCGAGCAGGCCGATGAGCAGGTTGTCAATAAGATTTTTTTGGCCGACAATCACCTTGTGCATTTCCATGTTAATGATGTCCACAAAGGCGCTTTCCTGTTGAATACGGTCGTTTAGTTCTTTGATGTTTGCTTTTTCCATACAAATGTTTATTTTTGTGTTTTGATTTACGATTGTTAAGACGAAAAAATTATAAAATAGTTTAATGACAAAAAAGGAGTTGCGAAAATACAAAATTTTTCGGAGGAAAACAAATGGACGGATATTAACTATGAAATTTAAAACAGTCAAAAGGTAATGCGCTATTTCATTTATTTATCCTATAAAGGCACCAATTATCATGGATGGCAGTTGCAAGCCAATGCCCGTTCGGTGCAGGGCGAAGTGAATCGTGCGCTGTCGGTGTGGCTGGGCGAGAAAATCGAAACCACCGGCGCCGGGCGTACCGACGCAGGCGTGCATGCCAGTTACTTCACGGCGCATTTCGACAGCGAACGCTACGAAACCTGCAACGCCCAAGGCACGGCATACACCGTAGATAAACTTAACGCCATACTCCCGAATGATATTTGCGTCCTCGGCATTCAGCCGGTGGATGCTGCGGCGCACGCCCGCTTTGACGCCGTGCAGCGCACGTACAAATATTATATCAGTACAAGGAAAGACCCGTTCAACACGGAATTTGCAGCATTCATTCCTTTTGTATTGGATGTGTCGGCGATGAACGATGCGGCGCAAGCGCTGTTGGAATACACCGATTTCACCAGCTTTGCCAAACTGCACGGGCAAAGCAAAACCAACCATTGCCGCATTACCGAAGCGCGGTGGGAAGCCTTTGACGGTGGTTTGGTGTTTACTGTTTCCGCCGACCGCTTCCTGCGCAATATGGTGCGCGCTATTGTCGGGACGTTGATTGACGTCGGGCGCGGGAAAATTACCTGCGACGGCCTGCGACGGATTATCGCCCAAAAAGACCGCTGCGCCGCCGGAAACTCCGCACCTGCAAAGGGATTATGGCTAACGGATATACAATATTAATCACATTAAACAATTAATCACATTAGCGCATTAGCGCATTAACTCATCATCACATCAACCCTGTGCATTAAAATCCGATTTTTTCATGTAAATTTGCAGTTCATATTTGTAAAAACAATGAATTTTTTAGATGAATTAAGCGATGTACAGCGGGAAGCGGTAATAAACTATCAACATCCCTCCCTGATTATTGCCGGCGCGGGTTCGGGAAAAACGCGCGTACTGACCTACCGCATTGCTTACCTGCTACAGCAAAACGTATCCCCGCAACAAGTGCTGGCGCTGACGTTCACCAATAAGGCGGCGCGCGAGATGAAAGAACGTATCGGCGCATTGATAGGCGCGAATATAACGCGCCGTTTGTGGATGGGCACGTTCCACGCTGTGTTTGCGCGTATCCTGCGCAGCGAAGCGGAACGGCTGGGCTATCCGCCGTCGTTCACTATCTACGACAGCGCCGACAGCAGGAACCTGGTAAAAATTTGCATCAAAGAATTGAACTTCGATGAAAAAATATACAAACCCGGCAGCGTTTTCGGCCGCATTTCCAGGGCGAAAAATAATTTGATACGCGCCGGCGAATATGCCGGCAATGTGGAAATCACCGCTGCCGACGCGGCCAGCCGTATGCCGCGCATCGCGGATATTTACGCCCTGTATGAACGTAAATGTAAACTGGCGGGCGCTATGGATTTCGATGATTTGCTGCTGAACACCAATGTGCTGTTCCGCGATTTCCCGGAGGCGCTGGCGCGTTACAGTTCCCTGTTCCAATATATATTGGTGGATGAATACCAGGATACCAATTATGCCCAGTACTTAATTGTGAAAAAGCTGGCGCAGCCGCACCACAATATTTGCGTGGTGGGCGACGATGCGCAAAGTATTTATGCTTTCCGCGGCGCACGTATCGAAAATATTTTGAATTTCCGCAACGATTACCCCGACTACCGGGAATACCGGCTCGAAGAGAATTACCGTTCTACGCAAACTATCGTCAATGCGGCGAACAGCTTGATTGAAAAAAACAGCCGGCAGTTGCGCAAAAAGTGTTTTTCACGCGCCGAAACCGGCGAACCGATAAACGTGTTGAGCGCTTTCACCGAGCAGGAAGAAGGTTTTCTGGTGGCGGCGTCGATTTTTGAAACGGTATATAATAAACGGACGCCGTATAATGAAATAGCCATCCTGTACCGTACCAACGCGCAATCGCGCCTCTTTGAAGAAGCCCTGCGCAAAAATAACCTGCCTTATAAAATTTACGGCGGCATGTCGTTTTACCAGCGCGCCGAAGTGAAAGACCTGCTGGCCTACCTGCGTTTGATTGTTAACCCGAACGACGACGAAGCCTTCCGCCGCGCCGTGCAGACGCCCTCGCGCGGTATCGGCACAACGAGCCTCGAGCACCTGCAAGCCGCCGCCAGCGCGGAAGGGAAGAGTATGTATGAAACCTTCCTTTCCCTGTCGCCCGCTGCTATCGGGTTGCGCACGGCGATAGCGCAAAAGTTGAAGGACTTTTGCGCATTGATTGCCGAATTGGCGTCGTTGCAGTTTGCGCTTGATGCGCATAACCTCGCGATGGAAGCCGCCAAACGCTCCGGCTACATCGCCGAACTCAAAGAAACGAACAGCATGGAAAATATCACGCGGCTGGAATATGTGGAAGAACTCTTAAACAGCATCAAGGAATTTTGCGATAACCCTGACAATGCCAACCCCGATGAGGAAAACCGGTTGATAACCGTCCGGCAGTACCTGGAGAACGTAGCCCTGCTTACGGATATGGACAACGAAAAGGAAGAAGACCGCAATAAAATCACGCTGATGACGGCGCACGCCGCAAAAGGGCTGGAGTTTTCGTACGTTTATATTACAGGCATGGAGGAAACGCTTTTCCCCAGCGGGCTTGCGATAAATTCCGTAGAAGAGCTGGAAGAAGAACGCCGGTTATTTTATGTAGCGCTCACGCGCGCCAAACGGGGCGTTAGCGTTTCCTTTTCCAAGACACGCTACCGTTGGGGCGAAACGGTTTCCAACCGTCCCAGCCGCTTCCTGAAAGAAATTGATGCAAATTATTTCAATAAGCCGGTATTCGGGACAACAGCCACAAACAGGCTCCCGGACAAAAAGGACGTACCGGCCGGGCACTGGGCGCCTGAACATAAAGCGCCGGTGCGCACCGGCCTCAGGCCGGGTAATGCCGCAGCGCCGCGCAGGACAGCAGGCTTTACCCCCGGCGACCAGCCGGCATTGGCGGCCGGCATGCGCATCGAACACGACCGTTTTGGCGCCGGCACGGTGGCGCGTGTCGAAGGCGTCATGAACGACGCCAAAGCCATTGTCGATTTTGACGGCTATGGACGCAAGATATTATTATTAAAATATGCGCGAATAAAAATAATTTGACGATGTGGCGTATCTTTCAAAAGGAATTAAACACTTTCTTCTCGTCGCTTAGCGGTTATTTGGCGATAGTGATTTTTTTAACAGTCAATGCCTGGTTCCTCTGGATTGGCGCGGGCAGCATGAATATCCTCGACAGCGGCTTCGCTACCCTTGACGGATTGTTTGAACTGGCGCCGTGGTTGTTTTTATTCCTGCTGCCCGCCGTTACCATGCGTACGGTGGCCGATGAAAAAAAATCAGGCGCCATTGAGCTGCTCCTCTCGCAGCCGGTTACCGAACGGCAATTGATTTTAGGGAAATATTTTGCCGCTACGGCGGTGGCATGGCTGGCATTGCTGCCTACCTTGATTTATTATATCAGCATCTACCTCCTGGGAAACCCGGCGGGCAATATAGACGCCGGCGGCGCCTGGGGGTCGTATATCGGGCTGCTGCTGCTGGCGGCCGGTTATGCGGCTATCGGGGTATTTGCTTCGTCGCTTACCGACAATCAAATTGTCTCATTTATTGTGGCGGCTACCGGCTGTTTTTTCTTTTACCTGGGCTTCGACGGGCTGGCGGCATTGTTGCCTTCGGCGGACGAACAGCTGCAACTGTTCGGCATCAACGGGCATTACCGGTCGCTCAGCCGCGGCGTGGTAGATATGCGGGATGTGCTTTATTTCGCGAGCTTGATTATATTTTTCACGGAAGCGGCGCGGCTAAAACTGGAGGCGCGGAAATGGTAAATATCCCTGCAAGGAAAAGAACCCGCGCCATTACCAGATTCATTGGCCTGGCGGTATTGCTGACTGTGCTGAACGGCGCGGCGCAGTCTTTCCTCTTCCGTATCGACCTTACGGGCGACCGCCGCTATACGCTGGCAGATGCGTCGAAGCGCGTGATGCAACAACTGGATAATACGGTGCAGGTGTATGTCTTCCTCGACGGCCCCATGTCGCTGCAGTTAAAAAAACTGCGCAGCACGATTAAGGAAACGCTGGATGAATTGAAAGTGTACGCCGGCGCGCGTTTGCGTTACGAATTTGTGGACATTTCGGCGGACGCCGGTGCGCGCGAGTTGCCCCAGGTATATGCCTCCCTGCAGGCGCGCGGGCTTTTTCCGGTTACGGAAGAAGAACGGACAGCCGGCGGCGGGCGTTCGGAACGCACCGTATTCCCGGGCGCGCTGGTGGTATATACGCATACGGCGGATACGGCGGTCCGTACACGCGAAATAGCAGTGAATTTTTTACAGGATAACTCCGGCGCCAATTCCGATGAAAGTTTGCTGGCAGCCCGGCAAAACGTAGAACCGGCCCTGACGGGCGCCATTGCGCGGATAGCGCGGACAGCCTTACCGCGCATTGCCTTTATCGAAGGACACGGCGAACTCGACGAATATGAAACCGGCGATATTTGCCGGGCGCTGTCGCCTTTTACGCTCCTCGACCGGGTTGAAATTAACGAAGACCTGCATGCCCTTGACCCCTATACGGCGGTGGTGATAGCCAAACCCTCCGCGGCCTGGAGCGACGCCGACAAGCTGGCGTTAGACCAGTATATCATGCACGGCGGCCGCGTGGCATGGTTCATTGATGCCGTGGAAGTGCACCACGACAGCCTCGCCAACGGATTTAACACCCTCGCCTTTGCCTGTGCGCACGGCCTCGACGACCAGCTGTTCCGTTACGGCGTCCGCATCAACCCGGTAATCATACAAGACCTGCAATGCGCCATGCTCCCGGTGAATATTGCCCCCGCCGGGCAAACCGCCGACTTCAAACCGGCGCCCTGGACGTATTACCCGCTGCTGATTCCGCCGCCGGACAACGCCATTACCCGCGGCCTGAACCTTATCCTCTCCAAATACCCGGGGACGGTTGATACGGTCGGGAAAAACCCGGCGGTTGCCAGAAAACATTTACTCTACTCTTCGGAATACAGCCGCACGCAAGCCGTCCCGGCACTGGTGAGCCTCTCGCAGACCATGCAGCGCCCCGACCCGGCGGCTTTCCGCCAGCCCTTCTTGCCGGTGGCGGTAACGCTCGAAGGTTCGTTTACGTCGGCTTTTTTGAACCGCCCGCTGCAATATTACAACCGGCAAAAACCCTTTGACTTCAAGGAAACGGGCGAACCCTCCAAAATGATTGTCGTGGCCGACGGGGATATTATCCGCAACGACGTGGTGCGTCGCCCCGACGGTACGCGCATTTTCCCCCTGGGCTTCGACCGCTATATGAACGTACAGTTCGGCAACGGCAGTTTTGTAAAAAATTGCATTTACTACCTGCTTGACGACGAAAACACCATGCAAATCCGCCCGCGCGAATGGCAGATGCGCCTGCTTGACAAGGGCGAAATAACGCAACGCCGCACCCGCTGGACGATACTGAATACCCTCCTGCCGATAGCCCTGGCGTTATTGCCGGGCGGCGCCTTTCTGTACTTCCGCAAACGGAGGTACGCCACCCGCAAATAACTTCCCGGTTTGCATCGGGAATGGGCACAAACAGGCTCAAATAACAGCTTCCCGCCACCGGTAAAAGGGAACCTCCCCGTCCGGAAGCCCGACTTTGGACTTCGGAAGCTCGACTTTGGACTTCCGAAGCCCGACTTTGGACTTCGGAAGCTCAACTTTGGACTTCGGAAGCCCGACTTTGGACTTCGGAAGCTCGACTTTGGACTTCGGAAGCCCGACTTTGGACTTCGGAAGTCCAACTTTGGACTTCGGAAGCTCGACTTTGGACTTCCGAAGCTCGACTTTCAACTTCATTTGTTAAAATTTTAACAAATGAAGTCCAACTTTTAACAAATGAAGCAGGAATGTCCGGTTTTTTTGACAAAATGGCAGTTTCGGGATAAATGGGACAGCTGCCTTTTTTTACAATTACTAACCGGATTTTTGTGCGCCGGCCACATCACCACATCACCACATCACCACATCATCACATCATCACATCACCACATCACCACATCATCACATTTGTTTTTGTATCTTTGCAGCATGAATCGTATTGTAGGCATTGATTACGGCAGGAAGCGGGTAGGGCTGGCGGTTACCGACCCGCTGCATTTATTTGCTACCGCGCTGGATACGGTAGCGGCGGCCAACGTGATAGCCTTTTTAAAACAGTACGCGGAAAAAGAGCCGGTGGAGCGGTTTGTGGTGGGGTATCCGAAGGATTTGGACAATTCGCCCGCCGCCGCCGCCAGGGATGTGGATATTTTTTTACAGCAATTACAAAAACATTTTCCGGCTATTCCCGTAACCCTTTCCGACGAACGTTTTACATCCAAAATGGCTTTCCGGGCTATGATTGACGGCGGGGTGAAAAAAATGAAACGGCGGAATAAGGGGACGATAGATAAAGTAAGCGCCACGCTTATCCTGCAAGGCTACTTGGATGCAAAGAAGTGATAAAGTTAAATAATAAACAGTAAAAAAAAATGGTTCTTCCAGTATATGTATATGGTTCCGGCGTGTTGAAGAAAGAAGCGGCGCCTGTAACAAAAGACTGTCCCGGCCTGGCGCAATTGATTGCCGACATGTGGGACACGCTGAATAATGCCGGCGGCGTGGGGCTGGCCGCTCCGCAAGTGGGGCATAATATCCGGCTGGCGATTATTGACGCTACGGCATTTAAAAACGAATACCCGGCGGCGGACGGTTTCAAGCGGGTATTTATCAACCCCGAGGTAGTGGAACGGAGCGAAGAAGAATCAAGGTTTAACGAGGGATGCCTGAGTATTCCCGGCATCCATGAAGATGTGATGCGTCCGAAACGGGTGCGGGTGCGTTACTTTGACGAACATTTCCATGCGCATGACGAGTGGCTGGAGGGCGTGCCGGCGCGTATTGCGCAGCATGAGTACGACCATCTCGAAGGTATTCTTTTTACCGAACGGTTAGCGCCGATTCGCCGGAAAATTATTGCCGGCAAGTTGCGGCATATTGCACGCGGGAAAAGCGGCGCCGACTATAAGACGAAAATCATGTAACCCGCCGCTACACGCCGGTGTAGCCCTCCGGCGTCAATGCCGCCAATTCCTTTTTAACGCTTTCCGCCACATCCAGCGAGCGGATAAACCGGGCGATGCTTTCTTTGGTGATGGCTTCATTGGTGCGCGTCAGGGCTTTCAATGCTTCATAGGGGTTCGGGTACTGTTCGCGGCGGAGGATTGTCTGGATACCTTCGGCTACTACCGCCCAGTTGCTTTCAAGGTCGGCGGCGATGGCGGCAGGATGCAGCAATAATTTATCCAGCCCCTTTAACAGCGATTTCAAGGCAAGCACGCTGTGCGCTAACGGTACGCCGGTATTGCGCAACACCGTGCTGTCCGTCAAGTCGCGTTGCAGGCGCGACACCGGTAACTTTGCCGACAGGTGTTCATACAGCGCATTGGCCACACCGATATTTCCTTCGGCATTTTCAAAATCAATCGGGTTTACCTTGTGGGGCATGGCCGATGAGCCGATTTCACCCGCTTTTATTTTTTGTTTGAAATAATCCATCGAGATGTATGTCCACATATCGCGCGCCAGGTCGAGCAGTATGGTGTTGATGCGTTTCAATGCGTCGAGCTGGGCGGCGAAGCAGTCGTAGTGTTCAATCTGGGTGGTGCACTGCGAGCGCGATAACTGTAAGGAATTATTTACAAAATTATCGGCAAATTTTTTCCAGTCAATCATCGGGAAAGCGGCGTGATGGGCATTGAAATTGCCTGTGGCGCCGCCGAATTTTGCCGCAAACGGCAAGGCTTCCAAAAGTTCTTTTTGTTTGCCCAGGCGTTCGATAAATACGTTTAATTCTTTTCCCAGACGGGTGGGGGAGGCCGGCTGCCCGTGCGTATGCGCCAGCATCGGCACGCGCTCCCATTCGGCGGCAAGGGATTGCAGTTTTTGCAGCAGGCCGTTCAGCAGCGGGTAATATACGGCAAACAGGGCGTCGCGGAAGCTTTTCGGCATGGCCGTATTGTTGATGTCTTGCGAAGTCAGTCCGAAGTGGATAAATTCGCGGTACGCCTCCAGCCCCATTTCCGAGAAACATTGTTTCAAAAAATATTCTACTGCTTTTACATCATGGTTGGTGCTGCGTTCAATGTCTTTGATGCCGGCGGCTTGCGCTTCCGAAAAGTTTTCGTATATATTCCGCAGGGCGGGATATATTGTTTTGTCGAATGTTTTCAATGGCGGCAGCGGCCATTCGCACAGGGCAATGAAATATTCCACTTCCACCAGCAAACGGTAGCGTATGAATGCGTATTCCGAAAAAAAGGCTGCTAATGGCGCTAATTGCACCCGGTAGCGCCCGTCCACAGGGGAAATAGCCGTCAGTTGATTTAAATCCATAATAATTTTAAGGTTTCAAAATTTAAGGGTTGCCTACAACAGGTTTCCCGCCAGTTCTGCCAGCCGGCTACGCTCGCCCTTCACCAGGTTGACGTGGGCAAAAAGCGTTTGCCCGGTCATTTTATCGCTCAGGTACGTGAGGCCGTTGGAACTGATGTCCAGGTAAGGCGAATCAATTTGCTGGACGTCGCCGGTGAATACCAGTTTGGCGCCTTCGCCGACGCGGGTAATAATGGTTTTCACTTCGTGCGGCGTAAGGTTTTGGGCTTCGTCCACAATAAAGAAAATATTCGACAGGCTTCGTCCGCGAATATAAGCCAGCGGGGATATTTTTAATTTCTGTGTTTTTAATAATACTTCAATGCGCGTATATTCCTTTTGCGACGGGCGGAAGCAGCTTTTTATAAATCCCAAATTGTCGAACAGCGGCAACATGTAAGGGCTGATTTTTTCATCCATATCACCCGGCAGGAAGCCGATATCCTGGTTTTGCAGGGGAATTACCGGACGCGCCAGCAGTATTTGTTCAAAGCCGGCTTCCTGCGCCAGTGCGGCAGCCAAGGCCAAGAGCGTTTTCCCGGTGCCGGCAATGCCGGTGAGCGCCACTAATGGAATATCGGGGCGCATCAGCGCATCAATAGCGAATGTTTGTTCGGAATTGCGCGGCTCGATGCCGCAGGTGCGTTGTTTCTCCACACGCTTAATGCTGCCGGACGTCTGGTCGTATATGCCCAATGCGAAAGAATTTGCGCCTTTCAGGATAAGGTATTCGTTGGCGTAAGGCTTCAGCCCCGGCGTTTCGGTTATGGGAAGTCCCTGTTCGCTTTGGTATATCCGGGAGATTTGTTCATCGGTGAGCAGCTCGACAGTTTGTATTTTGCGGCTCAATACATCGGGGTCAGCGACTTTATCCGTCAAGTAATCCTGCGCATCAATGCCCAGCGATTTTGCTTTCAGGCGCAGGTTAATATCTTTGGTTACCAACACGACGGTACGGCCGGGATGGGTTTCGCGCACATGCGCCGCTACCGCCAAAATACGGTGGTCGGGCGTGTCTTCGTAAAAGGATTCCGTCATAGCGTCGGTAAACCGCTGCCCCAAAATGACGCGCAGTTTCCCCAATCCTTTGCCAAGCGATATGCCGTCGTTGAACAGTTTATCGCCGGCCAGCTTATCCAGTTCGCGTGCAAATTCACGCGCGTTATAATTGACCGCCCCATTGCCTTTCTTGAATTTGTCCAGTTCTTCCAATACTACAATCGGAAGGACAATGTCATTTTCTTGAAAATGGTAGATGCTTTGGTAGTCGTGCAGGACTACATTTGTGTCAAGAACGAAAATTTTCGGTTGCTTTGCCATGGAAGTTAAGAGTTACAGACTAAAAGTTAAAAGTTAAAACGAAGGCTGCCGGTATATAGTTCATTGGGCAAGCATATCCGGTCGCAATTGCTGTGTGCGTTGCAATGCTTGTTCGTCCTGCCATTCAACGATTTTTTTATGATTCCCCGACAGCAGGATTTCGGGAACGCGCCAGCCGTTAAATTCTTCGGGGCGCGTATAGACCGGCGGCGCCAGCAGCCCGTCCTGGAACGAGTCGGTGAGTGCCGACGTTTCATCGGAAATCACGCCCGGAACAATGCGTACCACCGCATCCACCAGTACGGCCGCCGCAAGTTCGCCGCCGCTTAGCACGTAATCGCCAATGGAAATTTCTTTGGTAATTAAATGTTCGCGGATGCGGTGGTCAATGCCTTTATAATGCCCGCACAAAATCATAATATTCGACAAGGTGGAAAGGCTGTTTACACAAGGCTGCGTCAGCCGTTCGCCGTCGGGCGTCAGGAAAATGACTTCATCGTACGCGCGTTCATTTTTCAGTTTTTGCATCCATTCAAACACCGGTTCTATCATCATCACCATGCCCGCATCGCCGCCAAACGCATAATCGTCCACTTGCCGGTAACTTCCCTTTCCGCAGTCGCGAATATTATGAATGTGTATTTCCACACATCCTTTATCCTGCGCCCGCTTCGGGATAGAATGTCCCAAAGGGCTGGCCAATAATTCGGGAACAACCGTCAGTATGTCTATGCGTATCATGGGCGCAAAATTTAAGCATTTTATTCTCTAATAGAGGTGCTCGTTTTCCTCCATTTCCTTTTTGTTAATTTTATGCAGGTCTAATGCCCGCCAGGCATATACGATGTAGGCCAGTACAAACGGAATGAGTATGGATACGTAGCTCATTGTTTTTAGCGTGAAAAAACTGGAGCAACTGTTTTCAATGGTCAACGAACTTTGCAGATTGTGCAGCGAAGGATAATAGGCCGTGTTGTTCCACCCGGCGCATAGCAAGAGCGCCAGCACGGTGAAAACCGTTCCTGCTCCGGCAAACCAAATGCCTTTGTTCCACTTTTCGCAGAAAATAGTTTTTCCGATGCCGAACAGTACGCCAACCACACCAATCAGCAGCACGGCCAGCACTGCAGGCATTTCAATGAAGTTGGAAAAGTATTTATAAGGCTGCAAAAATACTTCTTTGGTGTCGGGGTTTACTGCAAAACCGTCTTTCAGCAGCAGGTATATAAGAAATGTGAGGAAAAACACCAAAAACAAAACCGTATTCCAGCGCAGTTGCCTGCGCGACCTGCTTTGTATTTCCGCATCGTCGATATTATTGATGAAGTAGAGCAAGGCCAGCACGCGCGACAGGAAAAATACCGCAACCCCAAGGCATACGTTCTGCCACACTACGGCGGCTTCAAGTCCATGCCAGGGCGTAGCCCACGAAGATATTACCGGGTTCAAGGTTTCGGTCAGTTGTTGTTTATTAACTGTAAATTCTGCGCCGTTGAAAAACGTACCCACGGCAGTTCCCAGCAGTACCGGGGCGAGTATGCCGTTCAGCAAAAGAAATACCTGATAAGTTTTTTTCCCTAAAAGGTTTCCTTTCCGGGCCTGGTATTCGTAGGATACCGCTTGCAGCACGAAGCAAAGCAATATCAAAATCCACACCCAATAGGCGCCGCCGAAACTGGTGGAGTAAAACAGTGGAAAGGAAGCGAAAAATGCACCGCCAAAAGTAACCAGCGTAGTAAACGTAAATTCCCATTTGCGCCCGGTGGAGTTCAGCAGCATCTTTTGTTGCAGCGGGGTTTTGCCGATGGTGAACAACAGCGATTGCCCGCCCTGCACAAACAGCAGGAATACCAAAATCGCGCCCAGCAAGGCTACCAGAAACCACCAGTAATGTTGTAAAAGAGTATATGTCGTGTCCATAGTAGATAAGATTAATTTTTAATATGATTATTTTTTAATACAGGTGCGTGTTCAATTTCCGGCCCTTTCTTTATGGCGTTAATCATAATTTTTAACTCGGCGACAAGCAGCACCGTGAATAACGCAAGGAAGATAAAGAAAGTTATCTGTACCGACGACGCCGATAAATTGGAAATCGCTGCCGATACAGGCAAAATATCCTGTATCGCCCAGGGTTGGCGCCCTACTTCCGCCACCACCCATCCGGCCTGCCCGGCAATGATAGCAAGGAAAATGGAAGCAAAGCACGTCCATTGCAGCCAGCGCTTGGCTTCAAATTTGTTTTTGTACGATAAATAAGTTACCACGGCAAACAACAGCAGCAGGAAGCCGCCGAGTATAACCATAATGCGAAAAGCGTAGAATGTTAGCCCCACCGAAGGAATCAAATCCGATGGGTTTTTAATGTAGCCATACCCGAAATATTTAAAATGTTCGTCCAGCGTGGCGCGAGCTTGTTGCCTGGCGCTGTCGCTTTTTGCAGAGCGGTAATCAGCCAGTGCCCGAATAGCCAGTTTGCCGCGTGCGATTTTTTCTTCGGCCGGGAGCGCCACGGTGCCGTCCTTTTGCGGATAGCCGCCTTCAATGATATTTGTGATACCGGGGACATAAGCGTCCAAATCGCGTTCGGCAAAAAAGGAAAGCATCTTGGGCAATTCTATCTTGAAAAGGAACGGGTCTTTTCCGTCGTTGTACTGTTCTTTGGCGGGATTCAGCAGGCCTATGCCAACCAGCCCCGCCCCTTCGCGGCCTTCATACAGCCCTTCCATCGCCGCCAGTTTCATCGGTTGCCGTTGCGCTACCTGGTGCGCCGAACCGTCGCCCGTCCAAATCGACAGCGCGCATGCCGCAATGCCGAAAACAGCGCCGATTTTAATGCTTTCCAGCGCAAATTTTGTCTCCCTTTTTTTCAACAGGAACCAGCTTGCTATGCCCACTACAAACATGCCGCCGATAATCCATCCCGACAATACCGTGTGGAAAAATTTATTGATAGCCACCGGCGAAAGCGCTACTTCCCAAAAACTCGCCATTTCGTTGCGCACCGTGTCGGGGTTGAACTGCATGCCCGCAGGATATTGCATCCAGGCATTGGCCACCAGTATCCAGTACGCAGAAATGGTTGCGCCCAAAATAGTAAGCCACGTAGAGGCCAGGTGGAAACCCTTGCTGACTTTGTTCCACCCGAAGAACATCACTGCAATGAACGTGGCTTCCATAAAGAACGCCAGGATACCTTCAATAGCCAGCGGGGCGCCGAAAATATCGCCGACAAACCAGCTGTAATTTGACCAGTTGGCGCCGAACTCAAATTCCAGAATCAAGCCGGTAGCCACGCCGATAGCGAAATTGATGCCAAAAAGTTTCATCCAAAACTGCGCGGTTTTTTTCCAAAACTCGTTGCCCGTTTTGTAGTAAATCGTTTCCATAATGGCCTGCACAATGCCCAGCCCTAATGTGAGCGGCACAAAAAGCCAATGGTAAATAGCCGTCAGCGCAAATTGCGCCCGCGACCAATCAATAACAGAAGTGTTAATAGTTTCAATCATAGAATATAAATTTTAGTGGTTAACTGCACGCCGTATTAACTCGTCGGAAACGTATTCCTGCTTGTCCGACGGAGTGTCGAACTTTCCCAAATAATCGGGAAAGAAAAATACTTTTAATATTGCAAACATCACGAATAATTTGATAAGTATAATCAGCCAAAGGGTTTTGCCGATGGTCATGTTTCGGAATCCGTCCCAATAAAAACGGACTATTCGCGTTATTAATAATTCTTTTTGCATAAAACAGGACAATAAATGACAGCACAAATATGGGAAATATTTTTGATTTATAAAAATCCACTCCTTTCCTTCGCGAAGCAATCGCCAATATGCACGTTCTTCCCGCAGGGGCGACACTTGATTAACCGCAGGCGCCCAGCATACGGCAAGGAGTAAGCGCTGTCCCTGCGGGACGGCGCGGGGGTGTGTGCGTGCCGCTGCTGCCGTACACTGAAGTGTACGGTTAATAGCATGCTGTCCCTGCGGGATAGGCGACTGCTGAGAGGGAAGCCCCGCAGGGGCGACACTTGATTAACCGTATGCTTCAGCATACGGTAACAAGGGAGCGCATCTGCCACCAAGCCCCGCAGGGGCGACACTTGATTAACCGTATGCTTCAGAACAACTCTAACCTGTGCGATAGAACAACTCTAACCTATGTGATAGAACAACTCTAACCTATGTGATAGAACAACTCTAACCTGTGCGTTAGAACAACTCTAACCTATGCGTTAGAACAACTCTAACCTGTGCGTTAGAATTAAAGCCGCCGGTGTGCAGAAGGCATTGTGGCCGGCAACATTTCGCCTGCCGCCGCTTGCTGCCTGTTACAACTAATCAATCCTGTTTTCGCTTTTGCATTGTTTACTGGGTACTGTTCACTGATTAATAACCGGGTGCAAAGGCAGGAGGTTTTTTAAAACACAAATTCTTTTACTGACAGCGGCGGCTAAAATACCATAAAAACGGTATTGCCCTATCCTGAAAACCGCCTTACCTTTGTCTTCGCAATAAAGCAATAAAATATGAAACACGGCATAATCATCACAACGGCGAAAAGCATTAAGGAGTAAAAGTTAAAAATTAAGCGTGTTGACACGCCAGCGAACTGGTTAATAAATTGAATTGGGGTGAGTGTGGAAAGGGAGGTTCTTTAGAGAGCCTCCCTTTCCCTTTTTCGTTTACTATACAGGTATATAAAAAGCGAAACAGGGATAAAAATCCCTGTCCGCCTTTAACCTAACCTAAAATTTAACCCATTAGAAAATATTTCTATTTTCGGGTACAAAAGTACGGCCATTTTATCAATCAAAAATTAAGCAAACATTAAATTGTCATTAAAAGCGACAGGCGCCTCTTAGTTGCCGAAAACCAGCGTGTCATTGCCGAAGTAATCTACTTTTACGGGCTGTTCCTTATTTATTTTTGCGGCCAGGATTTGTTTCGCCAGTTCGTTCAGCAATTCGCGTTGCAGTACCCGCTTTACCGGCCGCGCGCCGTAAGTGGGGTCGTAGCTTTTCCCGACGAGGTAATCCAGTGCATAGTCCGATACTTCCAGGTGTATGCCGTTGCCGGTTTGCAGCATTTCCCGGATGTTTTCCAGTTGCAGCCGGACGATAGCGCGCACGTCGTTTTTGTCCAGCGGGCTGAACATGATAATATCGTCGATGCGGTTGAGGAATTCCGGGCGAACGGTTTGTTTGAGCGTTTCCAGCACTTCGGTTTTGGTGCGTTCCAGCAACTGTTCGCGGTTGGCGTCGTTGAGTTTTTCCATGTTTTCCTGAATCAGGTGGGAGCCGACGTTGGAGGTCATGATGATAATCGTATTCTTGAAATCCACGGTGCGGCCTTTATTATCGGTCAGGCGGCCGTCGTCGAGTACCTGGAGCAGGATGTTGAAGACATCAGCGTGCGCTTTTTCAATTTCATCCAGCAGCACCACCGAGTAGGGTTTGTGGCGGACGGCTTCGGTCAGTTGCCCTCCTTCGTCGTAGCCGACATAGCCGGGAGGCGCGCCAACGAGGCGGCTTACCGAATGGCGTTCCTGGTATTCGCTCATGTCGATGCGCGTCATCAAATTTTCATCGTTGAACAGGAATTCCGCCAAAGCCTTTGCCAGCTCTGTCTTCCCCACGCCGGTCGTACCGAGGAAGAGGAAAGAACCGATAGGGCGTTTGGCGTCCTGCAATCCGGCGCGGCTGCGGCGCAGGGCGTCGGATACGGCCTGTATGGCCTCGTCCTGCCCGACGACGCGCTTGTGCAAATCGGTTTCCATGTGCACCAGTTTTTCGCGTTCGCTTTGCAGCATTTTCGATACGGGGATGCCCGTCCATTTGGCCACTACTTCGGCAATGTCTTCCGAATCCACTTCTTCATCGACCAGTTCAAAGTTACTTTCGGCTTTTAACCGGTTCAGCCGTTCAATTTCCTTTTCCGCTTCAACGATTTTCCCGTAGCGGATTTCGGCTACCGCGCCGTAGTCGCCCCGCCGCTCTGCTTCTTCGGCTTTGAATTTTAATTCTTCGATGAGCTGCTTGTTTTTTTGAATGGCGTCAATCAGGTCTTTTTCTTCCTGCCAGCGCGCACGCTGGGCGTTGCGCTGTTCGTTGATGTCGCTGATAACTTTCGAGAGGCCTTCCACTTTTTTTGTATCGCCTTCTCGCTTGATGGCTTCGCGCTCAATCTCCAGCTGACGCACCTTGCGGTCGAGTTCATCAATCTCCTGCGGCACGGAATTCATCTCCAAACGCAGGCGCGCCGCCGCTTCATCAATGAGGTCAATCGCCTTGTCGGGCAGGAAACGCGAGGTGATATAACGCGACGAAAGCTCTACGGCGGCAATAATAGCGTCGTCTTTGATACGCACCTTGTGGTGGTTTTCATAGCGTTCTTTCAATCCGCGAAGGATAGACACCGTGTCGGCCGGCGAAGGCTCGTCCACCATGACCGTTTGAAAACGGCGTTCCAGGGCTTTGTCTTTTTCAAAATATTTCTGGTATTCGTCCAGCGTGGTAGCGCCTACGGCACGCAGTTCCCCACGCGCCAACGCCGGTTTCAGGATGTTGGCGGCGTCCATGGCTCCCTCGCTTTTTCCGGCGCCCACCAGCGTGTGTATTTCATCAATGAATAAAATAATTTCGCCGTTTGCCGACACAACCTCGCGCACCACCGCTTTCAGGCGTTCTTCAAATTCGCCTTTGTATTTCGCGCCGGCAATCAAAGCCCCCATATCCAATGAAAAAATCTGCTTGCTTTTCAAATTTTCCGGCACGTCGCCGATGACGATACGGTGCGCCAGCCCTTCGGCAATGGCGGTTTTCCCGACGCCCGGTTCGCCGACCAGTATCGGGTTGTTTTTTGTACGGCGGCTCAGGATTTGCAGCACGCGGCGGATTTCATCGTCGCGCCCGATAACAGGGTCGAGCTTTCCGCTGCGCGCCTGTTCGTTCAGGTTAATCGCATAGCGGTTGAGCGAATCGAAAGTTTCTTCGGCGGACTGGCTGTTGACCTTCGCCCCCTTGCGCACGTTGGCAATAGCCGCTTTCAGGTCTTTTTCGTTCATGCCGTTGTCTTTCATCAGTTGTGCCACATTGTCGTTATTTGCGAGCAGCCCCATCAACAGGTGTTCGACCGATACAAACTGGTCGCCCATTCCGGTAGCAGCTTCCTGCGCTTTTTGCAGGGCGCGGCTGGCGTCGGCAGACAGGTAAGGGTCGCCGCCCGAGACCTTTCCGTAACGCGCCACCAGCTCATTGACCTTTGCCGACAGCGTGGGCACTACCACGCCGAGTTTACGCAACAACAACCCGGTAATACCTTCGGAATCGTTGAGCATCACGCGCAGCAAATGGCCGGTATCCACTGCCTGGTTGGAATTGTTTTGGGCTAATGATATAGCTTCCTGCACGGTTTCCTGTGCCTTAATAGTATAATTGTTCAAATTCATAATCATTTCTTTTTTCTAAAGGATGTTGCAAATTTTTTGCCAAACGGGAAAGAATGACAGAATGACACAAAAGTGTAAAAGCGTTTTATACCGTAAACTTTTTATATATTTGCAAAAAGTTTACGATACAAATGATAGAGAACTTCGTTTTAGATTACATTCGGCCTCCTGATTATACGGATAAAATTAACCGATTTAAATAACAAATATAATTGTTGTGTAATTTTACACTTCCAGATGGCTCAAAATTTCCACTATATACCCGATACTATCCCTGACTTCCATTGCCATGTGCCGCTGACCACGCTGCAACCGTCGTTGGTAGTTAATGGGGTTTATCGTGCGCAGGCGCCTGCGGTGCAGGATAAATTTACGATGGCGCCGCACCACAACGGAATGGGCATCGCCTTGACGGTGGCGGCAGGTGCCGTATTGAATCAACCGCTGCAAATTATTAATGTACGTACCGGGGCGAATACAAACCGTTTGGTATTTGCGAATACCTTCTTTATAGAGCCGCAATCACAGGCCAAATTGATTATTTGCGACCATACGCTTTCGCCCGATGCGTTTATGACGGAATGCACTACCACAATTGTCGTGCAGCCCGGCGCACAACTGGAACTGCTGTGGATGCAAAGCGAGCATAACCGCTCGCAGCACCGCACGGAAATATATATACAGCAAGCTGCCGGGAGTATGGTAACCTGCAATGTGATGACCCTGCACGGCGCATTCATCGAAAATGTGATTGATATAAAATTACAGGGGCAGCATGCCGACTGCCGCGCCAATGGGCTGTTTCTAATCGACGGGACGCAGAAATTTATGACGGACGTCAGCATTGCCCATGAAGCGGGCTATTGCCGGAGCAACCAATTATTCAAAGGCATTGTGGACAACGAAGCGGTCGGCCGTTTTCACGGGCGCGTGTTAGTGGCAAAGGATGCGCAAAAAACAGAAGCCTTCCAGGCGAATAATAATTTATTGCTCACCAAGCAGGCCAAGATGTACACGCAGCCGCAACTGGAAATTTATGCCGATGACGTCAAATGTTCGCACGGCGCTACTATCGGGCAACTTGACGAACAGGCGTTATTTTACCTTCGTTCGCGCGGCATTGCGCTCAAAGAGGCGCGACTGCTCCAGCAAATCGGGTTCGTGCAGGACGTCCTTGATAAAATAGGCATTGCCCCATTACGCGAGCGGATAGCCGGTTTGGTAGAAAAGCGTTTGCAGGGGGAATTTTCCCGTTGCACTGATTGTGAACTGCATTGTTGCTGATTCCATTTTTTTATGCACAAAGCATTGTTGAAAAAATCGGGAACGCCGAGTATGCTTTACGTTCCGTCCACTTGTTAATTTCTTCGTTAATAAGTATCGTTTTTACCCTGTCAAAAAAATGCTAAGTTGTCGTACCTTAGCGTTCCGTTTTGCACGGAATGAAATTTACCTAATCATTTAAATTTATTAAAAAAAATGAATTTAGCTGTTCAACCATCACTGTTGCCGGGAAGTTCCCCGATGAATATACCGTTTAATATACCGGAAGAAAATACAAAATATATAAAACTAAAAGAAGACATGAGCCTTAATAAAGAACCGAAGACGGACAAAACAGCCAAAAAAGCCGGCGAACAAAAAATTTACACCTACGAAGATGCTGTGGCGGCGACCAAAGCGTATTTCAAGGGAGATGAAATGGCAGCCAATGTGTGGGTAACCAAGTATGCGATGAAAGATTCGTTCGGGAATATTTTCGAACGCACGCCCGACGATATGCACCGGCGGCTGGCCAAAGAGTTCGCGCGTATTGAGCAACAATACAAAAACCCGCTGAGCGTCGAAGAAATTTTTGAACTGTTGAAAGACTTTAAATATATTATTCCGCAAGGCGGCCCGATGACCGGCATCGGGAACGACTGCCAGATTGCGTCGCTGTCGAATTGCTTTGTTATCGGGCATAAAAACCCGGCCGATTCGTACGGCGGCATTATGCGCATTGACGAAGAACAGGTGCAGTTGATGAAACGGCGCGGCGGCGTAGGGCACGACCTCTCGCACATCCGCCCGGGCGGCAGCCCGGTGCTGAACAGCGCCCTCACCTCCACCGGCGTGGTGCCGTTCATGGAGCGTTATTCGAACTCTACGCGCGAAGTGGCGCAGGACGGCCGGCGCGGCGCATTGATGTTGAGTATTTCCATTAAACACCCCGACGCCGAACATTTCATTGATGCGAAAATGGAACAGGGGAAAGTAACCGGCGCCAATGTGTCCGTGAAAATCGACGACGAATTTATGCGTGCCGCCCTGAACGGGAAAAAATACATTGCGCAATACCCGATAGACGCGAAAGAGCCGAAATACAAAAAAGAAATCAACGCTACGGCCTTGTGGAAAAAAATTGTCCACAACGCATGGAAATCCGCCGAACCCGGCGTGCTGTTCTGGGATACGATTATCCGTGAATCGGTACCCGATTGCTATGCCGACCTGGGCTACCGGACGGTAAGTACCAACCCCTGCGGCGAAATCCCCTTGTGCCCCTATGACAGTTGCCGTTTGATAGCGCTCAATCTTTACAGCTATGTTGAAAATCCGTTTACGAAAAAGGCCACATTTAACAAGGCGTTGTTTGTGCAGCATGTGGACAAAGCCATGCGCCTGATGGACGACTTGATTGATTTGGAACTGGAAAAAATAGACGCTATCATTGCGAAGATTGACAATGACCCGGAAGACGCCGATGTGCGCCGCGTGGAACGCGAACTGTGGGTGAAGATAAAAGAAAAAGCCATGAGCGGCCGCCGCACCGGATTGGGGATTACCGCCGAAGGCGACATGCTTGCTGCATTGGGGCTGCGCTACGGCACGGACGAGGCTATTGATTTTTCCGTAGATATTCAGAAAATGCTGGCCATAGAAGCCTACCGCACGTCGGTAACTATGGCGAAAGAACGCGGCGCGTTCTCCATTTACAACGCCAAGCGCGAGGAAAATAACCCGATGATTAGCCGTATCCGCAAGGAAGATGAAGGGTTGTACGAAGAGATGGCATGTTACGGCCGCCGCAATATTTCCATGCTCACCATTGCGCCGACCGGTACGACCAGTATGATGACGCAAACAACTTCGGGCATAGAACCGGTGTTCTCGCCCATGTACCGCCGCCGCCGCAAGGTGAACCCGAACGACAGGAATGCGAAGATTACCTACATCGACGAAGTGGGCGACGCATGGGAAGAATATAATGTATGCCACCATAAATTCCTTACGTGGTGCGAAGCCAACGGCTATAAAACAGACGAGGTGATGAACTACAATGACGAAGAGCAAAAACAACTCATTGAAAAGTCGCCTTATTATAAAGCCACCGCCAACGACGTGGATTGGGTGGCGAAAGTGAAGATGCAGGGGCGTATCCAGAAATGGGTGGACCATTCCATTAGCGTAACGGTTAACCTGCCGGCGAACATTACCGAAGAAACCGTTGCGGAGGTGTACAAAATCGCATGGGAAAGCGGATGCAAAGGCATCACGGTGTACCGCGACGGCTCGCGCGGCGGCGTACTCATCAACAAAGAACCCAAAAAGGAAGAAACGCCGGCGGGAATGCCCAACAAACGCCCCGAAAGGCTGAAAGCCGAAGTGATTCGATTCAAAAACGGCAACGAGCAATGGATTGCCTTTGTCGGCATGTACAACGGAAAACCCTATGAAATATTCACCGGGCTGGTAGATGAAGAAGTGCGCACCATTCCCCGGTCCATTACCATCGGCGAGATTGTGAAGGTCAAAGATAAAAAAGGCAAATCGCGATACGACTTCCAGTACATCGACCGCTATGGTTACCCCAACACCTTCGGCGGCATTTCGCACATGTTCAAGAAAGAATTTTGGAACTATGCCAAACTGATTTCAGGCGTCCTGCGCAACAATATGCCGATAGTGGACGTCGTCAACCTGGTGCAGGGGCTGGAACTGGACAGCGACTCCATCAATACCTGGAAAAACGGCGTGGAACGCGCCCTGAAACGCTATATCCCCGACGGGACCACCATTGCCGGGCAAACCTGTAGCCAGTGCGGTTCCGATGCGCTGGTATTCCAGGAAGGCTGCCTGATATGCAAAAACTGCGGATATTCAAAATGCAGTTAGTTTTTCCTCCTGCAAAAATCAACATCGGATTGCACGTAACGGCGAAACGTCCCGACGGTTTTCACCAAATCGAGACGCTTTTCTATCCGGTAGCGTCGCTGCATGATGTGCTGGAAGTGGCGCCGGCCGGCCGGTTCACTATCCGGCTGTCCGGCCTGCCGGTAGCGGGCGCCCCGGAAGACAACCTGTGCGTAAAAGCCTACCGCCTGCTACAGGCTGATTTTGACTTGCCGCCGGTAGCGGTGTACCTGCATAAAGTGATTCCCCCGGGCGCCGGGCTGGGCGGCGGCTCTTCGGATGCTACGGCCATGCTGCAGGCATTAAACGAACTTTTTTCCCTGCAACTGTCCGCCGGGCAGCTCCACCGGTATGCCGTGCAATCAGGCAGCGACTGCGCTTTCTTCCTTCACCGCCAGCCCATGCTCGCTACCGGCCGCGGCGACATATTGACCCCCCTGCCTGCCCTGCCTTTGCAACCTTACAGGGTGGTTATTGAGACGCCGCCGGTGTTTATAAGCACGGCGGAAGCCTACGCCGGAATAACGCCGCGCCAGCCGGCGCAATCGCTGGCTTCCCTGCTCGCGCAACCGGTGGAGCAATGGAAAGACATTATCGTCAACGATTTTGAACCATCGGTCTTTGCCCGCTACCCCGAACTGGCGCAAATCAAACAACGCCTCTACGACGCCGGCGCCGTCTATGCCGCCATGAGCGGCAGCGGATCCGCTTTGTTCGGGCTGTTTCGTAATCAGTCATAAGCTGTAAGAGGCTGTCCAGCCACTGCCAACTGCCAACTTGTTTTGTACCGGCGCCTGCCGGCTCCTAACTAAAAAAGCCCCCTTATTCCCTTATCTATCTTAAATAAGGGGATAAGGGGGCTTTCTGCGTTACATCCATTGGCTACTAAGGGTGTCTCTTTTACCGTCCGTCAAACAGCAGGCT
>JAISLK010000046.1 GCA_031290935.1 Prevotellaceae bacterium | reverse complement strand
TTTTAATCTACTAAGTCAAAATTTAATATTGGCTTCAAAACGGATGCGCAAAGGTAGGGCATATTTTTGTAAAAAGCAAATTAGGAGGGAAAAAAAGCGTTTTTAGCGGCAGGATGCGGCGACGGCGCGGAGGGGGGCTTTCCCCTGCTGTCGTGAACGGCTCACTACCGGTAGCGGAAGACTCGCTACCGGTAGCGGAAGGCTCGCTACCGGTAGCGGAAGGCTCACTAACGGTAGCGGAAGGCTCGCTAACGGTAGCGGATTTGTCTTTTCCAACAAGTTCTGCTATCCCTTTTTGTCTTTTTCCTGCCCGGAGTAATGCTTCTATTTCATATAGGTGATTTACGGCTTTGGCTTTATTCCCCGCCAATTTCTTTTATCGGGTCCCAAAACAGTTTTTCAAAATGAACGATTTGGTCTTTTTTTACTTTTATGCCTTCGGCTTGGAGGCGGCGTTGCATCTCATCCGGGGCGCCGAAGTGCATTTTCCCGGTCAGTAATCCGTTGCGGTTTACTACGCGGTGGGCAGGTACATCGGGCTGCCCGTGCGCTGCATTCATCGCCCAGCCGACCATGCGCGACGACTGCGCCGAACCCAATGCCCGCGCTATGGCGCCATAGCTTGTAACACGGCCGCAAGGAATAAGTTTCACGACTTCCCATACTTGTTCAAAAAAAGAAATGTCCTTCATGGTTGAAATATATGAGCGCAAACACAAACAACAAAACCCACTCTTTGCAGAGCAGGTTATACCTGATAACTTCGCTTGCGATGTGGAATTATAGTACTTTAATCTCTACTTCAACACCGCTGGGCAGTTCGAGTTTCATCAATGCGTCCACTGTTTTCGGCGTAGAGCTGTAGATGTCGAGCAACCGGCGGAATGAGTTCAGTTCAAACTGTTCGCGTGCTTTTTTGTTTACGAACGTAGAACGGTTGACGGTAAAAATCTTTTTATCGGTCGGAAGGGGAATAGGCCCGCTTACTACAACGCCCGTAGCTTTTACCGTTTTCACGATTTTATCGGCTGATTTGTCCACCAGCATGTGATCGTAGGATTTCAGTTTTATTCTGATTTTTTGGCTCATGTTATTTTTAATTTAAAAATTCCAAGATGTAAAGATTTATTCATCCAAATCAATGTTCTTCTTGCGTCCGTCGCCGGTTTTTTCGATGACTTCCTTCGCAAGGTTGGCCGGCAATTCCGCATAGTGTGAAAATTCCATAGTGCTGGTAGCGCGTCCCGACGACAGAGTACGCAATGCCGTTACATAACCGAACTGCGCCGACAGCGGCACACTGGCTTTGATGATGCGGGCATTGCCTTTGGAGTCTGTGCTGGTAATTTGCCCGCGGCGTTTATTCAAGTCGCCGATAATATCGCCCATGTATTCTTCGGGTGTTACTACTTCCAACGACATGACAGGCTCCATGAGCACCGGCTGCGCTTTCGGCAGCGCATGCCGGAAAGCGGCGCGTGCGCAAATTTCAAACGACAGCGAATCGGAATCCACCGGGTGGAACGAGCCGTCTCTCAAGGTAATTTTCAGTGCAGGCACTTCATAACCGGCTAATACGCCGTTTGCCATAGCGGCTTTGAAGCCTTTTTCCACCGAAGGAATATATTCGCGCGGGATATTACCGCCTTTTACTTCATCAATAAATTGAAGCCCTGTAATGCCTTCGTCGGCGGGCGCAATGTCCACAATAATGTCGGCAAATTTACCGCGGCCGCCGGTTTGTTTTTTGAACACTTCCCGGTAGCCTTGAACAGTGCCGCGAATAGCTTCTTTGTAGTTTACTTGCGGGGCGCCCTGGTTAATTTCCACGCCAAATTCGCGTTTCAGGCGGTCTACAATAATTTCCAGATGCAACTCGCCCATGCCGCTGATAACGGTTTGCCCCGTTTCGTGGTCGCTTTTCACGGTAAAGGTCGGGTCTTCTTCCGATAGTTTATTTAACGCAATACCTAATTTATCCAAATCTTTTTGCGTTTTCGGTTCTACCGCCAAGCCAATTACCGGGTCGGGGAAAGTCATTGATTCCAATGTTACCGGATGCTTTTCTTCGCATACCGTATCGCCGGTGCGAAGGTCTTTGAAGCCTACGGCAGCGCAAATATCGCCGGCTTCTACATATTCAATCGGGTTTTGTTTATTGGAGTGCATCTGGTATAAACGTGCTACCCGTTCTTTTTTTTCCGAACGTGTATTGAGTACATAACTTCCTGCATCCAGCTTGCCGGAATAGGCGCGGATAAACGCCAACCGTCCTACGAAGGGGTCGGTAGCAATTTTAAATACCAAGCCGCAGAACGGGTCTGTAATAGCGGGCGTGCGGATTTCTTCTTTTTCGGTATCGGGATTTATGCCTGTTACATTTCCTTTGTCCAGCGGGGACGGCAAGTAGCGCATTACAGCGTCGAGCAAAAATTGCACGCCTTTATTCTTAAAGGCAGAGCCGCAACAAGCCGGAACAACCGCCATGTCTACCGTCGCTTTACGCAAGGTTTCAATAATCTCTTCTTCGGTAATGGAATCGGGGTTCTCAAAGAATTTTTCCAATAATGCATCGTTGTATTCCGCTATGGACTCCACCAATTTGCCACGCCATTCTTTCACCTCGGCTTTCATTTGTTCGGGCACTTCCTTGATTTGGTAATTGACCAGTTCCTTGCTTTCGGCGTTATAGTAAATCGCTTTGTTGGCCACTAAATCTACAATGCCTTCAAATTTCTCTTCCGCTCCGATAGGCAGGCAAATGGGAATAGCTGTAGCGCCTAATTTTTCTTTGATTTCTTCAATCACCGCCAAAAAATCAGCGCCGACACGGTCCATTTTATTTATGAACGCAATTTTCGGCACGCGGTATTTGTCGGCTTGCCGCCAAACGGTTTCCGATTGCGGCTGCACGCGGCCTACTGCGCAGAAAGTAGCCACGGTGCCGTCAAGCACGCGCAATGACCGCTCTACTTCTACTGTAAAATCAACGTGTCCCGGAGTATCAATCAAATTCAGCTGAAATGTTTTCCCGCCATAATTCCAAAAAGCCGTTGTCGCGGCAGAAGTAATAGTGATGCCGCGTTCCTGTTCCTGCACCATCCAGTCCATAGTAGCTGCGCCTTCGTGTACTTCACCTATTTTATGTGTTTTGCCGGTGTAGTACAGAATGCGCTCCGATGTGGTGGTTTTCCCCGCATCAATATGCGCCATGATACCAATGTTGCGCGTTAAATTTAAATCTCTCGCCATTTTATCTCCTTGCCAAAACTAAAATCTGTAATGGGCAAAAGCCTTGTTCGCTTCCGCCATTTTGTGCATGTCTTCTTTCCGCTTGAACGCGCCGCCTTCTTCATTGAACGCCGCGAGTATTTCGGCGCCCAGCTTTTCAGCCATTGAATGGCCGCTACGCTTGCGGGCAAAAGAAATCATGTGTTTAATACTTAATGAAACTTTCCGTTCAGGGCGTACTTCTGTCGGAACTTGAAAGTTGGCGCCTCCTACGCGGCGGCTTTTTACTTCCACTTGCGGGGTTACGTTTTCAAGCGCTTTCTTCCAAATTTCGAGAGGAGCCTTCTCAGAATCTTTCATCTTCTCGCCTACCATATTAATAGCATCATAAAAAATGCCGTAGGCAATACTCTTCTTCCCCTTTAACATCAGATTGTTTACAAACTGCGTTACCAGCACGTCCCCGTACTTGGGATCAGGAAGTAGAATCCTCTTTTTAGGCTTCGTCTTTCTCATGTTGTTGTTATTTTAATAATAAGTATTATTTTTTCGCTTTTTTCGGTGCTGCGGCGCCGGCTTTCGGGCGTTTGGCGCCATAAAGCGAGCGGCTTTGCGTACGCCCTTCTACGCCGGCGGTATCCAAGGCGCCGCGCAGGATATGGTAACGCACACCCGGCAAATCCTTCACACGGCCGCCGCGCACCAGCACAATTGAGTGTTCCTGCAAATTGTGCCCCTCGCCCGGGATATAAGCGTTCACTTCCTTTTGGTTGGTGAGGCGCACGCGGGCGACTTTACGCATAGCCGAATTAGGTTTTTTGGGCGTAGTGGTGTACACGCGCACACATACGCCGCGCCGCTGCGGACAGGCGTCCAGGGCGCGCGACTTACTTTTTTCCTCGATTTGCACGCGTCCTTTGCGTACAAGCTGTTGAATTGTTGGCATAATTTAATATTATTCTTTTTTAATACTATCCCAAAAAATGGGTTGCAAAGGTACTACTATTTTTTGAATTTACAAACATGTTTTTAACAATTTCCAAAAATAATGTAAAATTAAAGGGCGCTTTTGATGGGAGGATTTAAAAATTTCAAGATTTACGCCGGCGCCAGCCAACCCATAACTAAAAAAGGACAAAGTTCAAGAAAAAAATGAAACAAACCACTAAAAACAGGTCGCCCATGACGCAGGGCGACTTGAAATCTTTAAACCTTGAAATTGTGAAACCCTTTTTTCCCAAAAAAAGCAAAAGCGCGTAGTATAACTACCCGCTTCTACCTAACCTAAACCTATGAAAAAATCTATTCGAATATAAGACCCCCTGCTAAAAAAAAAGTTTAATTCGCCGCTTATTAATTTTTGTTGTATTGCTGCAATGCGGCCTGCAGGCATTTCATAGCGTTTTTCAAATCTTGAATTTGGAGGACGTAGGCAATCCGCGCTTCATTTAACCCTTTGCCTTTGGTCACATAGAAACCGCTGGCAGGAGCAATCATTACAGTCTGCCCTTCGTACGCAAATTCTTCCAGCAACCATTGCGCAAACGTATCGCAATCGTCCACCGGCAGCCTGACAATAGTGTAGAACGCGCCTTCGGGCATGGGGCAATAAACGCCTTCCATACTGTTGAGCGCCTCTACCATGTAATTGCGGCGAGCGATATATTCATCACGTACGCCTTTGAAATAGCTTGCCGGGGTTTTCAACGCGCCTTCGCCCGCTATCTGCCCGTAAGCAGGCGAACATAACCGCGCCTGTGCAAAACGCAGCACGCTTTTCATCACATCCTTGTTGCGGCTGATAACCGCTCCTACCCGCACGCCGCAAAGACTGTAACGCTTGGAAACGGAATCTATCAATACTACATTTTCCTCGATACCTTTCAACTGCATGCACGAAAAATGCGGCGTATCGGTATAGCAAAACTCCCGGTACACCTCGTCGGCAAACAAATAGAGGTTATGTCTCTTCACCAGCGTCGCCAGCTGCTCCAGCTCTTCGCGCGAATACAGGTAACCCGTCGGATTGTTCGGATTGACCACAACGATGCCTTTTGTCTTCGGAGTAATAACTTTTTCAAATTCGCTGATGGGCGGCATGGCGAAATTGTTCTCCACACTGCAGGGCACAGCTTTCAGGACTACATCCGTCCATGTAGCAATGCCATTGTAATTAGTGTAGAACGGTTCCATCACAATCACTTCGTCGCCCGGATTAAAGCACGTGGAAAAGCCGATTTGTATGGCTTCGGAACCGCCGGTGGTAATAATCATATCATCCTGCGAAATATCAATACCTATACCTTTATAATACTCCGCCAATCCCCTACGGTAGCTTTCATTGCCCGCCGAATGCGGGTATTCTACCAATTTCAGGTTATTGTTCTTCACGGCGTCCAGCGCTTCTTTCGGCGACGCCACATCGGGCTGCCCGATGTTGAGATGATACACTTTTATGCCGCGTTTTTTTGCGGCTTCCGCAAAGGGAACCAATTTGCGCACCGGCGACAACGGCATGATTTGCGCTTTGTGAGAAATTTGCAACATAAAATCTATTTAAAGTTTAATATTTATCGTTCCGCGATTACCGGCTATTTCATCGTATGGTAAACGTTTTGCACATCGTCGTCTTCTTCGAACTTTTCAATAAGCTTTTCCAGTTCCGCCCTTTGTTCCGGCGTTACTTCTTTCAGCTCGCCTACCGGAATACGTTCAAAGCCGCCGCTTATCAACTCCAGCCGATGTTCTTCAATATATTTCTGAATGGCGCCGAAGGCTTCAAATGCGCCGTAAATCATAATTTCGTCGCCGTCGGCAAACACATCCTCTACGCCGAAATCAATCAATTCCAGTTCCAGGCTGTCCATATCCAGCCCCGCCCGGTTTTTAATTTTGAATACGCATTTGCGTTCAAACATAAATTCCACGCTGCCCGACGTGCCCAACGAACCATTACACTTGTTAAAATAACTGCGGATATTCGCCACCGTTCGCGTGGGATTGTCGGTAGCGGTTTCCACCAAAAAGGCAATGCCGTATGGCCCGTAGCCTTCGTACACGACTTCTTTATAATCGTTCTGATCTTTTTCCACCGCCCGCTTAATCGCCCGTTCAATATTGTCTTTCGGCATATTTTCGGCGCGCGCCGTTTGAATAATGGCACGCAGGCGCGGATTGTTTTCAGGGTCGCCGCCGCCGGATTTGGCGGCAATGGTCAATTCCTTGCCCAGCCGCGTGAACACGCGCGACATGTTACCCCACCGTTTCATCTTCCGCTCTTTGCGGTATTCAAAAGCTCTTCCCATAGATACAAATTAACTTTCAGGATGCAGGCGGGCAATGTATTTATCTACTTCCTGCCCCTCCGCCGTATTGAAATAATCGATTTTCACCCGTTCGTACAGCTTCAGCGCGTCTGCCGTATTCCCCTGCTCTTCGCTTATCAACGCCGCTTTCATCAGGTAGCGTGCCGCATAATCATTATCGCGGTAGTTGGCAGCTTTGATAAAATAATCGTAGGCCTTCGGCAGGTCGCCGAGTTCAACGTATGCGTCGCCAATACAAGCCAGCGCGCGGGCGGCAGTAATTTCATCATTGCCGGCATATTTTTTCAATGAGGCAATCGCTTCTTCGTATTGCCCCAGTTGCAGCTGGCAAATGCCGGTATAAAACGGCAGCGATTTTCCGGCATTGCTGCCGTACTCGTCCGCAATTTGGAGGAACCCGTAAGCATTTCCGTCGCCATTGAGCGCCAAGGCGAATGAATCGGTGCGGTAATACTGTTCCGCCTGGAACATCTGCCCAAGCGCTTCTTCCTGCAAAGGTTTTTTATAAAGTTCCTGGTAACTGAAGTAGATAATGATAACCAATATCAGCGCCCCCAACGCATAGAGCAGGATATTCTTGTATTTTTCTAAAAACTGTTCTGCGTTGCTCAGTGTTTTTTCTACTTTTTCCTCAGGGTCTGTCTGTGGATGACGATTTGTTTTCGACATAACATTTATTTATTAGAGAGCGCAAAAGTACAAAATTTTTCGGGTTATGCAAAATTGTTTAAAAATCCGGGCGAACGCCAGATTCAAGAACCAGATGCAACTTGCCTAAAGGAAGAATTATTAGACGTATCAAAGTTAAGTAATTTTCTTGGTCTGCGATTGATTTTGTGTTGGAAAATTTATTATATCCACATCTCTTCTATTTCGTATCTTTGTTCCCGGGTTAATTGTTTTTTTATTTTTCATAGCAATGGGCAGATTCAACTGCCAAATGCAACTTTCCTAAAGACGTTTCGTGCAGGCGGCTTGTTACCATGTCCTGCAAGGACAACACTTGATTAACCGCAGGCGCCCAGCATACGGCCGGGCAAGGCGCGCCGGGCAAAGTCCCGCGAGGGACGATACGTAACAGCTGCGCACGGGGTGCTCGACAGGCGGCAAGGAGTAAGTGCTGTCCCTGCGGGAAGAGGTGGTGTGTGTGTGTGCCGCTGCTGCCGTACACTGAAGTGTACGGTTAATAAAGTGCCGCCCCTGCGGGGCGAAAACAAGCCGCCGCCCGCACTTCCGTGCGGGCGGCGCGGGGAGGAATTCCTGCGGCTAACGGACGCAATGAACCGGCAGTCCATAGTGTGCACCGGTGTAGAGCACGCCCGAAGCTGTCGCGGTCGGCCTTCGACACTTGCGGGTTGTTGTTCAAAAACCGCTTGATGAACAGCCGCACCGATTTCTCGGTTGATTTCCGCGCGTCGTTTTTCGTCTGCACCGTAGCTTTGGTGCGGGTGTCGGGCGTTTCGGCGGTATTGAGTTTCTGCTCAAAGTCGCCGG
>JAISLK010000045.1 GCA_031290935.1 Prevotellaceae bacterium | reverse complement strand
GACACCGTGCACCAGTCGGCATTATCGGATACTGTCCATGTGGTGTTGCTCGTCACGGCAATGGTGTAGCTGCCGGCGGCTTTAACAGCGTTAATGGTGGTTTTGTCCACCGACAAGGCGGGGTTGTCGGCTGCCTGTGTAACGGTAGTGGTACAGGTGAGCGCGCCGGCGGTAAAAGTTATGGTAGCGGCGCGGGCTTCGGCAACCGTGTTTCTGTCCACGGTGATTTGGCCTGTAGCGTCGCCGGTGCCGACTGTGGGCGAAATGCGGCACCACGCGGCGCCGGTGGTTATGGCCGTTGACCATATCGTTTTGCTGGCTATGGCGAAATCATAACTGCCGCCACTGGCAGGAACGGGAATACCGGACGGCACAACCGATAAAGAAGGAACGTCCGGATTAGTCCCGGAATTATTTCCGTCATCTTCGCCCGCTTCCGACTTGCAACCGGCAAACACCATCGCCGCCGCAACCATTAAGGTAAAGATTTTTTTCATACTGTTTGGTTTTTAAATTCATAATTCATAATTAAGTTGAAAGCTGGCCGGCGCCGGCCAATTCTTAATTCCTGAATACCTGCCGGTTTTGCTTCCCCCGGGCTGCGACGGTGTGTCGCAAGTCTGTCCGAGGGGTCGGGGAAGGTTGCGACACCTGTCGCAAGGCCCCGGCCGCCCTCCCCTGCCCTCGCGGGATAAAGGCTATTTAAGAGAGAAATGTGTGTGTGTGTGTGTGTACTCTCGCAACGGTTTCCGGAGGGGGAGTCCGGTCGGCAGTTTACAGGATGGTAATATGGGTAGCAGGTTATTCATTATAAATTGTGAATCGGGTGCAAAGATAGTGTTTTTTTTTAATTATGAATTATGAATGATGAATTATGAGTTGCTGGCTTGCCCGCAGGGCAATGATTGTTGCTGATGTCTGTTTTTATTTGTCGGATAACCTCCAATAGTGTCGGGATGTCATCACGAAGCGTATCAAAAATAACGCCCGCA
Source organism: Prevotellaceae bacterium (assembly GCA_031290935.1). GTDB lineage: Bacteria > Bacteroidota > Bacteroidia > Bacteroidales > UBA932 > JAIRKX01. The sequence goes on along the minus strand of JAISLK010000045.1, from coordinate 22,327 downwards.
TTAATTTCAAAATAATGATGCCCTATTATATCCCGCATCTTCATGGCTCTTCGCCAATCCACATCAGGATATAGAGGCAACAACGTTTTGTCGGTACGTTTGTCAATCGCTTTCAATTCCTCACCCACTGCAAAAAGCCGCATACATACGGCATTTAGCAAAATTATTCCCTCTGTAGAAGTTGAAAAATCACTTGCAGAACGGATATGCAATGTCCATCCTGTCAGTTCTTGCAATACTCTTTCAATATTTTGTAATGATTCTATAATGATAGTGCGGTTATACATAAATCATATCTTTTTCTATACGATGGAGGAAAGGTGATTGAAGATTTTCGTGCTTATGAATGAGATCCACACGTGTTCCGAATAAATCTTCGAGGTCGCACATCAATCCGCCCATTTTAAATAAACTCATTGACGGACTTTCGAAATATACATCCACGTCGGAATCTTCTTTCTGTTCGTTGCGGGCTACAGAGCCGAAAATACCCATGCGTTCTATGCCGTATTCTGCGGCATGTTTGCGTTTATAGTCGCGCAACAAGCGGATGTATTCATTTGTTGTTTTCATCATTGGATGTACTAAAATTTCTCCGTTTTTCCCCACAAAGTTAACAAAAATAATTATGAGTGATGAATTATGAATTATGAGTTGGCTGGCGCCGGGCAACTAATGACTAACGACTAACTTTCAACTCATGCCCCTTTCTCCTTTTCACGACTGAAAAAAAATACGTACATTTGTACCCCGAATAAAAAAATATTTTATGAAAGTAAATGTAGTACTTGGCTTGCAATGGGGCGATGAAGGGAAAGGGAAAATCGTGGATGTGCTCACGCCCGCTTATTCCGTTATTGCGCGCTTCCAGGGCGGGCCTAACGCCGGGCATTCGCTCGAATTTGATGATAAAAAATTTGTGTTGCATACCATTCCGTCGGGTATTTTTCACGATAATGTAACCAATATTATCGGCAGCGGCGTGGTCCTCGACCCGGTGATATTTATGGAGGAGGCGTCGCAGCTGGTAAAGCTGGGCGTGCCGGTGCATGACCGGTTGAAGATAGCCAAACGCGCACATCTTATCCTCCCCACGCACCGTATTATCGACGCGGCTTCGGAAGCGGCAAAAGGTAAAACGAAAATCGGCTCTACCCTGAAAGGCATCGGCCCGGCGTATATGGACAAGACCGGCCGCAACGGCCTGCGCACAGGCGATATCCTTTCGCCCGCCTTTATGGAACGCTACGAGGCGTTGAAGCAAAAGCATCTTGAATTCCTCAAACAGTTCGATTATGAATACAACGTGGCGGACTACGAACGGCAATGGCTGGAAAGCATCGAAGAGATAAAGAAGTTTGAACTTATCGAAAGCGAATATGTGATTAATGCCGCCATCGCCGGCTCGCAAAAGATTTTGGCGGAAGGCGCCCAGGGGTCGCTGCTGGATGTGGATTTCGGTTCCTACCCTTTTGTTACGTCGTCGAACACGGTGTGTGCCGGCGTTTGTACGGGGCTGGGCATTGCGCCGGGGAAAATCGGCGAGGTATTCGGCATTTTCAAGGCTTACTGTACGCGCGTGGGCAGCGGCCCTTTCCCTACCGAATTAAATGATGACACGGGGGAACTCCTCCGCCGGACAGGCCGCGAGTTCGGCGCAACGACCGGCCGCCCGCGCCGCACCGGCTGGCTCGACCTGGTGGCGCTCAAATATGCGGTGATGATTAGCGGCGTTTCGCACCTCCTCATGACCAAAGCCGATGTGCTGGATACGTTCGATACGGTGAAAGTAGCGGTGGCTTATAAAATAAACGGGAAAGAAACACAGCAATTGCCTTTTGAAACAAACGAGCCGATAACGCCGGTTTATAAAGAATTTAAAGGCTGGAAACGCCCGATAACCGCCATGCGCAAGGAAGAAGAACTCCCTTTTGAGCTGATGAATTATATCCGCTTTATTGAAAAGGAAACCGGCGTGCCCGTCATGATTATTTCCGTAGGCCCCGACAGGGAACAAACGATTATCCGATAATGAAGCGCTGCCATGAAAAATAAACAAATGAAAGATACGGAACTTTACGCTGAAGCAAAGGAAATCGGGCTGCTGCCCGAAGAGGTGGACAGGATAAAAGAACTGCTCGGACGTACGCCGAACTATACGGAACTCAGTATTTACGCCGCCATGTGGAGCGAACATGCTTCGTATAAAAATTCCATCAAATGGTTGAAAACACTGCCCAAGAAAGGCAAGCGCATCCTGGCGGAAGCCGGCGAAGAGAATGCCGGGCTGGTAGATGTGGGCGACGGCTGGGCGTGCGCATTCAAAATCGAATCGCACAATCACCCGAGCGCCGTAGAACCTGTGCAGGGCGCGGCAACGGGGGTAGGCGGCATCAACCGCGATATTTTCACTATGGGCGCCCGCCCGGTAGCGCAGCTTAATTCCCTGCGCTTCGGCAATCCGGAGGATGAACACACCCGGTGGCTGCTCAACGGCGTGGTCAAAGGAATTAGCCATTACGGCAATTGTTTTGGCGTGCCGGTGGTCGGCGGAGAGGTGGCGTTCGATGACTGTTACGGCGTCAACCCGTTGGTAAACGCCATGTCCGTAGGGCTGGTGCGCAAAGGCAAAACCATTTCGGCTACCGCCAAAGGCAACGGCAACCCGGTGTATATTGTAGGCTCTGCTACGGGCAAAGACGGTATTCACGGCGCGACATTTGCCTCCGCCAACATCACGGAAGACTCGGCCAACGATATCCCTTCCATCCAGGTAGGCGACCCGTTCATGGAAAAATTATTACTCGAGGCATCGTTGGAACTCATTCAAAGCGGCGCCGTAGTGGGGATGCAGGACATGGGCGCGGCCGGCATTATTTGCTCGACCTCCGAAATGAGCGAACGCGGCGGCTGCGGCATGCGCATTGATTTGGACAGGGCGCCCATGCGGCAATCCAATATGGAACCATGGGAAATCCTCCTCTCCGAATCGCAGGAACGGATGCTGGTAGTGGTGCAGAAAGGAAAAGAAAAAACGGTTGAAGAGATATTTAAAAAGTGGGATTTGGCTTGCCGGGTTATCGGCGAAGTGATACCCGAAGATAAATTGCTGTTTTATTATCATGGCGAACTGGTCGCCGACGTGCCGGCAGCCTCGCTGGTATTGGGCGGCGGAGCGCCGGTATATGAACGGGAATATAAAGAGCCGGCATACTTCAAAAAGTGGAAACAGTTTACCGTTGATTCCGTGCCGCCGCCGGCCGACTTGAAAAAAGCGGCGCTGGCATTGGCCGGCCACCCGAATATAGCCAGCAAACGGTGGGTGTACGAGCAATACGATTCGATGGTGCGTACCGTGAACATGAGCGTCAACTGCCCGTCGGACGCAGCGATTGTGAACATCAAGGGAACGAACCGCGCGCTGGCGCTCACTACCGATTGCAACGGCCGCTACGTGAAAGCCGACCCCGAAACCGGCGCCATGATTGCCGTAGCCGAAGCAGCGCGGAATGTGGTTTGTTCCGGTGCAGAACCTTGCGCTATTACCAATTGCCTGAACTTCGGCAATCCTTACAATCCCGAAGTATATTGGCAGTTTGTGCAGGCCGTTAAAGGCATGGGGCGCATGTGCGAAAAACTGGGAACGCCCGTTACCGGCGGCAATGTAAGTTTTTACAACCAGTATGAAATAAAAGGGAAAACCGAAGCCGTGTTCCCCACGCCGGTGATAGGCATGCTGGGGATATTAACCGACAAGGCGCACCAGACAACGCTGGCCTTCCGAAACAAGGGCGACATGATTTACCTTATCGGCCGTTCGCGCGAAGATATTGCTTCCTCGGAATACCTGTACAGCTACCGCGGCGTCAAGGAATCGCCGGCGCCGTACTTTGATGCGGACGAAGAGCTGCTGATGCAGCAAACCCTGCTCGGCGCTATCCGCAGGGGGTTAATAGCAAGCGCGCACGATGTCTCCGACGGCGGATTATTTATTACCCTCCTCGAATCGGCCATGCCCAACAGCTTGGGCTTTGACATTACTACCGACTCGGAAATCCGCGAAGACGCCTTTTTGTTCGGCGAGTCTCAAAGCCGCGTCGTCGTTTCGGTAACGCCGAAAATGGAAACGCTGTTTGTAGATTACATGTACCGGCAAAAAACGCCGGTTACCACCCTCGGGCATGTTACCAAAAATGAATTGCGCATTGACGACATTTCGTTCGGCTTTGTGAACGACTGGAAGGAAGTTTACAATCATGCGCTGGACAAAATCATGCAACGATGACCCCCCACCGGCAGTTGTCGATGGACAAAAGCGCTGCCCGCATGGCCGCCATGTTTGACGACATTGCGCCGTATTACGATTTCCTCAATCATTTCCTTTCCTTGCACATTGATAAGCGGTGGCGGAAAAAATTAGTGCGCGCCGTCGCGCAGCGGCAGCCCGCTGCGGTTCTGGACGTGGCTACCGGCACCGGCGATTTGGCTATCGCCCTGCGCCGCCAAACCCGCGCCGCCATCACGGCCGTTGATATTTCCGAAGGCATGCTCGCAATAGCCCAGCGAAAAGCAACGCCACCGCCTGCTATCCACTGGCTCCTCTCCCCGGCGGAAGCGCTGCCTTTTCCCGGCGGCGCGTTTGATGCGGTAACCGTCGCATTTGGCGTGCGCAACTTTGAGAACCTTACCAAAGGATTGCAGGAAATGCACCGCGTACTGCAGCCCGGCGGTTTCCTTGCCATCCTGGAATTCGCTTCGCCGGTAAGATTCCCGGTGAAACAACTCTACCGGCTGTATTTTCACACTGTCCTGCCGCTGGCAGGCCGCCTGTTTTCCAGGCACCGCACGGCCTACCGTTATTTGCCGGCGTCGGTAAGCCGGTTCCCCCAACGCAGCGGCTTCCTGCAACTGTTGCAGCAGGCAGGTTTTAAAAACACGCGCTGCCAAAGCCTCTCCTGCGGCATAGCGATGCTGTATATGGGAGAGAAGAATTAATTATTCACTCACCATTCCATCGTGTACAGTTTTTGCTGTTTTGCCAACCGTTTCGACACTTTGCGGCCGGTAATCACAAAGTCCACGATGGCGCGGCCGCTGTCCACATGCGCCACGCGGACGGTTACCCGGTGCCCTATCCGGTAAAAATTCCCGGTCGTTTTCCCCTGTATAATGTACTGCTCCGTGTCTAATTCGTAACAGTCGTCGAGGAGGCTTTTGAGCGGCACGCGGCCGCAGATGCCGGTATCGTGTAATGTTACCGACAGCATCGTGGGCGACACGTGCGTAATCGTGCCTTCAAATTCCTTTCCTACTTTATCGCTTAGATATTCCGCCGCTTTTTGCCGTTCCATACAATCTTCCAAAGCTTTTGCTTTTTCGCGCATAAAGTTAAAATGCTGGCAAGCCGTTTCGTAATTGAAGATATTGGTACGCACCGAACGGTCGACAAAGGCGCCGGTCAGCAACCGGTGCACCACCATGTCGGTATACCGGCGGACAGGCGAGGTGAAATGCGTGTAATGGTCGAACGACAAAGCGAAATGGCGGCGGGGTACCGCGCTGTATTTCCCGCATGCCATCGAACGTATGGCAAGGTTGATGAAAAGCATTTCTTCCTGTTCCCCTTCCAACTGCGACATAAAGCTGGCAATGCTTTTAGCAATCGTGCGGCTGGTGGTGCTGCCGGGTATGCTTTCACCCCGGAGGGTATGCCCGTAATTCGCGGCCACGCGGCGCAGTTCATCGAACATCCGTTTATTCGGCATCCCGTGCGTACGGTATACGAACGGCATCCGCTTCATGGCGGCTATTTCTGCCACGTTGCGGTTGGCGAGCAGCATAAATTCTTCAATCAGCTTCATTGATTCGAGGCGTTTGCGCGGCTTCACGCTAACGACCCTGCCCGTTTCATCAAATTCAAAGTGCAGTTCCGGGCGGTCGCTGAAAGTAATGGCGCCATTAGTATAACGGCCTTTCCGCAGTTTTTGCGAAAGCGTATAGAGCGTGCGCAGTTCACCGGCAAACCGGCCGGGTGCGCCGTCCAGCAATTGCTGCGCTTCGTTATAAGTAAACTGCCGTTGCGAACGGATAATGGTTTTGATAACCCGCCGGTAGACTATTTTTGCGTCACTGGTTATTTCAAACAGGATGGAAAAGGCCAGTTTATCGGCGCCGGCAAACAGGGAGCAGCCGCGCGTAACGGTATCGGGGAAGAGCGGCAGTACGCGGTCGGGCAGGTACACGGAAGTGGTATACTGGTAAGCGCGTTTATCAAGTACAGAGCCGGGTTTGATATAATGCGTAACATCGGCGATATGCACGCCTATTTCCCAGTTCCCGTTGGGCAGTGGGCGAATGGAGAGGGCGTCGTCCACATCCTTCGTCCCGTCGGGGTCGACAGTGAACGTCGGCACCCCGCGCAGGTCAAGGCGGGTTGCAATATCTGCCGGCGTAATGTCAAAACGGATGGCCGCAGCCGCTTCTTCTTCTTCGGGGCTGAAATCGGTCGGGAAATTATTCCTTTGCAGGAGCGACTGCGTTTCCACATACTCCGTATCCGTTTCACCCAGTATTTTTATTACCCTGGCGGCAATCGTTTCATGCCGGTGCCCGTGCGGCGGCAGTTCGACGATTACGCGGTCGCCGTCTTCGGCATTTTTGATGCAGCTTAGCGGGATAACGATGGTACGGAACAGCTCGCGGTTGGCAGGGGTAAAGTATGCCCCGCGCTCCAATACCTCCAGGTTTCCTACCAGGCGGCGCTGGGCAAATTTGATGACGCTCACTACTTCCGCTTCCAAAAAGCGTTGCGTTCGCTGACGGATTTTCACGTTGACCGTATCGCCGTGCGACGCGCCAAACAGTCGTTCCGGGGGAATATATACCGGCAGTTTATAATTACCGGAAATCAATAACGGTTTGTCGGGTTGCGATAAATCAACCACGCCCGTGATACGGCGGTAATCATGCAGGCTGAACTTTCCCGGACAGGGCTGCTCGATTTTTCCTTTCAGCAGAAGGTGGCGTATAGCCTCGTCAATGGCGCATTGACCGTCGATACTGTCCATGCCCAAATCACGCGCCAGCTCGTAGGCGGTGAAATTCCTGTAAAAGCCGATTTCAAGCACGCGCAGCAGCCTTGCGGCAATGCGGCGTTCAAACCGGCGGGGAAACAGGAGTTTTTCCCACCACGGGCGGAACGATGATTCGGATAAAAACTTTGAGAGGCCTGGTAAACCGTTGATGGGTTTACTCGCCATCTGCTACTTACCGGTCGTAAAGTAAGTATTTATGATTTCCTTTGGGGATGGTTCCGGGCAGCGCTATGGGCGCCCGTACGGAATAATGATGTAAATGTTTCATGTTTGTTTGTGTTTGTTTGTAATGCAAAGATGCAAAAATTTCCGGATATATGAAAATTATGAGTTATGAATTATGAGCCATACGGGAATATGTTTGAGTTAAGAACTAAGAGTTAAGAACTAAGAGCTAAGAGTTAAGAACTGAACCGTCGAGCCTTGACGACGGCTTTTTTAATTATGAGTTAAGAACTAAGAACTAAGAGTTAAGAGTTGGCTGGCGCCGGCAACTCTTAGTTCTTAGTTCTTAGTTCTTAGTTCTTAGTTCTTAGTTCTTAGTTCTTAACTCTTAGTTCTTAACTCTTAGTTCTTAACTCATAATTAAAAACTTCAGCAGGTATTGCATCAGTTCGTTGCGGGCGGGGGGGTCGATGATGGCTTCAAAGGGGAAGCCGAGGATGGCGGTTTTGTAGTCGCCGTCGTAGGCGATGCCTGCGCTCAGGCCGTTTTCGGCGTAGCGGAGGATGGTGTGGCTTTTTTCGCCGGCGGGTTCAATGGCATCGGGGGCTTCCACGGCGTAGCAGGCGGGGTTGGGCAGGGTGTGGAAGCGGTACACGTTGCCGGGTGCGGGGAATACGGTGGAGTCAAGGCTTTTTACTTCTCCGGTAACGGCGGCTTGCCCGGTTTGCCACCGGTATTTTAATATTTCCCGGGCGAACTGTTTGCCGGCGTTGTTTTCCGCGTCGTTGTCCCATAAATCGCTGCCGACGAAGGCGCCGGTAACGAGCAGGCTGCCTCCGGCGCGGCAGAAGGCGGTGAGTTTGGACTGGAGGCTGTCGGGGAAGGCTTTGTGTCGCGGGGGGAAGGCGCCGCGGCCAATCGTGGTCTGTTTCTGTTTGCCGAGTATTAAATCGGCTACCCGGTAAGCGTTGAGGGGCAGCTGTCCGTTCATCACGGCGTCGGCGCCGGCGGAGACGAAGGAGTAGCCGGCGTGTACAATGGATTGCCCGTGGATAAGGGGATAGTCAAAGGTGTTGCCGGCGATGACGGTGGTTTCGTAGTTGGCGTTGCTGGCGCCGAAGCGTGCGCCGTCGTTGCCGGCCCAGGGGATTTTGCGGCGGAATTCGTACTGGCTGCCGGTATAGTTGTATTGCAGTTTATCCGGTACGCCGTGGTCTTTGAAGTCAAGGAATCCCGCCAGGCTGTCGCCGGCTGCGAAGCTGGCGGGGGCGGAGAGGCGGGTAAAGCCGTTAATGATTAATACCGTTCCTTTTTCTTCGCGTTTCCGGCAGGCCGAGAGTATTTCGGAGGGGAAGCTTTCGCCGCCGTCGTTTACGGCTGTTATTTTAAAGCTGTAGATGGTGTCTTTTTTTACCGGGAGGGTTATTTGCGTATTCCGCACGAGGAGGCCGTTGTCAAAGTCGCGGTCGTTGATGCGGGTATATACGATATAGGCGTCCGGTACGGCGGTGGGTTCCGAAATGTCGGTGGCGGGCTGCCAGTCTAATTGCACCAGGGTGTCGCCGGCGAACCGGGAGCTGAAAGAGGTTACCGGCAGCGGCGTCACGGTATAGGGGTATTTGTGCTGGAAGGCCATGAACTTCAATATGCCTTTGTAGATGGCGCGGCTGACCGTAAACTGGAACGCCGGGTCGAGGCCGTAGCGCATGTCGGCGAAGTTTTGGTGCGACAGTATTTCGAGCAGCATCGTCGGCACTTCGGGCAGGCGCGATTCGCTGTAGTTGCTGTTCCAGATATGCCGGCGGGTCCATTGGGGTTCGTAGTGGAGGCGGATGTCGTTTACTATTTCGTCCATAATAGCGGCGGTCAAATCGCGGGAGAGGATGCGGGGCTGGCCGTTGGCAAACAGTTCGTCGTGGTAATGCGTCATGCAGATGCCCAGCGTGCCGATGATGGAGTTGTTAAAGGTCAGCCCGGCGTCGGAATGGAAGGCCATGGCCATGTCCAGCGGGACGTGCAGTCCTTCTTTTTGCGGAATCACGGGCGAGCCGCCGGCGAGGTAGTTGACCCATAATCCCCGGCTCTGGTAGTCGTCCGTATAGTCGCGCTGTCCTTTGGTGTAGGAATAGACGCTGTCGGGCATTCCCGCCCATTGCAGCCAGTAGCGGGCGCCTTCGGTGTAGCGGGGGCGTCCGCTGGCTTCGCCGCCCCGTTCGATATTGCCTGTGCCGCCGCCAATCTTCACGGCGTCGGCGGTGATGAGGCGGCCGGGCTTTTTGCTTTTGTTGGTGAGGACGATTTTGCCGTGGCTGTTTTGTCCTTTGTCGAAGGTGAAGAAGCCTAAAAATATCCATGTGCCGCCGCCCATCTGCTGGTTAATGCTGAATTCGGTTTTTCCGCCGGCGTGGTAAACGGTGTACCGGGCGTCGGCAGTGGCGTTGGGTACGTCGGCATAGGAGATGTACACGGCGTATTTCCCTTTTTCGGGTATGTCGGGCAGCCATTGGCAAAGGCTTTCCGCGCCCCTGCTGATGGTTTGCGTCTGCCGGTAGGAGCCTTGCCGGAAGGGGTTTTCGTGGGTGTATATTTCTTTCAAGTGTGCAAATCCCGGCTTGCTGCCGTCGCGCCACAGTTCCTTGCCGGGTGTTTCGGAATAGCCGGGGGTCAGGGGCGAGCGGTTATTATCGACGATGATTTCCTGCCGCCGGGTATCCCGTTCGCGCGGCAGGAATACGGTGGCGCCGGCCTGTTCGAGCATGGGCGTGAGGTAAGGCAGGACATAGCTCTGGGTGTATAAATCTTCTACCGTCTGGAGGAGGCGGCCGCGTTGCCATGTCCAGCGGGAGAGCTGTTGTTCGTAGTACCATCCGTGGCTTTGCCATAGGGCGATATGCCTGTTTTGCAATCCCCGTTTAACCGTTGCCGGGTGGGAGATGTTTCTTTTGATTGGGATGTCCACTTTGTTGGCAAAGCGTTCTTTCCGGTTAAAGGGGATATAGTCTTCCACGCTGTAGCCGTCGGAGAAGAGCGTTACCCGGCGTTTCTGCAGGCTTTCGGGCAGCAGGGCGTTGACCCGTGCGTAGAGGGAGTCTGCTAATGCCCGGTCAAATCCGGCATAGGAGAGGGGAGTGCTGGCGAAGAGGTGCAGGGTTTTCGGTTCGAGCTTCAGGGAGTCAATCGTGATGTCGTTGATGCGGATTTGCCGGCGGATGATTTCCGACAGGGCGGCGCCGAGGGTGTCGGTGATTGCTTTCGGCAGGTCTTTTTCGTAGCGGAGGAGTCCGATAAAGCCGTCGCCGCCGGTGTACACGCATTCCCGGTCGTTCAGCGGGTAGATGGTGTTGATAATGGAGTTCCCTGTTTTGTGTTTCCAAAGCAGCCGGCCGCTCTGTCCGTCGAGGGCGAAGATAAGGCCGTTCTTGGTGCTGCCGTACACGACGCCGCCGGATTCCACCGGCATGGAGGGCGCGTGGTCGTAGCCATAGCCGGCATTGGTTGTCCACAGGCGTTGCGGGACGCCGGCCGTGGCGGAGAAGCAAACCACGCTATCCTGCATGGTCTTGCTGTATACCCGTTCTCCGTCGGCGGATACGCCAACGGTTTCCCGTACGCTGGATTCGCCGGTTCTCCATACCGTGGCGCCGGTGGCGGCGTCTATGGCGGTCAGGTAACGGTCGGGGGCGGTGATGAAGATTTTCCCGTTCGCCGCCGCCGGCCATACCGCCGCGGGGGAATAAAGCATGCCGGGGCGTCCGCCGCGCCACTTCCACAGCAGCCCGCCGGTATGTTTATCCAGTGCATACAGCGTTTCGTCCCATGCCCCGAAGATGACGGCGTTGTTATAAACCAGCGGGCGCGTTTCGATGTACCCCCGGACTTCCGTGTATTCCCATACCGGCTGCCCGGTGGCGATGTCAAGGGCGCGGAAGGTATGGTCGCTGGCGCCGATATACACGGTGTTGCCTTCTATCGTCGCGGCGCCCAGTACGGCTTCCCCGGCGGCGAATTTCCACTGCAGCGCCCCGGTGAGGGGATGCAGGCAGTAGATATGTCTGTCGGCGGAGCCGAATATCACGGCGTTGTCATTGACCGCCGCCGCGCCTGTTATCCGGCGGCCGGCGGCAAAGCGCCATAACAGGGCGCCGTTGTCAAGGGAATAGCAGGAGAAAACCCCGTTATCGTCGCCCGCGTACACCCGGCGGCGATGTACCGCCGGCGGGGCGTAGAACGCCGCCGCGCCGGCCGTGCGCCATACTTCGCGTACCTGCGGGTATTGCGTGTTGATGGCGGATAACCGGTCGGCGCGCGACCGGCATTCTCCGGTGCCCTTTTGTCTTTCGTCTTTCATCGAACAGGCGCCCCAGCGGCGCAGTGCCTTGCCGGGCTGGCGTTCATAAACGATAATGCTGTCGGCGGTAACGTCGAATACCGAATAGCCGCCCGTGCTGTCGGCCGCGTCGCGCAGGTTGGAACGGCAAATGAATGCGGGGATGCCGTCGTAGGAAAACATACGGTTGCTGTGATAATGCCCGCCGATGAACGCCCGGATGTTGTACCCGCGCACCGCGTCGGTCAGGTCGCACCAGTTATCGACGTCTTCATCGCGCAGCGGGTAATGGGTTACCAGTATCACCGGCTGCCCTTCCGGCAGGGCGGCCAGTTCCCCTTCCAGCCATGCAATATCCGCCGGCGAAATATGCCCGTCCATCATGCGGATGATGGGCCCGGTGTTGAACCCGAAGAACCATACGCCGCCCTGTTCAAAGGCAAACCGCTCGCCGCCGAAGATATTCCCGAAGTCGGTAACGCCCGACTCGCTCCACTTGGTTTCATGGTTCCCGGATACAGCACAGTATTTCACGTGCAGCCGGTCTAACAGGTTTTTCGCCTTTTGCAGCGATTCGCGGTCGCCCGACTCGGTGAGGTCGCCGGTAGCCAGGACGAACCGGATGGTCGTATCGGCGTTCATGTCTTCCACCGACCGCCGGAACTCTTCTTCCGGCTGGGGGTTGTTCCGGTTCAGGTGCGTATCGGTAATAACGGCAAAGCGCGTGGAAGGCAGCTGGCCGTGGGCAGCGGCCGGCAGGCAGCAGGCAACGGCCAGCAGCAGCAGGCGGTGGGCGGTTTTAAGTAAGGGCTTCACGGTTTTAAAGTTTTAAAGATTTAAGTTTATTACTTGCCCCCGGGCAGTAGCGTTACTGAGCGAGGGGCAGTAGCGTTACTGAGCGAGGGGCAGTAGCGTTACTGACCGGGGGGCAGTAGTGTTACTCATAATTCATAACTCATAACTCATAATTCATAACTCATAACTCATAACTCATAACGCTCTATTGCTCCTGCCACGATGTTGGCCACTGTTTCACGGAGGCGGCGCAGGGCGCCCCTGTCTTCGGGGTGTACGCGGTTGGTGAGGATAATCACGGCCGTGCCGGAAACAGGGTCAATGGTGATGGAAGTGCCCGTATAGCCCGTATGCCCGTAGGCGGAGGCGTCGAATAGCTCGCCGTCGTTGGCATAGCCCGAGGACACGTCCCAGCCCAGCGCCCGTCCGAAGGCTTCATATCCGGCAGGCACGCTGCGCATCAGCCGGACGGTGAGGGGGCTGAATATCCGTACGCCGTTCACTTCTCCGCCGTTCAGCAGCATGGCCGCCAGCAGCGACAGGTCTTCGGCATTGGAAAAGACTCCTGCATTGCCCGATACGCCGTCGTTCAGTATCCTGGCGAGCGGGTCGTGCACTTTGCCCAGCAGCACCGACCCGTCGGGCTGTTTTTCAGTAGGGGCCGTCCATTCCAGCGTTTCGCCGGCAGGGTTATAATCGGTATGGCGCATGCCCAAAGGCTGGAAGATATTTTGCTGCGCAAAACGCTGCAGGCTCAGGCCGGAAATGTGCTGCACAATATGCTGGAGCGTAATAAAGTTCAGGCAGCTGTAATCGAATACCGTCCCCGGCTCGTTATTGCGCTTTACATTGGAGATATACTCCAGCAGCCCTTCCGGGTTCGGCACGGTATAGGTTTGCTTCAATTCCTCCACCGGCGCATAGGGCGGCAGCCCGGAAGTATGCGTCAGCAGGTCGATAATACGGATATTCCGCCGCCGCCCGCTCACGCTGTCCGTCCACGCCTTGAACCCGGGGATATACTGCGCCGCGCTGTCATACAGCCGGAGCTGCCCGCGTTCCAGCAGTATCATTACCGACAGGGCGGTGGATACCGATTTGCTGACCGACGCCAGGTCAAATACCGTGTTCGCTGTCATCGGCAACGTATCGGGATAAACCTGTTTGTTGCCATACGCTTTGAGGAACCCCAGCCTGTTGTGCCGCACTACGGCGACCACCGCCCCCGGCATGTCCCCTCTGTCAATAGACAGCTGTACGGTACTGTCGATGTACGTTAACTTTTTTGCATCCATCCCGGCAACTTCCGGGCTGGTTTTCCGGAACGGCTCTTCCGCCGTCGTCCCGCATCCCCACAGGAGGAGCGCTAAGAATAATAAGGTTGTTTTCATAATGTGTTAATGTGATGATGTGTTAATGTGATGATGTGTTAATGTGATGATGTCTTTTTATCAAACACGCCAGCCCGATAAACGTGAAGGCGGCGTTCATGATTAACAGCTCGTAGCTGAACTTGTACCCGCTGAGCCACGCTTCCGAGTTCAGGTCGATGAGCAGGCAAAGCGCCGGCGAGAGTATCGCCACTATCGGCAGGTATTTATCTTTTACCACCCGTTTGGTGAATATCCCGAAGGCAAACATCCCCAGTATCGGGCCGTATGTATAGCTGGCCAGCACATACACGGCGTTGATGACCGACGTATTGTTTAATACGTTTATCACCACAATCACGACGCCCATCAGGATGGACATGCCGAGGTGCACCTGCTTCCGCCGGACGGTTACCTGCGCCTCCGTCCCCCGCCTGGCGCTTTGCAGTATATCTACCGTAAACGACGTCGTCAGCGACGTCAGCGCAGACCCGGCCGCCGAATAAGCCGCCGAAACCAGCCCGATAATAAACAGGATGCCGACCACCACCGGGAAATAACCGCCCGTAGCCAGCAGCGGGAACAGGTCGTCGCTCTTTTCGGGAATACCTACGCTGTTATTTGCCGCAAAGATATACAGCAGCACCCCCAGCAGCAGAAACAAATAAATCACCCCGAACTGCAGCAGCCCGCTGGAGATAATATTTTTCTGCGAATCTTTCGGGTTTTTGCAGCTCAGGTGCTTTTGCATAAAATCCTGGTCGAGGCCGGTCATGGCAATCACCGTGAACATCCCCGCGAGGAACTGTTTAAAGAAATACCGTTTATCATTTATATCGTCCAGAAAGAAAATCTGCGAATAGTCGTGCGCATTAATAGCCGTCCACATCTCGCCGAAACTGAACCCCAGCCCGGAAGCAATATAATAAATACTCATCACTACCGACACAATCAGGCATAACGTCTTGAACGAATCCGTCCATATCAGCGTCTTCACGCCGCCCTTGTAAGTATACAGCCATGTCAGCGCCATCGACACCGCCACATTGAGCAGGAACGGCAAATGGAACGGCTCGAACACCAGCAACTGCAGCACGGCGCATACGAGGTACAGCCGCACCGCCGCCCCAAGCATTTTGGAGATAAAGAAAAACCACGCCCCCGTCTTGTACGACGCTATCCCGAAACGGTTCGACAAATACTCATAAATCGACGTCAAGTTCATTTTGTAGAACAGCGGAATGAGGATAAAGGCAATAATAAACTGCCCGGCGACAAAGCCTATCGCCATTTGCAGGTACGCAAAACCGTTCCCCGCCACCATGCCCGGCACCGACACAAACGTTACCCCCGAAATAGCGGAACCTATCATCGCAAAAGCGACCACGTACCACGAAGATTTCCGGTTACCCACAAAGAAACTTTGGTTATCCGCTTTGCGGCTCGTAAGCCAGGAAATGCCGAACAGTGCGGCAAAATAAGCGACTACTGTCAATAAGATAAAAACTGGATTCATTTGGTTAAGGTATAAAAATTAATGGTGCAAAGGTAATACTTTTTTTAAATGTATGAGGTATGCGGTATGAAGTATGAGGCAACTTCTCCGGTGGGCAACCGGCCGGGCCAACCCCAGCCCTGTATCATCAAAAATGAAAAAGAGGATGAAAGGGAATACTGTTAAGGCTGTGCCGGAATGTGCCAGGTACTATCTGCCCTTGCCCCCTCCCCGGCAAACAATAACAAACTCCCCGGCGGGTAGAACAAAATGAAGCAAAAACAGTCAAACACCGAGGGCACGGAGTCAAACACCACGCGCACGGAGTCAAACACCACGCGCGCGGAGTCAAACACCGCGGGCACGGAGTCAAACACCGAGGGCACGGAGTCAAACACCGAGGGCGCGGAGTCAAACACCGAGGGCACGGAGTCAAACACCGGGGGCGCGGAGTCAAACACCGGGGGCGCGGAGTCAAACACCGCGGGCGCGGAGTCAAACACCGCGGGCACGGAGTCAAACACCGGGGGCACGGAGTCAAACACCACGGGCGCGGAGTCAAACACCGGGGGCACGGAGTCAAACACCGAGGGCACGGAGTCAAACACCGGGGGCGCGGAGTCAAACACCACGCGCGTGTATTAGTGAAAGTTGAAAGAGGGCTGGCACCAGCCTTAAATCATGAAATCATGAAATCTTTAAATCTTTAAATTATCACATCACCACAATTTCTTGAAAAATCCAACTATTTTACTTACTTTTGTGGACTGTTAGTAAAAAAAAAGATATCTAAATTTATGGAGAACCATACTCAGCACCCAGCTCCCGAAGAGCAAAATGTAACTCCTGCAGGAGAAACAGCCACGACGTTTAACCCCGAACCGCAAGCCGCCGAAGCCTTACAGGCAGCGGCGCCCGATGAATTACTGCCGGAGCAGCCGGCCAGACAATATGCGGAACTATCGCCTAAAGAATTACTGGATATTTTCCAGGAATTACTTTCATCCACTACTGCCGAAGCAGCCGATACCCTGCGCCGGGAAGCCGAATGGATAAAATCGGCCTTTTACAGAGCCCTGGTTCAGGAACACAAAAGCCACGAACCGCAAGCAGAGGAAGCGCCTGCCGAAGCCGAACCGGTAACCGGTGAACTGGAAACGGCCTTCAAGCAACTGTACAGCGCATACAAACAAAAACGCGCAGCCCATAACCAGCAAGCAGAACAGGAAAAAGAAGAAAACCTGGCAAAAAAACTGGCGATTATCGAAGAATTGAAAAAATTGCTGGAAAAACAGGAAGACCTGAACCAGACATTCCCGGCCTTCCGCGCCCTGCAGCAGCACTGGCGCGAAACAGGCCCGGTGCCCGCCTCGCGCACCAAAGATATTTGGGATTCCTACCAGTATAACGTAGAACGTTTTTACGACTATGTAAAAATCAACAACGAACTGCGCGATTTGGATTTGAAAAAAAACCTGGAAGCAAAAACGGTATTGTGCGAAAAAGCCGAAGAACTCCTCCTCGAACCCAGCATTATCAATGCATTTACCAAACTGCAGCGCTTCCATGAACAATGGCGCGAAACAGGCCCCGTGTCACGTGAACTGCGCGAACAGGTATGGGAACGCTTTAAAAGCGCAACTACGGCTATCAACAAAAAACACCAGGAATATTTCGAACAGCAAAAAGAAACGCAGCTGAAAAACCTGGAAGCAAAAAAAGCCCTGTGCGAACAGGCCGAAGAACTCGCCAATACGGAAATAAAAGACAGCAACGACTGGAATAAACTGTCGAAACAATTAGAAAAATTACAGCAGGTCTGGAAAACCATCGGCTTCGCCACCAGGAAAGACAATACCAAAATATACGAACGGTACCGCGCGGCATGCGATAAATTCTACATCGCCAAACGGGAATTTTACGGCAGCTTCAAAGACGAAATGCAACAAAACCTGCAACGCAAAACAGCCCTGTGCGAACAGGCCGAAGCCCTCAAAGATAGCGATGACTGGAAAAAAACAACCGACAAGTTTATCAGCCTGCAAAAACGATGGAAAGAAATAGGACCGGTAACCCGCAAACAATCCGACGCAACATGGCAACGCTTCCGCACAGCCTGCGATGCTTTTTTCAGCCGCAAACAAAAATACTTTTCGGAAGTGGACGCACAGTATGACGGCAACCTGCAACGGAAAGAAGCTATTATAAACGACATCGAATCCTTTGTACCGGGCAGCGACGTTACAGAAAATTTGAACGCCCTGAAAGAATTTCAACGCCGCTGGACGGAAGTCGGCTTTGTACCGGCAAAAGCCAGGGAACGCATACAAAATGCCTACCGCACGGCCATAGACAGGCACTTTGCCTCCTTGCACATCAGCGATACGGATAAAAAAATTATTCGCTTCAAACATCGTATCGAAGACCTGCAGCAATCAGGCAAAGCCGGCCGCTTCATCCGCTCGGAACGGGAAAAATTAGTGCAGAAACTGCGCCAGCTGGAGTCGGACATGGCTTTATGGGAAAACAATATCGGCTTCTTCTCCAAATCGAAAAACGCCGACGCCCTGATAGCCGATGTGAATAAAAAAATAATAGCGGCAAAAGAAGAAATTAAAACAATTGAAGCAAAAATTAAATTGATAGACCAACAACATGAATAAAAATACCCTTACCGGAATCATCCTCATAGGCATTATCTTCATAGGCTTCAGTATCTATTCATCGCACGAGCAGCGGAAACTGCAGGAAGCGCGCTTAGAACAGTTAAAAGAACAGCAGCGGATACAGCGCGGGCAGGACTCCATTCGCCGGGCGAACCGGCCGGACAGCATTGCTATTTCCGAAACGCCCCCCGCCGAAACGCTTTCCCCCGCCCGCCCGGCCATAGATGAAAGCTACGGCAGCGCCTTAGTCCTTGCAGGGAAAGGCGAGCAGGAACTCATCACTGTAGAAAACGACTTGCTGGCGGTTACTTTCAGCAACAGGGGCGGGCAGGTATATGCCGTACAGATGAAAAATTACCGGACGCACGACAGCTTGCCGGTCGTCCTCTTTTCCGGCGAAGACAATAATTTTTCGCTGAATTTTTTCACCGGTAAAAATATAGCCACCTCTTTGTTTTATTTTACGCCCGCGGAAACGCCCGCGGTTACGCAATTGACGGAAACCGATTCCCTCGCCCGGCTGGTTTACCGCCTGCAGACGGCGGAAAACGCTTCCATAGACTATATATATACCCTGCGATACGGCAGCTACCGGGTGGATTTGGATATCCGGCTCAATGGCATGGATACCTACATCCCGCAAAATGTTACGACCATTGATTTGAACTGGTCGGCCACGCTGCTGCGGCAGGAAAAAGACTTTGCAAGCGAAGCCAACCAGTCCACGATTGCCTATAAATTTCCCGGCGATAGCGATATTGACGAACTGGGCGAACGGGACGAAGCCAATGATAAAAAAATCCCCACGCGGGTGGAATGGATAGCGTTTAAACAACAATTCTTTTCGACAATACTGATCGCGCCCGCGAACTTTAACAATGCCTCGGTGGCGTATCAAAAAAATATGCAGGGGAACGCTTCCCGCACGTTAATGAACTGCGAAGCGTTCGCCCAATTCCCCTACAACGGCGCAGCGGAAACAACTATTCCGCTGCAGTTTTATTTTGGCCCGAACCATTATAAAACCTTACAATCGTATGGCCGCGATTTTGAAAGGCTGGTGCCGCTGGGCGGCTGGATTATCCGCCCCATCAACCGCTGGATTATTATCCCGACGTTCGATTTCCTGAATGATTTTATCAGCAATTACGGCATCATTATCCTCCTGCTGACTGTTTTTATTAAAATCATTTTAGCACCGTTCTCCCAAAAATCCATTGTATCGAGCGCCAAGATGAAACTGCTGAAGCCGGATATTGACAAAATAAACGCGAAATACCCGAAAAAAGAAGACGCCATGAAAAAACAGCAGGAAATTATGGCGCTCTACAAACGCACCGGCGTAAGCATGATGGGCGGCTGTTTGCCGATGTTATTACAGATGCCGATATTGTTTGCCATGTTCCGTTTCTTCCCTGCGTCGTTTGAACTGCGGCAGGAAGGGTTCCTCTGGGCGCACGATTTCAGCACCTATGATTCTATCTGGAACCTGCCCTTTACGGTGCCGATGTATGGCGACCATGTGAGCCTGTTTGCCCTGCTCATGGCGGTATCCACGTACTTTTATTCCAAAATGATGATGTCCCAGACGCCGCAGACGGGGCAGCCCGGCATGAAATTCATGCAGCTTTATTTTATGCCGGTATTCCTCCTTGTATTATGCAACAACTTTTCCAGCGGGTTGAGTTATTATTATATGCTCTTCAATTTCCTTACCATGATACAGACATGGATTATCCGCAAATTTTTCATCGATGAAGAAAAGATGCTGGCGAAAATGCGGGCGCGCGCCGCACAGCCGCAAAAGAAATCGAAATTCCAGCAACGGCTGGAAGACATGCAGCGGCGGCAAGTGCAACAACAGCGGAGGAAATAAAAACGCCAACTATTTATATCCTGTTTTTTAATCCCCGTGGGTATTTCTCAAAACATACAAAGCATAAAAAACACGTTGCCCCCCCACACTGCACTGGTGGCCGTATCGAAAACGCAGCCGGCGGAAATCATCCGGGAAGCCTACGATGCGGGGCAGCGGGCATTTGGCGAAAGCCGCCCGCAAACCTTGCTGGACAAAGCATCGAAGCTGCCGGCAGATATTGACTGGCACTTCATCGGGCATTTGCAAAGCAATAAAATCAAATCGGTCGTCGGCCTGGCGCATACCATCCATGCGGTGGACAGCGAAAAACTGTTGACCGCACTGGATAAGGAAGCCGCCCGGAGGCCATGCCGCCAGCGCTGCTTGCTCCAGGTGCACATTGCACGGGAAGAGACCAAACAAGGCTTTACCCCCGGCGCATTGCGCGCGCTGGCGGCCGCCGGCGCCCTTGCCCGGCTGCCCCACCTGCAAATTGCCGGACTCATGGGCATGGCTACTTTTACCGACGATAGGGAACAAATCCGCCATGAATTCCGCACCCTGAAGAACCTCTACACGGAACTTAAACAAACCTGCTTCTCCTCCGACGCCGGATTCTGCGAACTCTCTATGGGCATGTCCAGCGACTACGCCATAGCCGTAGAAGAAGGAAGCACGATAGTGCGGATTGGAAGCGCCATATTTAGTTGAAAGTTGAAAGTTGAAAGTTGAAAATTAGCTGGCGCCAGCCCATTTTCAACTTTCAGCTTTCAACTTTTAACTTTTAACTTTCAACTTTTAACTTACGATTTATGACTAATTTTCAACTTTCAACTTACAACTTTCAACTTCCGGCTACATTCTTTATCGAAACTTACGGTTGCCAGATGAACGCCAGCGACAGCGAAGTAGTGGCAGCGATTATGCAAAACGCGGGGTTCACGATAGCCGGCGACATCCGGGAAGCCGACATACTTTTTATCAACACCTGCGCTGTCCGCGACAATGCAGAGCAGCGCGTATGGGGGCGGCTCGACTTTTTCCGGCAGCTCAAGCAGCGCCGGCCCTCCGTGATTACAGGCGTGCTGGGCTGCATGGCCGAACGCCTCAAAGAAACGCTGCTCGAAAACGGCACGGTCGATTTGGTCGCCGGCCCCGACGCTTACCGCTCCCTGCCGCAGCTGGTACGCGAAGCGGAAAGCGGGCAAAAAGGCATTAACACCCTGCTCTCACGCGAAGAGACCTATGCCGACATCTCGCCCGTGCGCATGGATAAAAACGGCGTTACGGCCTTTGTATCCATCATGCGCGGGTGCAACAACATGTGCGCTTACTGCGTCGTACCCTACACACGCGGCCCCGAACGCAGCCGCCCCGCAGACAGCATCCTTGCCGAAGTGCGCGGACTGCTCGAAAAGGGCTATAAAGAAGTTACCCTGCTCGGACAAAACGTCAATTCCTATGCCTGGAAAAATACGGACGACCCCTCAAAAACAATAGACTTTGCAAAACTCCTCGAACTGGTTGCCCTCGAAGACCCGGCGCTGCGCGTACGCTTTTCCACCTCCCACCCGAAAGACATGAACAATGCCGTGCTGTACACGATAGCGATGTACCCCAATATTTGCAACCACATCCACCTCCCGGTGCAATCGGGCAGCACACGGCTGCTGCAGGTGATGAACCGCGGCTACTGGCGCGAAAGCTACCTCGAACGCATTGCCAGAATACGCGAAATCATCCCCGGATGCGCCATCTCCACCGATATTATCGCCGGCTTTTGCAGCGAAACCGACGACGACCACGCCCAGACCCTCTCCCTCCTGCGCGAAGTCGCGTTCGACGCAGCCTATATGTTTAAATACTCCGAACGGCCGAACACCAAAGCCGCCCGACAATTCTCCGACGACGTGCCTGACGGAATAAAAACCAGACGCCTCATGGAAATCATCGCCCTGCAAAACCGGCTATCCCTGGAAAGCAACCGCCGAGACGTCGGGAAAACTTTTGAAGTACTGGCCGAAGGTCCCTCCAAACGCTCCCCCGGCGACCTTGCCGGAAGAACGCCGCATAATAAAATGGTCGTCTTCCCCAAAGCGCACTGCAAAGCGGGCGACCGCGTATCCGTAAAAATCACCGCCTGCTCCTCCGCCACCTTGACGGGAGTAATGATTTAATGCCGGCGGCTGCCTGCTGCTGCTGCTGCTGCCTGCTGCCCACTGCCTGCTGCGACTGCTCACTGCCACCGGTTCCCCGGAGGGGATTAATAAATAGCGCCGACGTGGAAACCCTGCGGGCTATTCAAAAAAAACATTATCTTTGCATCCCGCTATCAGCGAATAATAAACAGTGAATGATGAACAGCGCCCCACCCATAATATCCTCTCTGCAAGCAGTCTGTTACTGCGCGCCAACGAGCCTGGCATGCTTTCGCAACGTTGCGAAAACGCAAAAAAGACTTTTTCATACTTTCCCAACGTTGGGAAAACGCAAAAAAGACTTTTTCATACTTTCCCAACGTTGGGAAAACGCAAAAAAGACTTTTTCATACTTTCCC
>JAISLK010000044.1 GCA_031290935.1 Prevotellaceae bacterium | reverse complement strand
CCGCCCTTCGGAAACCCAATAAATACGTAGAATTTTGGAAAAAATAAAAGAACAACATAAAATATATGCTGTTCTTTATTAGCGATATAAAATTAAAAATTAACTAAGAAAGTTAAAATTTAAGAATGTTAAAAAATGTCAAATTAACCTTTATTTAAGTGTATGAAAAAATTACTTTATGCTTTATTTTTTTGTGCATTGTCCCTAACCGGATATGCACAAAGTGTAGTAGTGTCGGGCATTGTAACCGATGCTACTGACGGCTCTCCCATGGCTGGGGTTAGCGTGCAGGTACAAAATTCTACCGTAATAGCGGTAACCGACGGCGATGGTAATTTCTCTATTAACGCTAAACCGGGCGATGTTTTAGTGTGTTCATTTATCGGCAAAATTACCCAACAGATTACCGTTCCCTCCGACGGGAAAGTGAGCGTTGCTTTAAGAGACGACGTGGTGGCGCTGGAAGAAGTGGTAGTAATGGGGTATGGCGTGCAGAAGAAAAAACTGGTTACCGGCGCCACTGTGCAAGTGGGCGGCGACGACCTGCAAAAACTGAGTACCGTTAGCCCGCTTACGGCTATGCAAAGCCAAACGCCGGGGGTATTTATCATCCAAAATTCGGGGCAGCCGGGTGAAGGATTTAAGATTAACATTCGCGGTATCGGTACTACAGGTAACTATCAACCGCTATTCGTGGTGGACGGCGTTGCCGGCGGCAGTATTAACAATCTTAACCCGTCGGATATAGAAACTATTGACGTGCTGAAAGACGCTGCTTCGGCGGCTATCTACGGCGCCCGCGCAGCTAACGGCGTAGTGCTGATTACAACCAAGCAGGGACGTTTTGGCTCTGAAAAATTATACGTAAACTACGACGGCTATTTTGGATGGCAAAACGTCTATAAAATGCCCGCTGTGCTTGACGCTAAGCAATACATGAATATCATAGATGAAGTAAATTTTAATATGGGCCGGCCGTTACAAAACTGGCAAAACGTATTGCAGGGCGGAATTTATGAAAAAATACAGTCGGGCGAGTGGAAAGGCACCAATTGGTTGGATGAAATCCGCAACCCTAATGCGCCCATACAAAACCATGCTATTAATATTATGGGCGGCGGCAACCGGTCGAACTTTTCGCTGGGCTTTTCTTATACTTCACAGGAAGGTATTTTCGGTAAACCTGTGCAGTCGGACTTTGACCGCTATACCGTACGTGTTAATTCCAATCATACGATTCTTAAGAATAAAGACCTTGATATTATCAAAATAGGTGAAACGCTTTTTTATACCTATAATGATAAAAGAGGTATTGGCATTGGCAGCCAGTATTGGAACGATATTTCCAATATGCTGCGCGGGCTTCCTATTATGCCTTTACATGGTAGCGACGGTAACTATTTTGACCTTGACGATAAAGAAAATTCAGGGTTTAATAACTACGATTCCCAGTTTGCCAATCCTGTAGCCGATATGGTGTATCAACGCGGCAACAATATTTCCAAGAACCACTTTATGATGGCTTCGGCGAATATCGAGGTTCAACCCATAAAAAATTTAGTATTCCGTTCGCAATTCGGCTATATGTTTAGCGCCAACTCCTACCGGCAATTTACGCCCATATATGCGCTTACGAGCATCAATCAAAAAGATGTCGCCCAAGTAGACCAAAATGGCGGGGTGGGCTTTAACTATACATGGGAAAACACGTTGAATTATAAGTTTGCCCTGAGCGAACACCACATAGATGTATTGCTTGGGCAATCATTGGAAAAATCCGGTTTTGGCGAAAGTTGGGGCGCGTCGGCAAAAGGCTTAATCTTTGATGATTTTGAGCATGCCTGGGTTAGCAATAATACAGGCGATAAAAATAACTACGCCGTGTCCGGCTCTCCGTGGGGGCAGGGGCGGCTACTGTCATTCTTCGGACGCGTCAATTACGACTACAAGGAAACATACATGCTGTCACTGGTAATGCGCGCCGACGGTTCGTCAAACTTCGCCCGCGGACACCGTTGGGGGTATTTCCCCTCCGTATCCGCCGGGTGGGTACTGACTAACGAATCATTCATGGAAAGCATTACCTCTTGGATGGATTTCTTTAAATTGCGCGGCAGTTGGGGACAAAACGGTAACGCCAATATTACCAACTTTGCCTACGTGGCAACAGTAGTAACAGATACATACAATGGCTACTCTTTCGGTGGCGTGAACAATATTACACCCGGCGCTTATGCCAACAAACTGCCTAATCAGGACTTGTCGTGGGAAACATCCGAACAGTTGGATTTGGGTTTTGACGCTCGCTTCCTCCGTTCGCGTTTGAACGTAGCGTTTGACTACTACCAGAAGACCACCAAAGACTGGCTAATTACCGCACCAGTATTGGCAGCATACGGAACCGGCGCTCCGCAAATCAACGGCGGCGATGTACAGAATCGCGGCGTGGAATTAGCTGTAAACTGGCGTGACAATGTACAGGATTTTCAGTACAGCCTTGGCGTAAACCTTGCCTATAACCAAAACGAGGTACTCCGTATTGCCAACAGCGAAGGCATCATACACGGATATGGGGCGCTCTTTCAGGGCGCTGACGAAATGTTCCGTACGCAGGTAGGCTTCCCCATTGGCTATTTTTATGGTTACAAAACCGACGGCGTATTCCAGAACCAGGCCGAAATTGATGCTTGGCGAGCCGCAGGAAAAGGATTTATGCAAGAAAATCCTGTGCCGGGCGACCTGAAATTCTCCGACCTGCAACCCGACGGGAAAATTAATGATGATGATAAAACCATTATAGGCGACCCGCATCCCGATATTACATTGGGCATAAACCTGTCGCTAAATTATAAGGGCTTTGACTTTGGCGTGTCGGCTTACGGCGGATTTGGGCAGGAAATAGCCAAGTCGTACCGGAAAAATGACGTACCTTCCGAAAATTATACTGCCGACGTATATAACCGATGGTACGGCGAAGGCACATCCAACAGGATGCCGCGCCTGACAGACGCCACTACCGTGAATTTCGGCAAAGTGTCGGACATTTATATTGAAGACGGCGATTATGTGAAATTGTCGAATATCACATTAGGCTATGATTTCAAGCGCCTGCTCCCACGCTTGCCTTTCGGGCAACTGCGCCTTTATGTTACGGCACAAAACCTTTATACTTTTACCGGCTACAACGGCATGGACCCGGAAGTAGGTTACTCTCCGGGCATGGATTGGGTACAGGGGATAGACATTGGATATTATCCCAATCCCCGCACCTGGTTAATAGGCGTAAACATTAAATTTTAATTGTTAATCGAAAAATGAAAGAATATGAAAAAGATTGTTAAATATTTTATAGTTGCGGCGTTAATGTTTTCATTGGCGTCTTGTGACGATTTTCTGGATACAGAAAATCTTATGGAAAAAAATACCGGCAGTTTTCCTGTTTCTGAAATTGATGCCGAACAAATGATAGCAGGCGTCTATAATAACCTGCAAGCAGGCGTGTCGGATTTTGCTGTAAAAGGATCATTTTTTATGGTTTCGGAGTTGGCGTCGGACGACCGCCTGGGCGGCGGCGGTAGTAATGACCGCGAGTTGCAAGCCATGGATCTTATTATGCAATCCAGCGTTGACCAATACAGTTATTTTTGGAGTTTGCGCTATACAGGCATCAATCGTGCCAACACTGCCATTGAAAACATTGACAAATGCGGAATGCCGGAGGCAAAAAAGCAAAAAATGTTAGGGGAAGCCTATTTCCTGCGAGCATTTTATTATTACGAACTGGCGTCAATGTTTGAAAATGTGCCCCTGCATCTAACTACTAAGCCGGAACCGTTGCCGCAGGCGCCGCCCGACGAAACATGGGGACAAATTATTGCCGACCTCAAAACGGCTATTGAACTTATGCCCGACCAAAAAACGCCCGATGCAGAAGCAGGGCATGTAGATAAATATGTGGCGGAAGCGATGATGGCACGCGCTTTCCTGTTCTACACCGGATTCTATGGCAAAACCGAAGTGGCGCTTCCCGATGGCAGTACAGTTACCAAGCAAATGGTGATTGGCTGGATTGATGATTGCGTAACAAATTCGGGATACTCATTAGTAACGTCGGATTACCGCAACTTGTGGCCGTACACTAACAAATATACGGTGGAATCTTACAACTATACCAAAGGGCAGGGGTTGAAATGGGTGGAAGACGACAATGCTGTAAATCCCGAGACCATGCTGGCTATTAAATTTAACAAAAACGCCGGATATGCCTGCAATCGCTATTTTGTGTTTTGCGGGTTGCGCAATACGCAGGGCAATGCGGCGGCATTTCCTTTCGGGAACGGATGGGGCGCCGGACCGGTAGCCACCAATTTATGGAATGACTGGGATGATACAGACATCCGGAAGCGGGCGTCTATTTGCGATATAGCTGCCGAAATTCCGGGAGTAGATGCCGCCAATCGCGACGGTTGGATACAGGATACGCGCTACTTCTACAAAAAAGGCTCTATTGTGGGTACTACTGACGGTGGCGTAACGCTCAGCGATCCCTTTGACCAGTTGATGTATGGCTTTATTCCTACCCAATGGGACTATGCCCTTGTGCATGACCAGATACTCATCCGCTTTGCCGACGTGCTGCTCATGCAGTCGGAATTGAAAGAAGACCCCGAAGGAATGAATAGAGTGCGCGCGCGTGCAGGATTGAGTAATATCCCCTATTCACTGGAAAACATTCAACGGGAACGCCGCTTTGAACTGGCGTTTGAAGGCGTGCGCTGGAACGACATGCGCCGCTGGGGCGCTACCTATGCCAAAGCCGCCCTTGGCCGGCAAGACAAATTACCTGTGTACAATAAAGGCGTAGCAGATGTAAACAGGGAGGGAACAGCCTACCAGCAACGCTACGACGCTACGCGCGGATTTTTCGCTATTCCCAACGACCAGATTATTTTATCCGACGGATTGTACAAACAAAACGCCGGTTGGGATAATTCGGCATTATATGCCGGATGGTAAAATAAATATTGATAATCTAAAAACTAAAGATGATGAAAAAAATATTGACTTATCTGATTATATTGAGTACGGCTATATTGTTTGCCGGCTGTGAACCCCTTGTTAACGAAACGGACATGGGCGAACTTATCACCGATGCGTCGCAGATTGACGCTACAATAACGCCTGTCCTGAAAGACGGGAAAGTGAGCAATAAACTTCTCGTGGAGTGTAAAAGCCCTGTGTTATGCCAATGGTCGTCGGACGGCGGCAAACCATTTATTCGGAATAATGGCGCCATGTCGCTCTCGAAACCCGGCCAGCAAACGATTACGCTTACCGCAAGGGCCGCCGACGGGAAAATGTTAACCAAAACATTCCCGCCCATTACGGTAGAAGTAATGGACGAGCCGGAATGGGGTTATCTATTCGGCCAGTCCGGCGCTAAAGAATGGACGTGGAATACCAATTGGGTTGTGCCCGGAACGGAAGCGATTGACGGCATTAATGTAGGCCCGATTATTCTTGCTCCCGCTGAACCTACCAGTATTACCGACTTTGCAGCGATATTTGCATTCCAAACAGTTCCTGCTGACCCCAATGAAGGCGCCGGCGCAAAAATGAAATTTACACTGAACGGAACAACAGTAACAAAATACAACCCCACAGGTACGGAAATAGAAAGCGGCACGGTAATGCTTGAAGTAGGCCCTACCACTATTTCCGGTTCTTTGGGAACATTGACGTTTTTAAACACCAATGTGTTGTATCCTTACGATGTGCTCAGCGGTCTATTTTTTGGAGCGCTTGGCCCATTGCCAACAAGCACATTCACTATATGCTATTTGGATAATGAACACATGGTATTACATGTCAATGCCAATTTTTGGGGTTATTACTATGTCTTCACCGCTGTTCCCTAAATTACTGATACCTTCTATTTAACTCTGTGACGCTCTGTGTAATTAATTGTCATTACACAGAGCGTTATCTATAGCGTTAAGCGTATAAAGCGCTGGCGCCTGAGTTAATGCTGACGGCGTGAAGTGGAAGCATTTCGTTAACATAGTATTTTATTATCCGAAAATCATATTATGATTAATAGAGCATGAATATAAGGTTCTTCTATGCTATTCCGGAACCGGTATGCGAACAGGAAAACCATGCCGAATACAGGTTTTGCGCCCTGTCCGTCCTTATTTTTGCAAATACATTGAAAAATGTCAATAATTGATAAAAAAGTATTTGCTATTAATCATTTTTTACCGTTACCTTTGTTAAAATTATATTAACGAAACATTAAAAGCGCTATTTTAACTTTCTTAGTTAATATTTTTGGTGCATGAAACGAAAAAATAACAAATAAAAAACTATTATTTTCAGTTAGTTATTGGGATGAAAAAAAATAAACACACAAAAATGGCGGTACGAAATGCGGTATGAATTTTCTGCTATAATTTTTGAAAATAAATTTAGAATAAATGAATTATAATATTTTTAGGGAGGACGAATTTAGGGATGAAAAACTT
The DNA here is from genome assembly GCA_031290935.1 of Prevotellaceae bacterium. Lineage (GTDB taxonomy): Bacteria > Bacteroidota > Bacteroidia > Bacteroidales > UBA932 > JAIRKX01. The sequence continues at coordinate 15,944 of JAISLK010000044.1, read as the reverse complement.
CATCCGCCCTTCGGAAACCCAATAAATACGTAGAATTTTAGAAAAAAATAAAAGAACAACATAAAATATATGCTGTTCTTTATTAGCGATATAAAATTAAAAATTAACTAAGAAAGTTAAAATTTAAAAAATGTTAAAAAAGTGTCAAAAAATTAAAAACCAACCTCAAACTTTAAGTGTATGAAAAAATTACTGTATGTTTTATTTTTTTGTGCATTGTCCTTAACCGGATATGCACAAGGCAATGTAGTGTCGGGCAGAGTTACCGACGCTACCGATGGCTCCCCCATGGCCGGTGTTACCATTCGCGTCGAACAATCGACGGTGGTAGCGGCAACCGACCTTGACGGACGTTATTCTATTCGCGCCAATACCGGCGATGTATTAGTGTTTTCGTTTATCGGTAAAGTATCCCTGAAAAGGGAAGTGAAATCCGACGCCCCTCTTAACGTGTCGCTGGAAGACGACAAGGTGGCGCTGGATGAAGTAGTAGTAGTAGGCTACGGCGTAGTGAAAAAGAGCGATGTTACAGGCTCTGTGGCGTCGGTAAAAGGAGAAGAGATGATGAAAAAGAATCCCATCTCTGTAGTTTCCGGATTGCAGGGAGCTGCGGCGGGCGTACTGGTAACGCGCAATGGCGGCCCTTCCGGCGGTTCCACCATTCGCATTCGCGGTATTGCGAGTGTGAACAACTCCACAGACCCGCTGTTTGTAGTGGACGGCGTGCGGGTAGGAACAAATATTGACTACCTGAACCCGGCGGATGTGCAGAACATAGAAGTGCTGAAAGACGCTTCCGCTACGGCTATCTACGGTTCTGAAGGCGCCAATGGCGTGATTATGGTAACGACCTACAAAGGGGAAATTGGACGCGCCCGCGTTAATTTTACCACCAACCAGACCATTGTAACAACCGGAAGGAAGATTGAAGTGCTGGACGCACCCGGGTTTGCCAAAGCCGCCCGGAGGGCTGCCGAAGCCAATAATGCGACTTTGAACGCGGCCTGGTGGAACCACGCCGATGAGCTGCAAACGATAGACTGGCAAGACGAAATGTCGCGCATAGCTATACAAAGCAACTATTCATTAAGCGTTACCGGCGGCAGTGACAATACGCGCGCCGTCTTATCTGTGGGTTATAGCAATAACCAGGGTACGATTATCAACCAGAATTTTCAGCGCCTGACAGCCCGCCTGAGCATAGACAATACGATAAAGCAATTCCTTCGCATAGGGGGAAGCGCCGCCTATACGTATATGCGGTTTGAGGGCGGCGCAGGCAGCATGCTGCAATATGCTTCCATACCCCCCACAATGGACGACTCCGATGCGTCGGGTAATGTAATTCATGTACCGGTACGGGGCCCGGACGGCACGTGGGGGCATTTCTTCCATGCCGGAAACGACGTAAACACCTATCTTGACAATCCGGTGGCGGCATCCACCGATTCTAAAGAAGCCGGTAATTACAGCAACGGAGGAAATGTCGTAGCCAATCTGTATGCAGAGGTGGATCTTTTCAAAGGCCTGACTTTCCGCAGCACCGGCGCTGTTACCTACAACAATTTCGGAACCACGACCTATTCGCCCTTGAACAACCGCCCGCAAGCCAATAAAAACGATGATTTCGATGCTTATAGCGTAGGAAGCAATCAAGGCATCGGGCTGTCGCTGGAAAACTACTTAACCTATCACCTGAATTTAAATATGGTGCATGATATTACCCTCATGGCCGGCCATTCCGTGTCGAGCAATGACGGTTCCAACGCTTCCATTAACGCCAAGTATTTTCCGGTGCCTACCGTCCGGCAAATCGGCCTGACGCAAGACCCTTCTACTATTCAGGGGTCGGGCGGGCTGAATGACACGAGACGCATGGAGTCGTTTTTCGGCCGCCTGAATTATTCCCTGCTGGGCAAATATTTGTTTACCGCTACCGTGCGCCGCGACGGGTCGTCGAACTTTGGCGCCGGCAACCGGTACGGCACTTTCCCCTCCGCTTCCCTCGCCTGGCGGCTGTCGGAAGAAACGTTTATTAAGAACCTGAACGTCTTCAGCAACCTGAAGCTGCGTGCAGGATGGGGCTTAACAGGTAATTCCGGGTTTAGCGGCAGCCAGGCCGTTGACCAGTTGTCGTCATCGCGTATTGCCTATTATTTCTTCGATGGCGACAGTTATACGCTTATGCCGGGTTTAGCGCAGGTAACGGAGATTGACAGAAACCTGAAATGGGAAACCAATGAGCAAATCAACCTTGGGCTGGACTTCGGTTTTGCCAACAATGTGTACAGCTTTTCGCTGGATTACTATATCCGGAATACGAAAGACCTGCTGCTGAGCCGTACCCTTCGCCCCTCTACCGGTTACGCATCCATTTATACGAATGCCGGGGAAATCCGGAACAGCGGAGTGGAATTGACCGCTTCCTTCCAGAAACCGGTTGGAGACTGGTTCTTCAATGTCCGCCTGAATGCTTCTTCCAATAAAAATGAAGTGGTTGACGTAGGATTGCCTATTTTTGCTTCGGCAGGAAGGGGCGACTGGTGGGAGAACAGTTCTGTTACCGAAAACGGCCGCCCGCTCGCTACTTTCTACGGATACCGCGTGGATGGCATTTTCCAGACGCAGGCGGAAATAGACGCCTTGAATGCCGCAGCGTTGGCCACCGGATTGAAAAACACCTATCAGGAGGCGGGAACTTCCCCCGGCGACTTCAAATTTAAGGATTTGGACGGCAATGGCGTTATCAACGACCTCGACCGTGAATACCTGGGAAATGGCTTCCCCACGTTCAACTTCGGGTTAAACTTCGCAGTGAATTATAAAAACTGGGACGCCAGCGTGTACCTGTACGGGCTGCTCGGGCAGGACATCCTGGCTTATGGCTATAAAAACCTGACGACGATGCGCGCCGGTACCGAAGGCTATCAAAATATTTTGAAAGAATATGCGGACAATGCCTGGACAAGCCAGAACCACAGCACGAAATACCAGCGGCTTACCCGGTCGGACGATAACCAGAACACGAGGGTATCGGATTACTACCTGATGAACGGGAATTTCTTGAAAATACGAAACCTGCAAATCGGCTACTCCCTGCCTAAAGACCTGCTCAGGAAGATAAAGATAGATAACCTCCGGGTATATCTAAGCATGGAAGACCTGTTTACCTTTACTAATTACCCGGCGAATTTAGACCCGGAACTCCCCATCGGCAACAACAGCTCGCCGTTCAATTCGGTATTAACTACCGGCATCGACCAGGGGCATTACCCGCTGCCGTTTACCATTTCTTTCGGGGTAAGTATAAGTTTGTAATTATTTAAAAAATAAAAAAAATTAACAGCATAAATATTATGAAAAAAATACGATTTTTTATAGCGATGGCAGCCTTTTCACTGGTTGCCCTATCCTGCGGCGAAGAATGGCTGGAAGTGGACCATTACGGTATTGTAGAACCGGGAGTCCTGCTCACTTCCCAGAAATATGTAGAACAGGGGCTGAACGGAGTGTATGACTTACTCTATCCCGAAAGCACCAGCGGCGATGACATCTCGCAGGGATGGCTGCTGAAACCCCACATGGCGCTGGCGAATTATCCGACTATGGATATTCAGGGCGACGGATGGGACGTAGAATTTAACCGGCAGGCATGGAAAACGACCAAATCCGAGTTTATCGGCGGCTGGACGCGCGCTTACAGAGCTATCGACCGCGCCAACCGGTTCCTCGCCAACCTGCAGAATGCCGACCCGACGATTTTCCAGGGCGGCGCGGCGACCATGAAAATTATTGAAGCGGAAGCCCGCGCGTTAAGGGCTTATTTCTACACCTGGTTAGTGCAGAACTTCGGCGGCGTGCCGATGCTGCAGACAGGCGAAACCTACTCTACCCATCCGGGCAAGGAACGCGGCACGGCGGAAGAAGCCTGGTCGATGATTATTGACGATTTGACCTTTGCCCGCGATGCGCTGGACTGGACGCCATGGAAAAATCAAAAAGGCAGGGTCACCAAAGGCATGGCCAAAGCCTACCTCGCGCAAGCCTGCATGTATATGGCCAACATCAACGACCGCGCCGGATGGTTCGGCAAAGCCAAAACAGAGTTGAAAGAAATTATAGACAGCCCCCACTACTCCCTGAACCCCTGTTTCGGACAGATACATATCCCCGGCGTTTACTGGCAGCCCGAAAGTATATGGGAAATCGCCTTCCCCGAATTTGAAAGCATGGGCTGGGGACGCGAAGGGCAGACCGACGCCATATGGTGGCCGGTGCAGCTCAAAGGAAACAAAGAATATGGCGGGTGGGGACCGCATTATGTATCCTATGAATTTTGCTGGTCGTTCGAACCGGGCGATAAACGCCTGGACTACGAAGTAGCCCGCTACGGCGAGAAAAATGAATTTGTATTGAAAGACACGGAAGGAGATATGCAACTGTTTAGCCCGCCATTCTATGTAGAAATTTTCCCCGGCTTTTCCATTAATGTCGGCGGCATGGGGCCGGAATTCGGAACGGTAGGACTGCAAACAGGCTGGCGCTCGGCCTACATTACCAGCGACGTGCTGCCGAACAATTCGGACAAGAAACTGTGGCGGCAACATGTAGCGTATAAAGGAAGAGAATATAATTCCTTATCATCCATACAAATGCGACTGGCAGCCGTGTACCTCAACTACGCCGAATGCTGCTTTGAAACCGGCGACGCCACTACAGGATGGGAATACATCCAGAAAATCCGCGACCGCGCCTGGGGCGCCCTCGAAGGCGCAGCACCCGCCACCATACCCGGGTCCGTATTCGGAGGCAAAACCTTCCCGTTCCCCCTGAGCGTAGCCACAGCACCCGATGCGCAAACCTTCTACTCCCAATATAAACGCTCGCCCGGCAAAATTCAGGGCACGCTGAAAAAATTAAAAGGAGGAGATAACGTAACCCCGGAATATGAACCGGTCGAAGTAACCTACCTGGGACATGACTACACGCCCTACACCGCAGAACCCTGGAAAGTAGCCTTGACGATTGAACGCCGGCACGAATTTTTTGCCGAATACAGCCTGTGGTACGACATCTGCCGGACGGGCATGGCCAAACAGTACCTGGATGCGGAATACCCCAAGAACAATGAAGACATCCGGTTTGAAGACATACCCGGCTATGCATTTGCCGACAAGTACGTCCCCAACCCGCATACCAAACGCGACTACGACCATAACCCGAACAGGGAACTCTACCCCATCCCCTACGACGAGCTGGTAAAGAACCCCGCGCTGACCCTGGAAGACCAGAACCCGGGATATTAACAGAAAGCAGGCAAAATGCCGGAAAACATGAGAGAGATTTTTTTTATCTCACCAGAGACAGACACCCGTTAGAAGTGAAATAAAATGCATCACAAGAGAAATGAAACGCATCACAACTGAAATGAAAATCCCCACAGGAGAATTAATGCCTCCGGGACAGAAGAGATGAAATTCATTACAGGTGAAATGAACCCTGTTACAAGTGAAATGAAAGCCATAACAAGTGAAATAAAAAAAATCTCTCACGTGTTTTTTTCGAAAATAAACCTGAGCACGACAGATGCTCACATATAAAAACATTAAAACTCAATAAAATGGAAAATTTAATAACCATCGCAATCAGTTTGGTCAATACGATTTTTGACCAGGTCAACCTGTTTTTTAACTTCCTGCTGCCAACTGCCGGCGGCCTCTCAGTCGCCTTTGCGCTGGGCGCTGTAGCATCCGGCGATATTATGGAAGGCCTGCTGGCCGGCGCCCGCCGCTGGCACGGCGGTATCAACGACCAGTTTGCCGCTATTGACAACCTTGTTAATACCATCCTGTCGCACCCGGAATGGCCGTATCCCGCCGACTTTGGGCAAGTGGCCAGCAACCGGGACCAGTTGCTGATACTGATTAACCGGTGCCATACAAATCAAGCGTCGCTGACCGACCGTGCACAGCGCAACATGCTGCTCAAATCAACCGTTGGCCTCTGCCTCCTGCAGGTAAAGGTATGGGCATACGCGTCCTACACGAACAATACAATAACGGCTAACGACGTGCACCTGCTCGGCTTCCTCCTGCCCGGCGAAACCGGCGGACACCATGACCGTACCAAAGCCACCAACATTACGGCGGAAGTCAAAGTAAAAATCCTTGACGAAGACCATATCCGCGTCGTCATCGACCAGTCGGTCGATGAAAACGCCGCGTTAGTAGCCCACGGATGGCCCCCGGGCGTGAAAAATGCAATGATAGTCATCCTCGCCTCCGACGGCAAAACGGAAGTCTATCGCCAGATAACTACCCGTTTGCATAACGACATCCAAATGCCCGAAGGCTCGCGCGGCAAACAGTTCATCATCAAAGCCGCCTTCCTCAAGCACGTGGACGACGACCCGATATTCGGCGCCGAACCCACCTTCTTCATGCCGCTCAATACCGAAGACCTCGCCGCCGCCCTCGACCGCCAGCACCACGAAGAGTTTGAAGAACAGATACGCGAAGTAGAACGCCAGCGCCAGGAAATCGAACGCCTCCGCGCAGAGTTGCGTAAACAGTAGGCACCGGCCAGCAGGCAGCCCTTATTTCCCCAAGCCCCCGTAGCAGCAAAAAAAAATATCGTACATTTGCAGGTATATAATTAAAAATTTCATTATTTATGGAACAAATAGCAGGAGTGAAATATACGAAATCGGCAGGCCGCCGGTATATACATATTGATTTGGATATGTATAGCGGAAATGAAGCGTTGGAAGATTTTTTGGACGGACTGGAAATAGAAGCGGCAATGAACGAAAAAGGAGAAGATATTCCCCTCGAAGAATTTATGAAGAAAGAATACAAAAGGCGTGGGCTGAAGTATGAAGCAGTATGAAGTAATTTTATCGGGTAAAGTACAAAAAAGCATTCAAAGTATTCCAAATATTTACTTGGTAAAAATACATAAGAATTTATCTTCTTTATCATTAAATCCACGACCTTTCGGATGCATAAAGTTAAACGCTACGGGAAATGTTTACCGTATCCGCGTAGGTGTTTACCGAATAGTGTACACAATAGAAGATGAAATACTGACAGTGAGAATAATTAAAATTGACCACCGAAGTAGCGTTTACAATTAAAACTAATTACTAAAAATTAAAACCAATGAAACGACTAACCTTTATTTTTTCCTGTTTGCTGTTCTGCGGCTGGAGCTCGCTTACGGCGCAAAACTTCCAACTCAATACATCGGGCTATTTCAATAACCACGGCGTGGACGTGATGGCTTTCGACGATATTTACCCCGAAGGCCACCAAAGCGGCGTCAGCCTGATTATGCACGGCCACCGTGTAGCCACCAGCGGCGACCTCCGCTTTGAACCGACGCCCGGCCAGTGGCAACCGGTACCCAAACAACGCCGCCGGGATGTAGATACAACCGGCCATGCTATCACGGTAGCCCTCAGCTACCCCGACTCCTCCCGCCACCTGACCGGCTTCAACCCCCAGATATACCCCGACTTTGTATTTAACTACACCGTAAACATAAAAGCCGAAAACGCCTCCATCGTAGTAACGGTTGACCTCGACCGCCCGGTGCCGGACGCATTTCTCGGCAAATTGGGATTCAACCTCGAACTCTTCCCCGGCGCCCTCTTCGGCAAACCCTGGATTATGGACAATCAACACGGCATTTTCCCGCAACAGCCCAACGGCCCTGTAATAACCCGGGAAAGCGTGGTAGCACACTCCGGCCATTTCAACCCTGCCGGCAAAGCCAGCCTGGAACAGTTGAGCGGCCACGGGCAAGGCTATAACCCTGCCAGGGCCGACGAAATCATTGCCGAACCCTATGCCGCCGGCCGCAGCTTCACCGTTAACCCGGAAGACCCCTACCGGAAATTTACCATCGAATCGGAAGGCGCCGAACTCAAACTCTACGACGGACGGATGAACCATAACAACGGCTGGTTCGTTGTACGCAGTGAAATCCCCGCAGGCCTTACCAAAGAAGCCGTCAAATGGATTATCACCCCGAACGTAGTCAACGAATGGATTTATAAACCTGTTGTACAAATATCCCAGCTGGGCTATCATCCCCAACAGCAAAAAATAGCGGTTATCGAACTGGATAAACGGGCAGCGGAACGGGAACGCCCGGCCCTGTACCAAATAACCAAAGACGGCGAAAAACAGGTGCTGGCGGCAGACGGCAACGAATGGGGCACATTTTTACGCTACCAATACCTCAAATTTGACTTTACAGCCGTTTCGGAAGAAGGCCTGTACCGGGTTCGCTACGGCGACGCCGCATCTTCCATCTTCCGCATAGCAAAAGATGTGTACGACAGGGGCGCCTGGCAACCGGTGCTGGAATATTTCCTGCCCGTACAAATGTGCCATGTCAGGGTAACCGAAAAATACCGCGTATGGCATGACCTCTGCCATGAAGACGACGCCCGGATGGCACCCGTGGATTTCAACCATATTGACGGCTATGCACAGGGCCTCTCCACTTTGACCCCCTGGCAGCCGGGCGATAAGGTGCCGGGACTGAACATCGGCGGCTGGCACGACGCCGGCGATTTCGACCTGCGCATAGAATCGCAGGCCGGCGAAGCATATATTCTCGCGCTGGCCTACGAAGCCTTCAAAGTAGCGTATGACGCTACCGCCATTGACCAGCACCAACATGCCGTCGAAATTCACCAACCGGACGGCAAGGCGGATATATTGCAGCAAGTCGAAAACGGCGCCCTGTCGGTATTAGGCGCTTACCGCTCGCTGGGACGCCTCTACAGAGGCATTATCGCCAACGATTTAAGGCAGTATGTGCTCTTGGGCGACGCCAGCGCGATGACCGACGGCATTAAAGGAAACGACGACGACCGGTGGGTCTTTACCGAAGAAAACCCGATGAGGGAATTGACGGCCGCTGCCGAATTAGCCGCTGTGTCACGCGTATTAAAAGGTTTCAACGATACCCTGAGCGCACAGGCACTGGAAGCCGCCCGCGCCATCTACAAAGCAAGCGATTCCGCTAACCCCATGATGGCTTTCTTTAAGATACAGGCGGCTTCCGAACTGTTTTTGACAACGCACGACAAAGAATACAAAGACTTTATATTATCGCAAACAGACAATATCGTACGCTTTATTCCAATGGTCGGCTGGTATATCGGAAGAGTGGAAAAAGCCATGAACGATAAAAAATTCACAAAAGCTATCCGCGAAGCGTTGCCGGCGCTCCGCAAGCAACTCGAAGCGCAGGCAGCCGAAACGCCCTACGGCGTACCCTATCGCCCCAGTATATGGGGCGCAGGCTGGGACATACAGGAATTAGGCTATCGCTACTACTTCCTGCACAAATCATATCCCGATATATTCCCCCCGGACATTATGTATAATGCCTTGAATTTTGTATTGGGCTGCCATCCCGGCTCCAATACGACTTCATTTGCTTCCGGGGTTGGCACCCAATCGGCTACCGTGGGCTATGGCCTGAACCGCGCCGACTGGTCATACATTCCGGGCGGCGTAGTTTCCGGTACGGCGCTGATACGTCCGGATTTCCCGGAATTACTTGAATTTCCTTACCTCTGGCAACAGGTGGAATATGTGATGGGCGGCGGCTCTTCGCATTACATGTTCTTAGTGCTGGCCGCACAGCAATTATTAACAGGCCAACTTTAAATTAAATACAAATTCTAAATTTTATACTCATGAAAACATTTAAACTACTACTCTTAACAATCTTGTCCGGATGCCTGCTCGCATGTAACGGAACGCAGGAACCCGGATTTAAGCCGGTAAACCCGAACGCTTCGCCGGAAGTGCGCCAGCTGCTCGGCTTCTTATACTCCCTGCAAGGGCAATATACCATTACCGGACAGCATAATTTCGTCAGCGATTTTGCACGGTATGACCGTGTAGTGCATGAAATGACCGGCACTTATTCCGGCCTGTGGGGCGCCGATTTCAGCTTTATGGCGCTTGGCGACAACATACAAAAGTTTCAACACTGCGGGCCGATGAACCTGACGGCTCCTTTTGGCCCCTGTGAAGTCAATGGCCTGACAAAAGAACAGCTCCGGCAGTCGCTGGTGGACGAAGCAAAGAAACAATATGCCCGGGGGCGTATCATCACGCTGATGTGGCATTGCTGTTTCCCAAACAATGGCGACGAATGTAACGGCGACGATATTTGGCGGCTTGCCGAACGGCTCCCCTCACAGGAAGAATGGGACGAACTGGTAACAGATGGCACGGCGCTGAATAGCTTATGGAAAAGCCAAATGGACGGCGTGGCAAAATATTTGAAACAATTGGAAGAAGCAAAAATTCCTGTTCTTTGGCGGCCTTTCCATGAAATGAACGGCGTTTGGTTCTGGTGGTGCAATAAACCCGGGGAAAACGGCTTCAAGAAACTGTGGATAGCCATGTACGACTATTTTACCAATCATCACAAATTAAACAATCTTATTTGGGTATGGAATACCAATGCACCGCGCGATATACCCGGAGATGAAGCCGGCCCTTATGCCGATTTCTTCCCGGGAATCGACTATGTGGATGTACTGGCTGCCGATGTGTATAATAATGATTGGAAACAATCACATCACGACCAGTTGCTCGAATTGGGCGGCAGAAAACTTATCGCCCTGGGTGAAGTAGGCAATGCCCCCACCGCCGAGATTTACGAAACGCAACCTTACTGGTCGTGGTTTATGGTATGGGGATATTGCATTTATGACTTTGCAGCCATGATGGCCAACATGCCGCCGCCACCGCCGCCAACGGACGACGCGCCTCCGGCAGCGCCTGCCGCGCCGCCTGCTTTCAGCTTCCCTTCTACAAATCCTGCAGTGGAAGCCATTTATAATAATGAACGCAGCATTACTGTAGATAAAATTGATTTTGTAAATGAAACTTATAAACTAAAAAAATGAAAAAGATTATTATTATTTCCGCATTTATACTTGCTTTCAATATAGTAAGTTATGCGCAGTTTTCGTTCATGACGCCTGCGCAGGAACCTTTGAAATGTACTGACCGGCAATGCCTGATTGAACTTGTTGACAACTATTTCCAGGCGCTCGTTGCACACGACCCCAGCCAAATACCGTTTGCCATCAATGCCCGGTTTGTAGAAAATACCGATGCCAAACCCATTGGCGAAGGGCTTTGGCAAACCGCTTCGGCGGCGCCTTCTTCTTTCAAAATCTATATTCCCGACCCGACAGTGAAAGAAGTCGGTTTTATGGGCATGATGGAAGAAAAAGGCCGGCCTGTAATGATTGCCGTTCGGCTTAAAATCAATGACGACGGTTTTGTTAATGAAGCCGAACACTTGGTAGTAAGATACCTGGAACAGAAAAATATGAAAAATCTGCAAACTGTCCGCCCCGGCATTCTTTCTGTTATTCCGGAAACGCAGCGCATGAAAAGATATGAAACGGTAGGTATCGCCTATTCTTACTATGATGCGCTGATTATGGACAACGGTTACCTGTCTCCAATCGCTGACGACTGCGCCCGCCGCGAAAACGGCTCGCCGGCAAGCAACAGCGGCATCCCCGACAACGAAACGGACGAGAAACCCAATTACAGCGCCTTGAAAACCGTACCGCAATTAAACACCAACATGATGGACTATATTGATGATATTGACAATGTCCGGGTATTTGCGGTTGACCCGGTAACGGGGCTGGCTATCGGATTTTCGCACTTCCGTCATTCGATGCTGAAAAAAACTTTCCCGATTTATAATATGCCCGGCGTTACAGTGCGCGAGATGCTGGAAATGCCGGCTTTTGACCTGCCTGCCGCGCATGTTTTCAAGATTCGCGACGGACAGATTCACGAAATCGAAGCATTGGGCTTTATGTCTGAATATATGTCGGCCACCGGTTGGGAATAAATAATTTAAACAAAGAAAAGGCTATGAAAAAAATGTTTTTACCGGTGGCATTGCTCGCTTTTGTTGCAGTGGGTTTGCTAACCTCCTGTGAGGAACAAAAGCAATTGTCGCGCGAAGAAATTATCGCCGATTTTATGTTTCAATATACCAACCTGACGCCTCAACAGGTAACGGATATCGTCGGAACGAAGCCGCTTGCATTTGCAAACAGCGAAAAAAGCCCCGGCTACACGCTCACGCTTGACGACAGCACGTTGCTCATTGTGCCGGAGGGCGCCGCAGCTATGCGTTTAAACGACGTTACGCTGAATGTCTGGCGGAAAGACAATACACTCACTTTCTTTGTCGCCGTGGTGGATGAGCGCACGCAACTCGCCACCGTGTTTGAAACATGGCTTTGCGGGGAGAGCTTTTTTAACCAGACGCTGCCGCCGCGTGAACTTCAACGCCATATTACCACAGGCGCTATTGCAGGCCGTGATGTTTCCGGACACCGCCACAAAGCCACAAAACGACTGACGGGAAAAGCGATACAGTGGCCTGACGAACTGACGCTGTTCGGGTCGCATAATTATTCGGCGTCCGTGCCGAAAGGTTCGTTGCAAACATTTTGCTATCCAACCGATTATTATGAACTCGACAACCGCCACTGGCTTTATTCGCGGGTGGAGGTAGAATTTAGCGGTGCATTTGTGCTGGAGATTATTGACCTGTACACACTGAAAAAAATCGGTGTACGGCTCGGTTTTGATGCGCAAGACGAATTTATCAATCAGCTCTATGCTGATGCTGGAATCCTTCGCGGGCAGGTGGCTGCCTTTGGCCCGTTTGGCGTTTACAATCAAAAATTGCTTTCCGCCGTCCCGGAATTTATGCGAATTCCTGCGGAGTTTCCAATAATCAAAGGGATGCGGTATCTCTACCGTCCGTTGGATTTGACCAAACCGATGACCCTTGAAGAAGTGAAGGATGTAGCCGCTAAAACAAAAGCATGGAAAGGCGCATTTGAAGGGACAGGCAAGGAAAAGAAAATGCTGGAACATTCCAAATTACTTGAAAACAGAAAATTTACGATTGCGTTTGACGATAAAACAACTTGGGACTACGAAATAGGCGAAGATTTCAAGATGCGTTTTCGTGAAGGCTCCGGCGAATGGAAATCGGAGCGATATGACGCGTTTGAGATAGACGACCAATTGGTGTTTTTTGCCCATACCACCGACAGCGATTGCCCGATAGATGGTTTACAGTATGCTGTTGACCTGAAAAACGGGCTTGTAACCTGCATTCGTTCCACTTTTGACGATGAGCAAAATCCCCGCATTCCCCGCCAGCAGTGGTTTTTTGGCGTTATCAAAACGGACGGCATTACACCTTCGACACACCGCCATCAATTCACCGACGAATTGCTTGGACACTCCTACACATGGGAATACAGCGACGAAGTTGCTTCGCAGCACTATTACACAACCACCGAGTCGTTTTCATTTGCTATTTTTCAAAATTCGGAAGTGGGCGTCATGGGCAGCTTCCCCTGTAAATATGTAAAAATAAGGGACGGCGTATATCTGATGTCATGGATTGAAATGCGCTCGCAAGGAATACAGGGCATTTTGCTTTTCAACACAAAAACCATGCACGACTGCGGCACATGCCATGGCATGACGCACGACCAGACATTTGAGTTTAATACATTCTGCGCCGAAGCAAGAAGCGCCGGGCAGTATAATATTTAATAAATTAAAGAATATGAAAAAAATATTTTTAACATTCATCGCTATTTGGATAGCGTTTTCATCGCCGCTGTCGGCGCAACCCGAAGTAATGGCTTGGGGTAATATAACCGGTATTCGTATAGACGGACAGTTGATTGATTTTGAATCATTCCTGGCAGTCGTCGATAAAGACGGAATAAAAACGGAATTTACCGGCAAAGAACTCCAAAGCCCGATGTACCTGCGCGAAGGCAAATCCCAAACGGTTACAACGGCCATTAACAGGATTCAATTCAAACAGACCGTTACCGAAAAAAGCAAAGGCATAGCAGATATTGCTATTGAAATGCAATCGGATACAACGCTCGAAACAGGAGGCGTATATTTTCGGCTCTTGCTTCCGGCCAAGTATTACGAGGAAAAAACGTTGGAAATAGCCGATAACCGTATTTTTGTAAAAGGCGCCGGGCAGCAGGTAACGCTGGATTTCGACAAAACAGTTGTTGCCTTTGAAAAGAAACGCCCGAATCCTTTTGCTGCTTTCGGGCAGTGGGGCGGCTTCAGAATGCCCAACGGGCCTACCGATTTATATATAGAAATTGCCGGACAAAATCTGCAAAAAGGCCAGACGGCATCTTTGCATTTCACGATTACGGCCGCAGGAGATATAGATACTACGCCGGTTGATATTGTTGTGGATACAAAAAATCCCGGACGTGAATTTTTGGGATTGGGAGGCAATTTCCGTTTACAGAATCCGCAAAACGACCCGAAAGTTATAGATTACTGCCTTACCAACATGCGCGTGGCTTTTGGGCGGGTAGAAATGCCCTGGTATAGCTGGCAGCCGGATGAAAAATCCGATCCGTTGAAAGAGGCGTTAAACGGCAATATTAATCCGCAGGTGGATAATGCCATGAAAATGGCTCAACGGCTTAAAGCGCTCGGCATGCCGGTGATTGTGAGCGCATGGTTTCCTCCCGGATGGGCTACCGACCCTGCCTATCCGCGTGGGTTCGGCGGGGTTGCCGCACAAAGGTTGCTTATTTATAAACAGGAACAAATTTATAAGTCCATCGCAGATTATTTAGTTGCGTTGAAAAATATATACGGTGTGGAAGCGACTGCCTTTTCGTTCAATGAATCCGATATAGGCATTGACGTCTATCATACGCCAGAACAACATGCCTACCTTATTAAAACGCTGGGCGCGTATTTTGCCTCGCGGGGATTGGCCACCAAACTGTTGCTGGGCGATAATTCGGACGCTACCACCTTTGATTTTATACTTCCGGCACTGAATGACCCTGCCACTTATCCCTATATTTATGCCGTTTCGTTCCATTCATGGCGCGGGTGCGACGACCAGACGCTGAATAAATGGGCTTGGGCAGCCCGCCAAATCAATGTTCCGCTTATTATCGGAGAGGGGAGCACGGACGCCGCCGCCCACCGGTATTCGCAGATTTTTGCCGAAACAACGTTTGCGCTGTATGAAATCAATTTGTACACGCGTATAACAGCCATCTGCCAGCCGCAGTCTATTTTGCAGTGGCAGCTTACTTCCGACTATTCGATTCTCTGGGGAGACGGTATTTATAATTCAACCGGCCCGCTTCGCCCGACACAACGGTTCTGGAACTTGAAGCAACTGGCAGCTACTCCCGAACATGCGTTTTCCATGCCGTTTACCTGTTCGCACGGCGACGTTAATCCGGCTGTTTTCGGACATATAGCCAAGAAGCAATACGTGGTGCATGCCGTCAATAACGGAGCAGCCCGTTCGGCTACCATAAAGGGATTACCGGTTACCAAAAATGCAAAAGTAACGGTTTATGTAACAAACAGCCAGCAAGGAATGGAAGAAGTGAAAAGCTATAAAATAGTAAATAATGAAATAACCGTCCATTTCCCTGCCGTAAGTTTTATTTCCATATTTATCAATTAAAATAGTATTTTATTATCCAAAAATAATACTATTCATTAATAATGCGTGGATATGAGGTTTTTCTATTCTACATCGAAACCGGTATAGAATAGAAAAACCGTTCCGGACGCAGGTTTTACACCCTATCCTTCCTTATTTTTGCAAATACATTGAAAAATGTCAATAATTGATAAAAAAGTATTTGCTATTAATCATTTTTTACCGTTACCTTTGTTAAAATTATATTAACGTAATATTAAAAGCACTATTTTAACTTTCTTAGTTAATTTTTAATTTTATATCGCTAATAAAGAACAGCATATATTTTATGTTGTTCTTTTATTTTTTCCAAAATTCTACGTATTTATTGGGTTTCCGAAGGGCGG
>JAISLK010000043.1 GCA_031290935.1 Prevotellaceae bacterium | reverse complement strand
GACTTTGAAGAAGAAGACCGCGGGAAAACCTTCTGGTACGCCGTCCGCTGGGAAAACACCACCGGACTGAAAGGCCCCTGGAGCGAAATCAGGAGCGCGGTGATTCCGTAATTATGAGTTATGAATTATGAGTGATGAATTATGAATTATGAATTTTTAAAACAAAATAATATGAAAAAAGTTTTCACCTTAATGGTTGCAGCGGCGATGGTGTTTGCGGGGTGCGACAAAGACGACGATAGCGACGACAAAAAAACGCCCCCCTACGCCGCCTCTACCCAAACGTGGACATTCGGCGAACAAACATGGAGCGACGCCATTCAAATGCCAGACTGTAACAAAGAAACTTTTGATGACGGGACGAATGAAGAGCCTAAGGCCGACGGGCGGAGCTATACCGAAGACGGCCACACGTGGTACTATTACAGTTGGCCATACGTGGACGCCCATAAAGCAACCATGTGCCCTTCGCCGTGGCGTGTACCCACAACGGAAGACTTCTTCGAGCTCCTCGCCGCTAATGCCGCTGCCGCCGACCTGCAAGCTGCTTGGGGTTACGGTGGCTACGCTAACAGTACGTCGGTTGAGTATACTGGCTCGTATGCTTGGTACTGGGCGTCTACGGAGAACGGTACTAACTACGCGTACTTCATGAACTTCAGTACGAGCGGTGCGGATACTGGCTACGCCAGCAAGTACTACGGGTTCCAGGTCAGGTGCGTGAAGTAGGGGCAATTTAAATATTTGAAAGAACCGCCGCCCGCATGAAAGTGCGGGCGGCGGTTGCCCGTAGGGCTTCCACCCTGCCGCCTTTATTCATCCCCTACGGGGAATATGGGACAAGGGATATGCCGTTTTGCTATTGATATTATTGCCCTACGGGCAAACGAAAGAATTACGAATTACGACTTAATTAAATCTTTAAATTATGAAATTATGAAACATGTATTCAAAACTGCCTACTGCCTGCTGCTACTGCTTTTGGCGGCCGGGTGCGACAAAAAATCAGACAGCGACGGCGACGGCGCTACCGGCAAAGACGCCGCCCTGGCGATTGACAAAACCGCTATCAGCGCCGCCCACACTGCCGGTACTTACACGCTACAGGTAACCTCCACGCAGTCCTGGTCGGCCGAAGTGGACAGCGCCGCCACATGGTGTACACTTACTAATGCCTCAAACACCGGCAACGGCACGGTGACGGTAAACGTAGTGGAAAATCCAACTATTGAAGCACGCGCTGCCACTGTCACCTTTACGGCAGGCACGCTCACCCGGAAGGTGGCCGTAGCGCAAGCTGGCGCACCGCCGGCATTGAACACCGATAACACGGCTATTGAAGCCGCTTTTCCGGCCGGTACTTATGCCGTTGCCGTAACAAGCAATGTCACGTGGACGGCTTCCGTGAATGCCGGCGCCACGTGGTGTACCATTTCGCCTGCTACGGCTACGGGTAACGGCACAGTAACGATAACTGTCGCGGCACAGTTGACAGCCATACCGCGTGCCGCCACCATTACCTTTACAGCTGGGTCGCCCATCAAGACTGTTTCCGTAGTACAGGAAGGCGCGCCTGTAACTTTGACAACGGACAGAACATCCATTGCCGCCCCCTTTACAGCCGGCAGTTACACTGTGGCAGTAACCAGCAACGCCACATGGACAGCTTCCGTAGATGCCGCCGCCACATGGTGCACCGTGTCGCCCGCCACCGGCACAAGCAATGGCACGGTGACCGTGAACGTGATGGAAAACCCTGCTACCGTAACCCGCGCGGCTACGGTGACTTTTACCGCCGGTACGGTAACCCGCGCAGTGTCTGTAACCCAACCGGAAAACATGGGGCAGCCTCCTTATGCCGCTTCTACCCAAACATGGGTGCTTGGCACGCAAATTTGGAGCGATGTCATCCAATGGCCAGAATGTAACAAATCGTCTTTCAACACACCTCCGGCTGATTGCCGCTCATATACCTCGGGAACTAACACATGGTACTATTATGGTTTTGGTTTTGCGTCGGGTAATCTGTGCAAGTCACCTTGGCGCGTTCCACGTTATGACGACCTCATGACCTTGCACAACGCCGGCCTGGACACGAATTTACCTGCTGAATGGGTAATTGGAGGTTACTATATAATACAAAATAATACACTCCACGACGTTGACAATGGTTATTACTGGAGTCAGACTTGGGAGAAGTCTATCTACAACATCCGCTGGTTCTTCTATGAGGATACGCGCCTGTATTACCTCGACACGGCAACAGGCCTTACGTACTACGTTAGCCACACATGGGCGGATACAGGAAACCACGTCAGTTACCCCGCACGTGCTATGCGCGTCCGCTGCATTAAATAGATTATGGATTTTTATTTCCATTTACTTTTTAGTAATTGCCCCTATGTCCAGCGTAGCGGACAGACGGCCGCTTGCTAGACAAGCAAAGGGGCTGCAAGGCACGACGCGAACCAACCGGCGCCAGCCAACTTTTAACTTTTTTCCGGCTTGCTTCACTTTGTTCGCAAAGACGCTGCCGGAGGCAGCTACTCTTCTCCCAGCGCCAAAAAATCCGGGATAACTGTATCGGTATATTGCGCGAGAGTATCTGCGGGCAGGGTGGTAGCAAGCGCAATGACTTTCATGCCGGCGGTGATGCCGGCGGTGATGCCGGCGATGGAATCTTCAAACACCACGCACTCCTGCGGCGGCACGCAAAGCGCGGAGGCAGCCAGCAGGTAGCACATCGGGTCGGGCTTGCCCCTGGTGATTTTATCGGCGGTGATGAGGGCGTCAAAGGCGTTTTCCAGCTGCATTTTTTGCAGGGCGATGGCCATTTTTTCGTTTGGCGAACTGGTTACCACCGCTATTTTGTAGCCTCCTGCCCGGAAACGGGCGATGGCTTCGCGTGCGCCGGGGATGAACGTATAAGTCATCTCCCGTTCGTAGCGGCGGAGGGATTCTGTGATTTTTGTTTGTTCTGCCGGCGGGTAGTTGTAAAAATGTTTTTCCATCACCGTCGCCAGGGTAATACCTTTGATGCGTCCGGCGAAATTTTTTCCCAACTGATATTCTTCCGCCAGCCGGCCGAAGAAGAGGTCGTATTGCGGCTCCGTGTCGGCAATCACGCCGTCGAAGTCAAAGAGGATAGCCGTAAACCGGCGCAGGTGCAAGTTCATTTAAAATTATTTTTTCATCGCTGCAGCTTTCCGCCCGGGCGACATTTTTTCAATAGCATAACGGTAGGCGGTGCGCGGCATCACGGCTTTTTGGGAAACGACATAGTCGAACACTTCCTTTTCGTGCGCCTGGCCGGCCGCTTTGAGCATCCAGCCATAACCTTTCTGCACCATGTCATCCGGGTCCCGCAGCAGGCGGCCGGCAATATCAAAAATATCTTGCAGGAAAAGCCCCTTGCGGGCAGGGATAATTAACGATACCGCCGCTGCACGCCGCACCCAGCGGTTGCCGGAAGCCGTCCACTGTTTCAGCTCCCTGATATATGCCGGGTATTTCTCAATAAACCCGCCCACCGTATGGTTGCAAAGCATGTCGCACATAGCCCAGTTGCTTACGTAGCGGCTTACCCAGCGTTCAAAGGTTTTAAAATCCACGGGCGTGAAATATTCACGCAGGGCGCAGCTCCAGTCACAGGCGACGCCCGCCTCTTCCATGCAGCCCGATTGCCAAAGGGTTTCGCACAGCGCAAAAATCTCTTCCTTCGGCTGTCCTTTGACGGCCTTAAAATATGTTTGTGCGATTTTATGCACCGCAGCGGCTTTCACGCCGATGGTTTTTATTTCTTCCTTGAAAAAACGTTGCGCTGAAACGGCCGTTTTTTCATCCGCCTGTTCTTTGAGCGCCTTGCGGACGGCCAAAAGTATCGGTTGCAAAAATGCTATTACCAGCTTTTCCGCTGCTTTCAAGGCTTTGTCCAAGTCGTCGTTCACAATTATCTTATCGAATTGCGGCGCAAAGGAAAGTTCTTCCGCTGCTTTTTGCAGGCGGCGTTCAATGGCTTCGGGCGTATCGGTGCCGCGGTTTTGCAACCGCTCGCGCAACGCTTCCAGAGAGGGCGGTTGCACAAATACCGACAAAGCTTGATTACCCAATGCCTTTTTGATGTTCAGCCCCCCTTTCACATCCACGTCGCAAACCAGCGTCTGCCCTTGTTCCCACACCCGGCCGGCTTCGCTTTTCGTTGTTCCGTAATAATTGCCGGCATAGACTTCTTCCCATTCCAGAAATTCATTACGGGCGATTTTTTCGCGGAATGCTTCGGGCGTCATAAAATAATAATCTACGCCGTCCTTTTCATTCCCGCGCGGCGCGCGGCTTGTCGCAGATATGGAAAATGCAAGCGCCGGAAATGTATCCAGCAAATGACGGACAATTGTTGTCTTTCCTGCGCCCGACGGGGCGGAAAAAATAAGCGCTTTTCCTTTCATAACCTGTTAAAAACCTCGCCCCGGTAAGAGGCGAGGTTTCTTATGTTATTACATCCCCTGAAGGGGGACGGGGGGTTGTTATTTTACTGTAGCCATGTGGGCAATCAAATCCAGCACTTTGTTGGAGTAGCCCCATTCGTTGTCGTACCATGCAACTAATTTCACAAAATTAGCGTTCAGCGCAATTCCTGCTTTTGCATCAAATACGCTGGTGCGCGGCTCATGAATGAAATCGCTTGATACCACTTCGTCTTCGGTGTATCCCAAAATACCTTTCAGTTCGCCGTCGGCGGCTTTTTTCACAGCTGTTTTGATTTCTTCGTACGTGGCGCCTTTTTCAATGCGGCAAGTCAAGTCCACTACCGATACGTCCAGCGTCGGCACGCGGAGCGACATGCCGGTCAATTTGCCGTTCAATTCGGGAATCACTTTCCCCACTGCTTTTGCCGCGCCGGTAGAAGAAGGTATAATGTTGCCGGCTGCCGCCCGTCCGCCGCGCCAGTCTTTTGCCGAAGGGCCGTCCACTGTCTTTTGGGTAGCGGTCGTAGCGTGCACGGTGGTCATCAACCCTTCGATGATAGTAAAGTTATCGTGGATAACTTTTGCCAGCGGCGCCAGGCAGTTGGTCGTGCAGGAAGCATTCGACACAATCGTTTCGCCTTTGTACGTTTTGTGGTTTACACCGCATACGAACATAGGGGTGTCGTCTTTCGACGGCGCAGACAGCACCACGCGCTTAGCGCCGGCTTTGAGGTGCGCTTCGGCTTTCTCTTTGGTAAGGAACAAGCCGGTAGATTCTACTACATATTCGGCGCCTACTTCGTTCCACTTCAAGTTGGCAGGGTCTTTTTCAGCCGTTACGCGGATGCTTTGCCCATTGACAACCAGGTATCCGTCCTTTACTGCTATCGAACCCTTAAACTGTCCGTGTATGCTGTCGTAGCGCAGCATATACGCCATGTAGTTCACATCAATCAAATCGTTGATACCAACAATTTCGATGTCGTTACGTTCTTCTACAGCCGCGCGGAATACCAAGCGTCCGATGCGGCCAAATCCATTAATACCTACTTTGATTTTTGACATAATTTTTTTATTTTTAGTTAAACTTTATTTTGAAGTGGGCAAAGGTAGTGTTTTTTTTAATTTCCAACAAATAAAATCATCACCGGAAAATCCGGTCATTCCCCCAAAGACTACCTTTCAGCAATAAAAAACAGTAACCCGTTTACCACTTAATATGATTTTCTTCCAATATTTTTTTCGCCAGGTTCAATATAGTCGCATCATCGAACAGCACCAGTCCGCCGTCAGGGCCTTGCTCATAATGCAAGCCGGACGATTTTCCATGCTCAAAATCATTCCCGCCAAAATAATTGCGGATAGTATCAACGGAGGTGTTCAGTAATTCCGCGATACGGTGTGTGCTTCCTGTCGGCAGTGCGTCTTTGATGCGGCGCAACTCATTAAATGTGATTGGTGCTCCTTCCATGGTTTAAAATTTAATGGTTAAATAGAATTGTATTTTTTAATAATCAAAAATTGTTTTCAATCCTTCACGGTGCAATACAGTTGCCCTGTTTCGTAGTGCGTGATAACGACTATGGCGTTTTTTTCAATCATCCCGTGTTCGGCAATAGCATCGTAAATATCGCCGTCCACCTCAATTTTTCCCGACGGCCGCAGCGAAGTGCATGCCCTGCCCATCTGCCCGACCAATGCGTCCAAACCGGCCGGCACGCCTACGTAACCGGTGCTCCCAGAAAGGTCTGTTTTCAATGCAATTCTTCCAAACATTTTTGTATGATATATTTTTTTTGATAAATAAATACTGCCAGCAATGCCGCCAAAAATGCCTGCCGACACAATAAATAAAGGCTTGGCCAGCGGGCTTAAATCCCAACCTGCCGGCGTAGAAAATAAATCGTTGTCAATCATCGCCAGCGCCAAACCCGCAATGCACAACAGGATGCCGGAGATACCGGCAACGCCGAAACCGGGAATAACAAAAATTTCCAACACCACTAAAACCAACCCCAAGACAAACAAGAGCATTTCCCAATACGCTGCAAGGCCTTCCAGGTAAAGGGGCGCAAAATAAAGCAGCGTCGCCGTTACCGCCACCACCAATGGAAATCCGATGCCCGGCGATTGCAGTTCAAAATAAAGCCCGCCGATGATGAACATCAGCAAAAGCCCTTGCAACAAGGGATTCATGAGAAATAAAATAATCCTGTCCAACCACGAAGGATTATATTCTTTTATTTTGGCAGGCGCAATCCCCGCCAAGGACAATACTTCGTCAATACTTTCCGCTTTCCCTTCACTGTAGCCGAAAGCGAATGCTTCATCGGCGGTAAAGGTAAGCACTTTTGTGCTGTCGATTAAACCGGGCACTGCCACGCGCGGATCCACCATCGCTTCGGCAATCAGCGGGTCGCGGCGCCAAATTTCTACCGTGTCGCGCCCTTGCAAGATTTTTCGTTTGCCGTGCATCTCCGCAGTGGAGCGCATCATCGAGCGCATGAAGGACTGGTATTTGTCGGGCAACGCTTCGCCTGTCTGATTCACGACGGTGGCTGCCCCAATGCTACCGCCGCCGCGAATATAAATACTGTCGCACGCCAAAGCTATCAGCGCACCCGCCGACGCCGCTTCGTTGTCGATGAACACTAACACCGGAATATCGCAATACAAAAGGGCTGTGCGGATACTGTCGGCAGCCGATAATTCGCCGCCATAAGTATTCAGGTGCAACAATACATAATCGCTGTTACACCGGTGCGCTTCCTGCAGCCCCTTATTGATGATACGCACGGCAGGCGCATTTATTTCCTGTTGAAGACGGATGATATAAACCACTTTATTTTCCGCATAACCCCACACGGTTATGCACAGGAAAACAAAGAGAAAAAAACTATGGCGCATTATATTTTTTGAAGTATTTTCCCCAAAGTTAATAAAATTTATTGATACGACGAATTTTTTAAAAAACAACAACCCGTTGCTACTTATTTTTTATACCTTTGTACGCGTTTAATCCAAATAACATGAAAAAAGTACCATTATCTACTACGGGGTTGTCAGTTCCTAACGTGGTTATGGGTTGTATGCGCCTGCAGGAATTATCGAAACAGGAAGCGGAAAAACTCATCCGCACGGCCATGGACGCCGGCGTCCATTTCTTCGACCATGCCGACGTGTATGGCAACGGCAACTGCGAAACGCTTTTTTCCGAAGCGCTCGGCATGAATGATACGCTCCGCGAAAAAATAATCATCCAAAGTAAATGTGGCATCCGGAAAGAAGCGTTTGCATATTACGATTTTTCCAAAAAACATATCATGGCTTCGGTGGACGGCATCTTGCAACGGCTTAAGACAACCTACATAGACATACTGCTGCTGCACCGCCCCGATGCATTGATGGAACCGGAAGAAATCGCCGCCGCCTTCGACGCCCTGCAAGCCAGCGGAAAGGTAAAATATTTCGGCGTATCCAACCAAAACCCGATGCAAATAGCGTTGATACAAAAATACGCGACGCAAAAATTAGTAGCCAACCAACTGCAACTAAGCATTGCCCACTCGCCAATGATAGATAGCGGCATCGCGGTGAACATGCAAATCGGACAAAGCGTCGAACGAACGAACAGCGTGCTGGATTATTGCCGCCTTCATGCGATTACCGTGCAGGCATGGTCGCCTTTCCAAAAAGGATTTTTTGAAGGACCGTTCCTCGGCGATACGCAAAACTATGCCACATTGAATGCCGTCATTGACCGCATTGCCGCCAAATACGGCGTACCGGATACGGCTGTGGCTGTCGGCTGGCTCACGCGGCACCCGGCAAACATGCAAGTGGTGTTGGGCACTACCAAAATCCGGCGGATGCTGGACGCCTGCAAGGGGTCGGAGCTACCGCTGACACGCGAAGAGTGGTACGAAATTTACCGCGCTGCCGGCAATGTTATTCCATAAACCGCACCCGGCGGCGTTAACTTGCCGCTACGTTCAAATCTTTTTTATACCTTTGCAGCGACTAATTTTTTTCCAACTATGGGTTTACTTATCGCCAGAGATGTTACGAAATGCTATGCCGGCCATGTGGCATTGGACAGGGTGAATATCGCCGTGCCGAAAGGAACGATTTTCGGATTGTTAGGCCCCAACGGCGCAGGGAAAACCACCCTCATCCGCATCATCAACCAGATTACCGCGCCGGACAGCGGGGAGATATTACTGAGCGGCCGCCCGCTCATGGCGGATGACGTTTATCACATCGGCTACCTCCCCGAAGAACGCGGGCTGTACAAAAAAATGAAAGTGGGCGAACAGGCGATTTACCTGTCGCGCCTCAAAGGGCTTTCGCGGCAGGACGCCATGCAACAACTGAAAAAATGGTTTGTGAAATTCGGCATCGAAGGATGGTGGGACAAGAAAGTGGAAGAGCTGTCCAAAGGCATGGCGCAAAAGGTGCAGTTCATCGTTACCATTTTGCACCAACCGCAGTTGCTCATCTTCGACGAGCCTTTCAGCGGTTTCGACCCTGTCAATGTCAGTCTCCTGAAAGAAGAAATACTGGCTTTGAAAGCCAACGGCAGCACCATTATTTTTTCTACCCACAGCATGGCGTCGGTCGAAGAACTGTGCGATGAAATTGCGCTTATCAACAAAGCGCGCGTAGTACTGGCGGGAAAGGTGGACGACATCCGCCGAAACTATGGCGACAATATTTTTGAAGTTACTTTTCATCCCGCAACGCCCGATGCGGCAAGCTGGCTGCCGCCGGAATACCGCATCGTTGCAAGCAAACAGGAAAACGGGCGGCAAAAAATAAATATCCAATCCTTCGCCGGCGCCGAACAATCCGCCAATCACTTATTGAAACTCCTGCTGCCGCACGCGGAAATCACAGCATTCCGCGAACTTATCCCTACTATGAACGACATTTTTATTAAAGTAGTTAAGAACGACATTCAGCAACCTCTCTGAGTAGTTGCGTTGCCCTGCGGGCAAACAGCGGCGCCAACGAACGTTCCAAAGTGTGGCTCTTTGTGGATTACCGGCGCAGGAACAAACACCTACACCTGTGGTTGGAACTGTTTATAGGAATTGGCTGGCGCCAGCCCACATTAATCACATTAAACAATTAATCACATTAGCACATTAGCACATCGCCTCCTTTTCTAATTTTTTTTGTACCTTTGCGCGTTACTAACAGAAGACAGCTAATAATGCCTGTACCTTATTTTACGCCGGAAAACATAGCAAAATTTCGCACATTGCTGCAAACCGCCAAACACGCAGTGGTGGTTACGCATCATAATCCCGACGGCGACGCTATCGGCACCAGCCTTGCGCTAACACAAGTATTAAAAATGCTGGGCATAAATACCACTATTATTGTGCCGAACCCTTTTCCCGAGTTCCTGCACTGGATGGACGGCGTGCAGGATATCCTGATATATAAACATGGGCATAGCCGGTCGAAACAGTTGATGTCCGGCGCGGATTTGCTGTTTTGCGTTGATTTAAATGCCCTGTCGCGGATGGACGCTTTAGGAAAATTTATTGAGACCCTGCCGGTGCCGCGCGTGATGATAGACCACCACCTGCAACCGGAGATGAAAGATTTTGCCGTGGCCTTTTCCGAGCCGGGCGCCTGCTCGTCTGCAGAAACGCTTTATCACCTGATTAAAGATTTGGACTTGCTGCCGAAGTTGAATACCTTGATTGCTGAAGCTATTTATACCGGAATAATGACGGATACCAACGGATTCCGGCATAATTGCTCGCGCCCCGAAGTGTTCTACACCGTCGCGGAACTGCTGCAATACGGCATTGATAAAGACAAAATATACAATGCGGTGTACAACAGTTATTCTTACAACCGTATGCGGTTGTTGGGATATGCGCTGGAAAAGATGATTGTATTGCCGGAATACCGCACGGCCTACATTGCACTGACAAAAGAAGAAATCGCTTCTTACCACTTTAAACCCGGCGATACGGAAGGGTTTGTAAATTACCCGCTGCATATAAAAGGTATTGTATTTTCTGTTTTTATGTCGGAAAACCAGGAAAACATCCGCATTTCTTTCCGGTCGCGCGGTAAATTTTCGGCCAATGAGTTTGCCCGGCAACATTTCGACGGCGGCGGGCACCTGAATGCTGCAGGCGGTATCTCCCACCTGACGGTAGAAGAAACAATCGCCAAATTCCTCCAATCCCTACAAGAATATAAAGATGAACTGGCCGCTGTATAAAACAGTTTTTTTGCTGCTCTATGGCCTCACGGCCTGCCAGTCCGGCGCATCGCAGAACGGGCTGAAACCGGTGGAAAAAATAAGCCGGGCGGATAAGAACGCCCTGATTGACCTTAACCGCAAAATGGTGGAAAAGGATATTGAACAAATCGAAGCCTATATTAAGGAAGCGAAACTGCCCATGGAACGCTATGCCGACGGGTATTACGGCATGATTACCAAACAGGGCGCAGGGCGCAGGGCTATTGACGGCGCTACGCTGACTTTGCGCATGACCATCCGGCTGCTCAATGGCGCAGTGTGCTACAAAGACAGCATCCTGACGTTTATTCCCGGCAAGACTGCCGCCATTCCGGGGTTGCACCAGGTGGCAAAATCGTTGCAAAAAGGTACATTGGCGCGTTACATTTTCCCGCCGTCCATGGCATACGGGCTTTACGGCGACGGCCGACGCATACCGCAACGAAGCATTTTGGAATATGATATAGAAGTATTGGAAGTACAATGAGAAAATTTATCCTCCTGTTTACAGTATCTTCCCTGTGCGCCTGCACATCGGAGGTGGAACGCGCGGCCGTGTCGAACCAGGAACAGGCCATCAACAACTACATATCGGCGCAAATGAAAGCCGACACCACTATCCGGATGGTGGCGAATAACGGCTCATACCGGCTGGTTAAAACGTCCGGACATGCGCCGGCGGCTGCTGCCGGCGATTCGGTGAAGTTTTATTATATCGCTTATGTGTTTGCAACCAACGGCAAAGGCATGGCATTCGACACCAACAGGGATACGCTGGGCTTCACCCCGCGGGTGGATAACGGGCGGGGCGTCGTTGGCGTGGGGCAATACATTCCCGGGCTGGATAACGGCTTAACCGGCATGCAAACCGGCGAAAAAGCGGAATTGATTTTCCCCGCTGCACAAGGCTTCGGGGATGTAGCGGTAGGGTTGGTGCCGCCGCTCTCGGCGTTGTTATTTGAAGTGGAAATGATAGAAGTTAAAAACTAAAAGTTAAAAATTGACAGTATGAACAGGTACTTTTTGTTGTTTTCTTTAGCAATAGCGGTTTCCGGCTGTGCAAAGAGCATTGATGAAAATGCAGACGATACGGAAAAAAAATTATTGCAGGCGTATGTAACCATGCAGGCAAAAGCAGGCGCACATTATGATTCGACCGCCTCCGGGCTGTATTTCCTGTTTCCGGAAGGGCGGAAAGCCGCCGGCGCCATGCCTGCCGATACCGACTTCGTGTATGTGAATTATACGATGTATGACTTGAAGGGCAATATCGCCGCCTCCCAATACAACCAGAGCGCGGTAGCCAAACAATTGGGCACGTTTTCCGCCGGCACCTATTACGGCCCGAAACTCTGGAGCGTCGGCAGGAATGCGCTGACTAACGGCGTAGACGAAGCGCTGCGCCTGATGAAAGAAGGGGAAAAAATACGCGTCCTCCTGCCCTCCTGGCTTTCTACCGTTGATTCCGACACGCGGCAGTATTCCTCAACGACCATGTTTGACATTGAACTGTTGCGCGTGGTGCGCGATATCCGGCAGTTTGAAACCGATACTTTGCGCAATTTCAGCGACCGCCGTTATGGCGGCGTGGACACGCTCAAACAGGGCTGGTATTACGTAGAACTGCAACCGGGAGATGTTGCGGATACGGTAGCCGGCGTCGGCGATACGCTGAAAGTGCGGTATGCCGGCTACCTCCTGGACAATTTTATTTTTGACACCAACATGCCCGACACCGCCAGCTATTACAAGATTTATAACGCTTCCAAAAATTACGCCCTCCTCTCTGTGGTGTATCAGGAAGCCACGGGCACAGACGGCTCCGAAAGCGCAGAAGGCGCTATGGACGTGGTGGACGGCTTCAAATACGCCCTGCAGCGCATGAAGCCCGGCGCCGAAGCCGTTACTTTCTTTTCTTCGGATTATGGCTACAAAGCTACCGGTTCGGGGCAAATACCGGCCTATGCGCCGCTACGCTTCTACATTAAATTAGAAGCCATCGGCCGCAAGCAGTAGGAAAATACAGGGTTTTTTATGAATATCCGGCGGCGGCGCCGTTTTCCATTCCGCCACGGCAGCCGTGCGGACAAACGCGTCGGGCTGCGTAAGGTTCGCCGCCACGCATACCAGCGTAGCAGGTGCGGCCGTTTGCAGAATATCCTGCAATAAGGGCAAATTCCGGTAAGGCGTTTCGATAAACAGCTGCGTTTGCTTTCCCTGGGCGGAAAGGCGCTCCAACTGTTTGATGCGCTGCCGCCGTTCGTGCGGCTTCACCGGCAGGTAGCCCGCAAAAGCAAACGATTGCCCGTTCATGCCCGATGCCATTAACGCCAGCAGCAGGGACGACGGGCCTACCAGTGGCGACACTTCCACTTTCTTTGCATGCGCCAGCCGCACCAGCGCCGCCCCCGGGTCTGCCACCGCCGGCGCCCCGGCTTCGCTCAACAGCCCCATATCATACCCGTCCAGCGCCGGCTGCAAAAGCTGCGGAACCGCTTCCGGGGGCGTATGCTCGTTGAGCGTAGAAAAATGCAGCGTATCCACCGGCGCGGTAACGGACGCCGCACGCAAATAACGCCGCGCCGTGCGCGCTTCTTCCACCACAAAATAGTTTAACCGCCGCAACACCGCCAACGTGCCCTGCGGTATGGACGCCTCCAGCGCCCCGCCGCCGATGGGCGCGGGAATTAAATACAATGTTCCGGGACTGTGCATAGTTAATAATGGTTAAAAAACCCTGCAAAGGTACGTTTTTTTTTCGGGCGAGACAGCCGGCGCCAGCCCAAATCCGTCGATCCATCAACCCCTGCCATTTCCCGGTTGGTGTTTTTTTCGTACATTTGTTCCCGCATTTCATCAAGGAAAATATGACAGCACAAGCATTATATGAACAAATCCTGCGCAAGCAATCATTCCTTTGCGTAGGGCTGGACAGCGACATAAAAAAATTACCGGAGCATTTGTTATCCTTGCCCGAACCTTTGTATTCCTTCAATTGCGCGATTGTTGACGCTACGGCGGCGTATGCCGTAGCGTTCAAACCAAACGTCGCCTTCTATGAGGCGCTGGGCGCAAGCGGCTGGGTGCAGCTGGAAAAAACCGTGCAATACATCCGGCAACGCTATCCCGAAATATTCATCATCGCCGACGCCAAGCGCGGCGACGTCGGGAATACTTCCCGCCTCTATGCTGAAGCGTTTTTTGAAACAATGGGCGTCGATGCGGTAACGCTCTCGCCCTACATGGGGCGCGACGCCGTACAGCCATTCCTGGAATATACCGGTAAATGGGCGGTATTACTGGCGTTGACCTCTAACGCATCGGCCGTCGATTTTGAAACGCTGCCCCTTGCCGGCGGCGGGAAACTGTATGAAACGGTGCTGGAAAAATCATCGGCGTGGGGCACGGCCGATAATATAATGTATGTAGCAGGTGCGACGCAGGCGGCGATGCTGGCAGGGATACGGAAAATTATCCCGCATCATTTCCTGCTGGTTCCCGGCGTCGGTGCACAGGGCGGCAATTTGCAGGAAGTCGTTCAATATGGCCTCAACGAGCAGGCCGGCCTGCTGATAAATTCATCGCGTGAAATTATTTTTGCCGACCGCAGCCCCCGTTTCGCCCAGGCCGCCGCCGAAAAAGCGCGCGAACTGCAAACCACCCTCCAACGCCTTGCCCGCCTCTAACCCGCCCCACGGCTAACTTACAACTTATGACTTACGACTCGCGACTTACGACTCACTTACGACTTACGACTTGCGATTATATCCGCATCCGTGAATTTGTCAATCCTGTGCTGGAAATGGCGGAGATAGCCGGCCGCATGGTAAAAAGCGGCGGCGGGGGGAAAGCCTTGCTGTTTGAGAACACCGGCACGCAGTTCCCGGTGCTGATGAATTTGTACGGGTCGCCTTCGCGCATGTTGCAGGCGCTGGGGCTGCGTTCGTACGAGGAAGTAGAACAGAAACTCAACCGGTTGTTTTCGGACATATTGTCCCCCAAACAAACATTATGGGATAAACTGAAATTGCTGCCGGTATTGCAGCAGGCGGCGCAATGGCTGCCGGAAATAAGCAGGGGGCGCGGTTCCTGCCAGGAGGTCGTCATGCCGCAACCGGACTTGTCGAAGTTGCCGGTATTACAGTGCTGGCCGCATGACGGCGGGCGTTTTATTACCTTGCCGATGGTGCATACAAAAGACCCCGTAACCGGCGTACGCAATGTCGGAATGTACCGGATGCAGGTTTTTTCCGCTGCCACGGCCGGCATGCACTGGCATCGCCACAAAACCGGCGCAAGGCATTTTGCCGCTTTTACGGCGCAGCCAGGGGAGGGGCGTTTCCCGGTGGCGGTAGCATTGGGCGGCGACCCGGTGTATGCCTACTGCGCGGTAGCTCCCATGCCCGAAAACGTGGATGAATATTTACTGGCGGGTTTTTTGCGGAATAAGCCGGTGTCGCTGGTTCGTTGTTTGACGCAGCCGCTGGAAGTGCCGGCCGACGCTGATTTTGTTATCGAAGGATATGTGGATGCGCATGCGTTGCCCGAAACGGAAGGCCCTTTCGGCGACCATACCGGATTTTATTCGCTGGAAGATTTGTACCCCGTGATGCAGGTAACATGTATTACGCATCGCAGGGACGCTATTTATCCTGCCACCGTGGTCGGCATTCCCCCGCAGGAAGACGCCTGCCTGTCGCAGGCTACGGAACGGATTTTTTTAACGCCTCTCCGCCTGGCGCTGGCGCCGGAGATGGTGGATATGCACCTGCCGGTAGAAGGCGTGTCGCATAATTTGGCGATTGTAAAAATAAAAAACGACTATCCGGGACAGGCCATAAAAGTGGCGCATGCCTTGTGGGGCGCCGGGCAAATGATGTTCAATAAAATAATGATAGTGGTGGACGGCGAAGTGGATATTACCGATTATCCTGCACTGGCGCGGCATATAGCGCAACATTACCGCCCCGGAACAGACACTTATTTCAGCAGCGGCCCGCTGGACGTCTTAGACCACGCCGCCACCGCGCCGGCCTTCGGCGGGAAAATCTGCATAGACGCTACCGCCGCCGCTTCAAAGGGCAAAGATATGCCTGCGGAAGAAAAGGCGCCATGGTACGCCTTTATTCACAAAGGTGATAAATGCCCCCCGGCGCGCGTGGTAGTGCAATTCGACAAACAGGTTCCCCTGAACGACGTCGCCATGTGCGTATGGCTTTTGGGAAACAACATAGACGCTGTGCGCGACTGCCGCGTAACCGGCGGGCAGTTATTCATCGACGCTACGTCCAAAACCGAACAACTGTTTCCGCGACGCTGGCCGAATATTGTGTGCGCTTCCGACGAAACCATTGCAGCGGTGGATGCGCGTTGGGAAGGGTTGGGGCTGGGAACATTCATCCCCTCGCCTTCGTTGCGCTATAAACGGTTAGTGCAAAAGGGCGGCGCGGCGGCAGCGCTGCCCGAAATTGCTTAAATTTGAAATGCAGCACACCTCGCGGGGGCTTTTTAGGATGCGGGCTTTTTAAGATGCGACAGTATTACTTCAGTAAATCTTTGTACGTGAATTTTACTTCCGCGCCAACTTTTGTATAGAGGCTGCTATTTTTCATAAACCTCACATAGCCCGTTCCGGTATCAATATTAACAGTCGCGAGCGCGTGTGTGGATTTCCGCAGCTGGCCGAACAGGGTTTTTGATATGGAAACGGACTGTTGCACGTTTGTTGTATTCGTAGCAATGCCGTTGTTGTCAATATCCGGCCGGTCTATTGACAAGTCTTTGATGAACGGAGTGGAAGAGGGCACATTATTTTCATCCAGCAGCCATATATTGAACCTGGCCGCTACCGGCATACTGTTTTCTAAATACATCTGCAGCTTTAATTCTTCCAGTAATATGGACGACATGTTCAGCCCGATGGTATCCTGCAACACTAAATCCGTCGCTTTTACGAAGAGCGGTATCCTCGCGCTGACGCTGGATTGAATAGCGTCCGCCGGCGTCAGGAAATTGCGCCTGCTGCCGCTGTTGCCGTTTGGATTGGAGGTGCAGGTAAATGAAAATACAATTTTCCGGGTATCCTTATGGAGGATGTCCCCAAAGCCTTCGAAACGGATAGTCTTGCCTGTAATGGATACACGGTTTTCATCATAGTAACCCGGCGCCAGGACATCTATGCTTTGGTTGGGATGCCGGGATGCACGCTCCAGCCCGTCCTGGCCGTAAGCCTTGACCTCCGTCAGCGTTAAACGGAAAGGAATGCCCATAGAACTTACGGTGCTCGTCTTTACTTTTAAAATATCAAATTCCAATGACGTGGCTGTTATATTCAGGTCGTCCATAATATTCAATACTATCGAATCTTTTACGGCTGCCGTGTGCTGGCCGAAATAGCCGAACAGGCCGGTATAATGATTCCGGATGTTTTGAATTTGTATATTCAGGCTCGCATTAAGCGCGGCCGGGACGGTTCCTTTTAAGCGTATCGTTACTTCCAGCTTTTTCTTATCTTTCGGTACGATTTTGCATGCCGGTATATTCAGGTTCGTTGTAGCGGTTACATTGGCCGTATATGGTTGCCCGTTTACAAAAATTTGCGGAAAAGTTATTTCCACCAGTCCTAAAGCAGGCAGCCCGCTGAAAGCAATCCTCACCGGCAATCCGGAACAGCCCAGGCTGTCCAGTTCCTGCCCGTTACCGGGCAATAACGGGAAGGACAAAGGCGGCAGTGTAACATCTACATTGCCCGTCCCTGTATAACGTACGGGCAGGTTCACATTTATATCGGGTATGGAAAACCAGCCGTCTTTCCCGGGGAGCCGGATATTTTCCATGTCATAGAAAATTTCCGCAGAGTCGCCTTCGCCGGTAATGTCTGACCGGCTGTTCAGGGTAAGCGTATCCTGGATAAGCGGGAGGAAAAACACAGGATGTAATTCGCTCAAAGAAGTTTTACCGGTATCGAAATCCTCTTTCCCCACGCAGGAGGTAAACCCGGCAGAAAGCAAAGGGAGCAGCGCAATGATGACTTTAATCTTTTTCATGTCTATAAATATAATAGTACAAAAGTACAAATATTTTTTTAATGTGATTAATTATGGCTGGCGCCAGCCCGTTCATAACGCATAATTCATAACTCATAACTCATAACTCATAACTCCTGTTGTTTATTTGTTTCCGTCCAATGTTCGGAACATTGTTCCCAATCCGGCCGGATTCCGTCCAATGTTCGCAACATTGTTCCCAATCCGGCCGGATTCCGTCCAATGTTCGCAACATTGTTCCCAATCCGGCCGGATTCCGTCCAATGTTCGCAACATTATTCCCAATCCGGCCGGATTCCGTCCAATGTCCGCAACATTGCCATTTCTTTTATTCCTGTTTTTAAATTATCTTTGCACCTGATATAATCGGTGTGCGATTCTATCGCTCCGGCGCAGGCCGGGGAGGAAAGTCCGGACAATACAGAGCGCCGCCCTGTGGAAATCACAGGTAGCCGTAAGGTTAAGGACAGCGTAACAGAAAATAACCGCCGCGCTCCGGCGCGGTAAGGGTGAAAAGGCGGGGTAAGCACCCGCCGGCGGCAACAGCGATGTTGCCCGCCGTACGCACCGGCGGATTGCAAGGCCATGTACACCGGCAGCATCAGGGTTGCTCGCCCGATGCCGGGGGGTAGGCCGCATAGATAAATGATAGAACCCGACAGAATCCGGCTTATACGCACACCGGTTATTTTTTTTAGCGGTGTTCCAGCCTCATCCTTCCTGCCTCATCCTTTTTTTCAGCTCTTTCAGCGCGAGGTAGAGGTGCCGTTCGACTGTCCGGACAGAGAGGTTGGTTTTTTCGGCAATCAGGGCATTGCTCATTCCTTCGACGCGGCTCATTTTAAAAATATCCCTCCGCTGCGGCGGCATCTGCTCCACGGTATATTGCACGAGCAGGGCTATTTCTTCGGCATAGAGCTTATCGGTTACCCCGAATTCTTCCATCGCCGGATTTCCGGCGATCATTATATTTTCGTATTTCCGTTCAATCTTCCGGTGTTTAATGATATTGAAGATATAATTTTTTGTCATCGTGAACAGGTACTTCCCGCTCTGCTCCGGGTCCTGCCAGATAGCCGGCTTGCCGGCTATCTTTAAAAATATATCCTGCGCCACATCCTCTGCATCCTGCTCCCGCATGAGCAGGCGGCGGGCAAAGTTTTTGACCTTAGGGTAATTTTGAATAAAAAATGCCTCGAATTCTTTCGACAGGCTACAGTTGGTATCCGACATACTAAAAAAAGGCTTTACGGCTGCCTTGCAAAGATAACATCCGGGAATGCCCGGCTACGCAACTGCCGCCGCTATTTTAACAGGAGTAAAACATTTTCGGCGGGCAAAAGAACTTTTTGAAGATTTTTTAAAGCGGAAATCCCCGGTGGACTAATTTTACGATGAGTTCGCCGAAGAGGGTGTTTGCCCATGCAAACCATTTGCGGGTAAACCTGGCGGGGTTATCCTTGTGGAAAGATTCATGCATGAATCCGGTATCGCCGTCGGTATCGCGCAGCGTATTTACGCACCGGCGTATCTCTTCCTCATCCACGCTGGTCAGGGCACGCATGGCAATACTCATCGGCCAGATATAATCATAGCCGATATGCGGCCCGCCGATGCCTTCCGCCGACGCGCCGGAGAAGAAATACGGGTTGTCCCTGCTCCATATCATGCGGCGGGTATTTTGGTACAGTTCGTCGCCGGCCTCACAGCACCCCAGGTAGGGCAGCGCCAGCAGGCTGGGGACATTGGCGTCGTCCATGCACAGGCAGTTGCCAAACCCGTCCGTTTCGTAAGCATAGACTTGCCCGTAGCCGGCGCGTTCCGTAACGCCGTATTTGTGCACGGCTGTTTCCACTTCGTCCGCCAGGGCGGCGCACCGGGCGGCAAACCCGCTGTCGCCGATAACCGACGTATAAATTTCCGCCAGCTGCCGCAGGGATACCGCCGCAAAAAGGTTGGACGGGATAAGGAACCCGAACAGCGTTGCGTCGTCGGACGGGCGGAACGACGAAACTATCAGCCCCACCGGATTCACCGGATTGCCCCACCCGTCGTTGAACAGCGTGTCGGACGCGCGCTCGGTGAGCCGCTGGAAATTATACGGGCCTTTGCCGGTTTTGCGCTGCTGTTCGATAAAAGTCCGGTAAATCAGTTGCGCCGCCTTTTGCCACGTAGCGTCGAACGCGGAAGCATCGCCGGTGGTTTTCCAGTAACGGTATGCCAGCCGGACGGTGTAGCACAACGAATCAATTTCCCATTTGCGTTCATGGAGTTCGGGCTTCATATCGGTCAGGTCTTTTTCCCATTCGCTGCCGGAAGGCCCGTCGTTAAAGGCGTTCGCGTAGGGGTCTATGCAAACGCAGGCAGCCTGCCGGCGGATAAGCCCGTTAATCATTGTCCGCAACGCCTCATCCTTGCCCGCCAGCGGCAGGTATGGCCATACCTGCGCCGACGAATCGCGCAGCCACATGGCATGTATATCGCCGGTGATAACAAATGTATCGGGCACGCCGTTTATTATTTTGTGCGTAACGGTAGTGTCCAAAGTATTCGGAAAACAGTTTTCAAACATCCAGGCCAGCTTCGGGTCTTTTATTTTCGCTTTTATTTCGGCGATGGTTGCTTCCACCGCCCGGGAAGTAAACGCGCGTGCGTCGCTGCCCGGGCGCAGGGAAACATACGTGCCCGCTGTTCCGAAAACCTTGTTTTTCCCGGTTACGGCCGCCAGCATACTGCCGGAGAAAGCCAGCCCGGCCACCGTGGCGGCGCCGGTTTTCAAAAATTTACGACGAGAAAGTGTCATAGTTAATACAATTAATTTTTTGTTATGATTCAAAGGTAACGAAATTTCAGGAATGGCGCAATTGCGTAGGGATTCCGCTACTTTGTCAACAGGCCTTTCAGCAGTTGCGGGTTGTCGGTGGTGATGTAGTCGATGTCTTGCGAAATGAAGTACAGCATGTGTTCCGCATTATTTACCGTCCACACATTGGTAGTTAATCCCAATGCTTTTGCTTCCTTAATCCATTCGGGGTGCTCTTCTTTCAGTACTTTCCATGCGTAATCCAGCCCCCGGTAGCCTTCGGCTTTCAACGCTTTCGGCGGCTTTTCGCCATTCAGGTAAGCGACCCGGTGTTCGGGATTGAGCTTAATCAATTCTTTGCACACCTGCTCGCTGAACGAAATATAATCTACCCTGCCGGCCATTCCGTTTTTGTTAATGAGCTTTACGGTTTCATTGGCCACGCGCACATTGGCTTCAAGGGTCGCATGCGGTTTGATTTCGATGATTAACTTCGTTGTGTTTTGCTTTTTTGCCATATCGATGCACTGTTGCAGCGTGGGAATGGGTTCGCCGTTCACCAGCCGCAATGCTGAAAGCGTATCAAAGGTGGCGGTTTGAATAACTATACCATGGAAGCTTTCATCGTGATTGAGGACAAGAACGCCGTCTTTGGTAAGCCACACGTCTAATTCCGAACCATAGGCGCCAATTTTAATGGCGTTATCCAATGAAGAAAGGGAATTTTGGGCAGAACCTAATTTGTCCCAATAGCCGCGATGGGTAATGATTTGCGTTTGCGCCTGTGCGCTAATCACGCTGCATAATAATAAAAAAATAATGCCGAAGAAGTGTGTTGTTTTCATTTCATTTTTGTTTTTAAAATTTTTCCCTTTGATGTAAAAAAATCAATTTTTTCATTATCTTTGCACCGCCTTTTGAAAAAAGGCTTTTAAGCGGGAATAGCTCAGTTGGTAGAGCATCAGCTTCCCAAGCTGAGGGTCGCGAGTTCGAGCCTCGTTTCCCGCTCCCAAAGAATGGCGGTCAATGCAACCGCCACCGGTTATAAAATCCATCAATCCATCAATCCGTGAGTCCATCAACCCTCTTTACAGGTCAGGATGCTGATTTCGTAGAGCAGGTAAAGCGGAATGACCGCTATAATCATAGAGAAAACGTCGGGAGGCGTGATAATGGCGGCAAGAATGAGTAATACCACAATCGCATGCCGGCGGTATTTGCGCAGCACCGCGCGGTTCACAACACCTATCCGCGACAGAATATGTATCAGTACCGGAAACTCAAACACAATACCCATCGCCAGCACCAGCGATGTAAGCGAACTGATGTACGATTGCAGCGAAATATGGTTTTTCACTTCCGCGCTGACCTGATAATTGCCCAGAAAATGGAGGGCAAACGGGAAAACCATCAGGTAAGCCACCGCTACGCCGATATAAAACAGCAGCGACGAAAAAATGAAAGCATTTTTAATATTGCGTTGTTCCTTCGGGTAGAGCGCGGGCGCGACAAAACGCCACAACTCCCAAATCAGGTAAGGGAAGCCGAGTATAAGCGCTATCCAGAAAGATGTGGAAAGGTGCAGGAGGAACTGCGACGACAGATTGATATTGATAAGGTCAAGATGAAACGGCTCGGGGCACAGATTCGCCAGGGAAAATGTATCGCTTACTGCGCACAACCACCGGTAGAGAATAAAATCCGACGAGCGCGGGGCAAGGATGACAGTATCGAAAACAAAAGACTTGCAAAGGAAAACAACCACCATAAGCGCCACCAGCGCTACAATCATGCGGAACAGCATTTGCCGGAGTTCTTCGAGATGCCCCCAGAAAGTGAGTTCTTTGTTTTTCATACCTCTTTCAGCTACCCCTTAATCAATTTCTTTTTTGATTTCGTTTTCGGCCTCTTTGATACCTTCTTTGAAACTCTTTACGCCTTTTCCCAAGCCTTTTAACAGTTCGGGAATTTTTTTACCGCCGAACAGCAGTACGATAACCAAAACAATCAATACGACTTGCCCTGTCCCAATAAATCCTAAAAAAGTAAGCATGTTCATTATTTTTAATTTTTGCACAAATATACGATTTTTTTTCATGGGGAAAAGGAGGATGGCAGATTTACCAGGGCAACCGCACGAAAACACTATCCATTTTCCCAGCAAAAAAGACAAAAATGAAGCACGCAAAGAAGACAATGATACAAGGTAAATCTTTAAATTTTTAAACCCGCATTTATTTCTTCAATATACTTCAATACCTCTTCGCGCCCCAGGCCTGTTTCGGCGGAGGTAATGAAAATGCGCGGCAACGCTTCCCATTCCATAAGGAGCGTTTTTTTATACAGGGCGATATTTTTATTCCATTCGCGCTGTTTTATTTTATCGGCTTTCGTGAAGACCAGGGCAAACGGGATAGCCCATGCACCCAAACGGGTAATAAAATCAAGGTCTATCCGCTGCGGCTCCAGGCGGCTGTCAAGTAACACAAACAGCAACGTCAATGCCTCGCGGCGCCGGATATACTGCATAATACTGCCGGCTAACTGGGCGCGCTTTGCTTTGGAAGAGCGCGCATAACCGTACCCCGGTAAATCCACCAGATGCCACTGGTTGTTGATGAGGAAATGATTTATCAATTGCGTTTTTCCCGGCGTAGCCGACGTATGCGCCAAATTTTTCCTGCCCGTCAGGCAATTTATCAATGACGATTTGCCGACGTTCGACCGCCCGATAAAAGCATATTCCGGATTTTGCGATGCGGGGCATTGTTCTACCAACCGGCTGCTGATAAGAAATTCAGCACTTTTAATAATCATAGTCTGCAAAGATTTGTTACAAAAATACAAAAAAAATGTATAACTTTGTTTCCGTATAAACGGATATAGCAAACTGTATAATCCCTGAAAATAAAAGCCCGTGAACGACTCCCTCACATTATCCGAGATGCAGCAGCGCATCCAGCAAACGTTAAAAGAAACGTTCACGGAAAGCTATTGGATTACGGCGGAAATAAACGAATTAAAACTAAGCGCTGCCGGGCACTGCTACCTGGAGCTGGTCGAGAAAGACGCCGATACCTTGCAGGCAAAGGCCGGCGCGACCATCTGGGCGAATAGTTACCGGTTGTTAAAACCGTTTTTTGAAACCGCTGCCGGCCGGCCATTGAGCCCCGGCATGCGCGTGCTGGTAAAAGCCGCCGTGCAATACCATCCGGTGTTCGGGCTGAATTTGTCTATTACCGACCTGGACCCTGCCTACACCGTGGGAGAACTGGAAATGCAGCGGCGCAAAACCGTTGCGCTCCTGCAGGCCGACGGCGTATTCGATATGAACCGCGAACTGCCGTTCCCGCTCTTGCCGCAACGCCTTGCGGTTATTTCATCGGAACATGCGGCGGGCTACCAGGATTTCATGAAGCATTTACACCGCAATGAAAATGGCTATGCCTTCCACACGCAGCTCTTCCCTTCCCTCATGCAGGGCGCCGGCGCAGCGCAAAGCATGATAGAAGCGCTTGCGCTTGTCAACGAACAGTACGAAGCGTTCGACGCGGTGGTAATTATCCGCGGCGGCGGCTCTGCCGCCGACCTGTCGTGCTTCGACGATTACGAATTAGCGTTGCATGTGGCGCAATTCCCCTTGCCCGTGCTTACCGGCGTCGGGCACGACAAAGACACAAGCATTGTCGACTTGGTAGCGCACCAGCCGCTTAAAACGCCTACCGCCGTCGCCGGTTTCCTGATTGAATGCTTTGCGGGGCAGGATGCACAGTTGCAGCAATGGGAACAAACGTTAAAACATACGGTGCAGCAAAAAATCCAACTGTCGAAAAATTACTTGACCATGCAGAAAAACCGGATGGAAACCGCTGTAAAGCTATGTTTCCAAAAAGCGCACAGTTATTTGGAATTAACGGCGCACACGATTCAATACAATAACCCTAAAACGATTTTGGCGCGCGGTTATTCGATTGTTTCGCTAAACGGGAAAACTGTTCGCGACGCAGCGGCGGTACATGCGGATGATGAGCTGAAAATAACTTTATACAAAGGCAGCCTGCACGCAAAAGTACAACCCGAAAGAATTTGAAATAACAACGACATAAATAGAAAACAGTATGAAGAATCA
This sequence comes from Prevotellaceae bacterium, assembly GCA_031290935.1. Lineage (GTDB taxonomy): Bacteria > Bacteroidota > Bacteroidia > Bacteroidales > UBA932 > JAIRKX01. The sequence goes on along the minus strand of JAISLK010000043.1, from coordinate 2,632 downwards.
AAAAACATCAAAACCCGCCACGCAGGAAGAAAAAAAACTTACTTACCTCGAAGCGGTAAAAGATTTGGCGAACATCATAGACTCCATGGAGAATGCCAACTTGAACATGGATGAGTTGTCCGAAAAAGTCAACGCCGCTATAAAACGGCTGGAATATTGCAAAAAAGCCTTGCATGTCATTGAACAAAATGTAAACGGCTTGATAAAAACCGGCATTCAATATACGGAAGAAAATAACGAACAATAACAATGAAAACAAAACACGATATTATAGAAAACTGGCTGCCGCGCTACACCCATGAGCAATTGGGAAATTTCGGCGAATATATTTTATTGACGAATTTCAAGAATTATTTGGATTTATTTTGCGCATATACCGGCGCCTCGGTGGTAGATACAAATGCCAACATGCCTTGCGCTACCGCCAATGGAATAACGATGATAAATTTCGGGATGGGCAGCCCGAATGCGGCTATTATTATGGATTTGCTGCCTGCTGTAAAGCCGAAAGCGGTACTGTTCCTCGGCAAATGCGGCGTACTCAAGGAACGGAATAAAGTCGGCGATTACATCCTGCCCATTGCCGCCATTCGCGGCGACGGTACATCGAATGATTATTTCCCGATAGAAGTGCCGGCATTACCGGCATTCAGTTTGCAACGCGCCGTTTCTACTACCGTGCGCGACGCCGGCCACGACTATTGGACCGGCACCGTATATACGACCAACCGCCGTGTCTGGGAACATGACGAACACTTCAAAGAACGGCTCCAACAAATGCGTTGCATGGCTATTGATATGGAAACCGCTACTTTATTTTCCGTCGGTTTTGCGAACGAGCTGAGCGCCGGCGCACTTTTGCTGGCGTCGGACAAGCCTATCATCGCCGAAGGAATTAAAACCACCGAAAGCGACAGAAAAGTAACGACAGAATTTGCCACCGAACATGTGCGGAACGGCATTGACGCATTAAAACTCATCCAACGCAACGGCTCGTCCGTAAAGCACCTGCGGTTTTGAGCAACAGCAGGCAGTGGCGCGCCACTGCCTGCTGCCTGCTGATAACCCCCAATGAAAAACTATCTGTCAAAATACGGATTTTTGCTGCTGCAACTTATCGGGATAGCGAAAGCTATTTTCACTTCACTGCCCAGCAAACCCAACTCTGCCGCGGCCTTGCCGGCGCTGAACATAACGCGCGTATCCACGCAGAGCCGTGCTGCGACCGACACGGCAGAACCTATGGCAATGCCTAAATCAACGGTATTGATGGCGCAGGGCGCCTCGAATTGTTTGTTTTTGTTTTCACAATTTCCCATCCCGCAAAAACCGCAATACTGTAACCCAAGCGGCTCAATAGTGGTTCCTATGAGCACGGCTGCCTGCGATTGCCGGATGTTTTTAGCGTCGCGGAAGAAAAAAGGAAGCGCTAATTTTTTGCCCATTTCGTCCAATTTATCGGCAATGGCAGCGAGCGTGCCGTCGTAAGCGGCCGCCATCGATAAAGTATCGCGGCCTTTGCCTTTGGGCGCCGTGCGGGCTGCCGCCAGCATTTGTTGCGCCGCTGCGACTATTGCCGCAGAACGGCTTTCCTGTTCGGTAACCAACATACGGCTACCATTTATTGTTATGAATTCTCGCGGCGTCGAATTTATCTTTCGGCGTATTTTTCTCCACCGGGTAGCCCAGCGGAATAACTGCCAATACCTTGATATTTCCGGGCAGTTGGAATTGCTCGCTCACAATAGCCGCACGGTCGTCATAGGGATAAACAGCCGTCCACACGGCGCCGATTCCCATTGATTCCGCCGCCAGTAAAATATTTTGCGTAACCGCCGAACAATCCAGGAACCAGCAATTGTCCGAAAGGGTGGTATCGCCGCAAACGATAATCGCCTTGTTCGCTTTTTGCAGCATGGACGCGCTGCGCAGCTTGCCCCCCAATTCCTGTAAAAGCGATTTGTCGGAAACAACCAACAATTCCCAGGGGCGGCGGTCGCGTGATGAAGGGGCTGCCATTGCGGCTTTCAAAAGATTGCTTATCGCCTCATCCGAAATTTCCTTAGCCGAATAATCCCGCACACTTTTCCGGTTAAGAATTGTTTCCAGCGTCGGGTTGCCTGCTTCGCCCTGTTGTTGGCGGTTGCAAGAGATACATGAAAACGCTGTTATTACAACCAGCGTCATGGTTTTTAAAAATTTCATACCAATTATTTTTAAGAGTTTAAAACAATGCAAAGCTACAAAATTTACGCTGTAAACAAAAACCGCCCTGCCTTTTGTGATATGATGATTTAAAGGTTTCATGATTTAAAGATTTAATAAAGTTGTGCGTTAGGAGTCGGCTGGCGGCTTTATTATCCTGCTCGCCGTTTAACCCTTCCCGCTCGCCGTTTAACCCTTCCTGCTCGCCGTTTAACCCTTCCTGCTCGCCGTTTAACCCTTCCTACTCGCCGTTTAACCCTTCCTGCTCGCCGTTTAACCCTTCCCGCTCGCCGTTTAACCCTTCCTGCCCGCCGTTTAACCCTTCCTGCTCGCCGTTTAACCCTTCCTGCTCGCCGTTTAACCCTTCCTGCTCGCCGTTTAACCCTTCCTGCTCGCCGTTTAACCCTTCCTGCTCGCCGTTTAACCC
>JAISLK010000042.1 GCA_031290935.1 Prevotellaceae bacterium | reverse complement strand
GGGCAGTCGGGCGACGACCTTGGCGCCATCTCCGGCTGGGAAAACACGCATGTAAAAGCCACCGGCGACCCCGGCGACGACGGGCAGCCCGGCGACGACGGGGCCACCCCGCAAATCGCCATCGGCAGCGACAATTACTGGTACATCTGCCCTTCCGGCACGTGCACCGGGCAGTCGGGCGACGACCTTGGCGCCATCTCCGGATGGGAAAAAACACCGGTACAGGCCACCGGCAATAAAGGCGATAAAGGCGATACCGGCGCCGCAGGCGCCCCCGGCGCCACCCCGGAAGTAGCCATCGGCAACGACGGCTACTGGTACGTCTGCCCCTCCGGCACCTGCACCGGCGCCTCGGGCGACGACCTTAGCGCCATCGCCGGATGGACGAACACCAACACGCCCGCCACCGGCCAGCAGGGTGCACAGGGCGCACAGGGCGACGCCATCTTCGCGGAAAACGGCGTGGACTATACATCCCACGACGATTACGACATATTCACCCTCGCCAACAGCACGACCCTGCAGGTGCCCAAATACCGCCCGCTCAGCATCGACTTTGCGCCACCCGGCACATTTACGCACAGCCAAACCAGAGACATTGGCTTTACGGTGGCAAGCAACGCAAGAAGCATTACCGCGGTGGACGTGCCGCGCGGCTGGACGGTCACGCCCGCTCTTGAAGCCGGCGCTAATCCCACTGCCGGGACAATCACCGTCACCGCCCCCGCCAATGACGGCAAACGTTACACGGCGACCGGCACCGCCACCCTGCTGGTGTCCGACGGCGCAGAGCGCACCATCACCAGGCCCCTCGCGCTGGCATGCCCCGCCTACGTCGCGCCGGAGGCGCTGGGGATTACTTTCGCGCAGCCTGCGCCATTCACGGAGGCAAACGTTCCCCAAAACATTGGTTTTACCACCACAGGCGGCGTGGCGTTCGTGAAAGCGCTCGACGTGCCCGAAGGCTGGACGGTAACGGTATCCCCGCTCTCGGGCAACGCGGGCACCTTCGCCATCACCGCGCCCGGTACCCCCGATGGCGACGTGAACGGCGAGGCTCTGGTGCTTGCCGCCGACGCCTCGGGGAAATCGGTGATACGTGCACTCAACCTGTTGCTAATCCCCACACACGCCGCGAGCACCCGGACATGGACGTTCGGCGACCAAACATGGAGCGACGCCATCCAAATGCCCGACTGCGACAAGACAGATTTTGAGGGTGGAACAGATACAACGCCCAAGGCCGACGGACGGCGTTATACCACCGGAGACGGCCACACATGGTACTACTATAGCTGGGCATACGTGGACGCTAATAAATCAACGATATGTCCCAGCCCTTGGCGGGTGCCTGCGACGGAGGATTTTGCAGCTATTGCCGCTAATGCCCCCGTCGCCGACCTGACTGCCGCATGGGGTTATGGCGGCTTCTGCACCAGCAGTGGCTCCCTGAGCGCGCTGGACTCGTACGCCTACTACTGGTCTTCCACGGAGTACACTCTTAGCTCCGCATACCTCTTGAACTACGACAGTAGCAGCTTCAACCAGGGCCTCAGCACCTACAAGATCTACGGGTTCCAAGTGCGCTGCGTGAAGTAGGAGCAATTTCAAGATTTCAGGATGTGCGACACCCACACAGCAGGCTGTGCGACACCCACACAGCCTGCTGTGCGATGACCACACAGCAGGCTGTGCGACGACCACACAGCAGGCTGTGCGATGACCACACAGCAGGCCGGCGGCAGCTACTGCCCACTGCCTATGGTTGTTCTACGGACAAACGGGCGGGCGAACCCCGCCCCTACCTTTTAATTCCTGACGCTCCATCCCCCGGATAATTTCCAGCAACTTCCCGTGCGAACGGAGGAGGGCGGTGTTGGATTGGGCTAATTCCGTACTTAAGGCGCTGAGGTGGAGCAGGACTTTGCCGGAAGTATCCGGACAGGCGGGAAAACTGTTGTGGACGCCGCTTGTGGGAAAATTTCCCATCATCAATCCGTCGCCGGTGAGTAACCATTCCAAATTTATTTCCGGATAAACCGTGATAATTTTCTCAATCGTATCGAGCGAATAGCTCCCTTTTTTGTCTAAAACGCCATTGGACACCCCTGTTTCCATGTAAAATTTTCGCTTATTTATTCCTTTGTATTCAATTATTTGAAGAATTCTTCCCCGTATATTTGAAAAATTTTTCATACTTTTTTTGGAATTTGAGAAAATTATCTATACCTTTGCCGGCAAGTTATGATGATAATTGAACAGACGTTAAATTTTAATTTTGCAAATGCGACATGGCAACAAATGTACTAAAAAAATATAATTTACCAAAGCACGGCTTCATAAATGAGCTGGCGGCATTAGCCGGCTGCGACCGCAATACGGTGAGAAGGGCGTTATACGAAAATGCACACGGCCCCAAATCCGATAAAGTGCGCGTATTATACCAGCAAAAATACGAGATGTATTACTAAAATATATCAAAAATTTACAATTTTTAAAATTATTTTAATTAAAAACAAAAAAACAATGAAGACAAAACTAAAATTATTGTCATTCGTTTTAGGAATTTCCCTGGCGGGATTCCTGTTCACCCAGTGTGTGAAAAACGAAGAATCCGAAGGCGTTCGCGCCGTACGTGGAGGCTATGCCGAGCTCTTAAAAGGGCAAGCCGAGTATCAAAAAGCTTTGGCCGACAAAGAAAAGGCCGAAGCAGAGTACCGTAGAGCGCAAGCTCAATGGGATAAGGACTACTATGCTGCTGTAACAGAACTGGAGAAAGCCAAAGCAGAACTGGAAAAAGTAAAGGTGCAAGCCGCTGAGGCTGGACTGGACTCGCTCAAAGCAGCGATAGAAACAAAAATCCAGGAACAGAAAACACTGCTCTTGAAAGCCCAGGGAGAGTATGCCGCGCAATTGATTAAGAACGAAGACGAATTAATTCAAGCGCAGGAAGCCTTGGCGCAAGCAAAAGCCGACCTCTTGAAAAACGACCCGAAACTGGCGCTTTACCTGGAGTTGAAAGAGAAACTGTACAATGTTACGAACGGCTTGTACTATCAAAAGAAAACCCTGGTAGGAAAACAATTAGAGACAGAAGCCGATCTTATTAAATTGCAGTACGCTGTAGATGCCGACTGGGTGGCCTACCTGAAACAGGATTCTGTAAAAGCAGCTGAAAGCCTGAAATACGCTAACGAACTGTTGGAAAAATACAAAAGTTTGGATGGTTTAAGCGTAGCGGAATTGCAGGCACAGGCAGACCAGGCTAAAATAGACTGGACCAGCGCCAAGGCGGCGGCTTCCCAACAGGCGGCAGCGACAGTAACCGCTCAAAATAAATATAACGAAGAATCTACCAAGTATTCTGTAGAAGCGACTAAATTAAACGAACTTAAGAATAAATTAACAAGTACTTCTGTCCAATTGGTAGTTGTGGATTCGTTATATTATTTATATTATTATTCTTCTCCGGCTGTTTACCCGGCTTCTGTGAGCGATATTGTATCAAGTGTACTCACATCTACCATTAATGGTTATAAAAACATACAGAAGCGTGCCGTTGACAGGCTTGCCTATTTGAAGAGTGAAGATGTGAATGCTGCTCAATCTAGTGGGTTTGGTTATAGTACTTATCCCTCAGACCAAGAGCCGACCAAAAAATATTTGGAAGAAAGAATCAAATATATTGAAGATGTATTAGTACAGGCTATTGATACCCAAATTGCGGAACAAACGGCCGAAGTAAATGCCGCCAATGCAGCGTTGACCGCTGGAAAAGCCGCTTGGGCAACAGCAGAAAGCGCTTACAAAGGTGGCGTAACGGCAGTGAATAACAGCGTAACCGCTTTAAGAAACCAATTGGTTCAATGGAAAAAAGCGGCGGAAGATTCTGTCGCTGCAGCAAGCCCCGGCACCCTGACGACAGCAAACCAAAACGCTTATTTTTCAGCTATTAAAAACTACTATGTAGCGCGTTACAATTTCGACCGCAAAGTTGCTACCGGTTATGCCGCTAATTATGTGCCGGCTTACAGTGAACTTACCGCTGCTTCGTTTACCGCCTCTACATTTTTTGCTCAAACCTTTAGCGGTAGCGATTTGGCCAGCGATTGGACTGCACAAGTGAGTCTTGTAAACCGTCTCCTCGAAGAATCGAACGTTAAGATTGAAAACGGTTATGAATATGATAAAGTTGATGGCAGTGTAACTTCTTCTGGAACCATTCAAACAGCATGGAATACTACACTACCTGCCGGCGCTGCATCAACGCACTACGTGAATAGCCAGGTAGGCCAGTTACTGTATCAATCAACGCATGTTTATGGCGCCAATACATTGGACGATATCCATTACTTCCTGCCTTATGATACCAAAAAACCGGCTGAACCATCGGGAGCTAAGAGCCCATCTTTTAGCAATTATAGTACATCCCTCTTTGGAACTTGGGCGTCCGCAGATGCCGCTCTTACTACATTAAAGACCAACAAGGCGAATACGTTCTATATAGAAAACTATAAGACCGTGCTGGCGCTGGTGAAGCGCACTATTGCTTACTACGAAGGCCTGGCAACGGAATACGGTGCCCTGGTAGCCGAAACGGAAGCGGCAGTAGCAGCACAGGTAGAAGTAGTAAATGCACAACTCAAAGTTCGTGAAGCTGCCTATATCGTTGTACAGGAAGCATTGGCTCGCTATAACACGGCAAACACACATGCCGCTAACTTGGGGAATGTTTATAACGCATTGACCAATGCTACTACCGGTACGCTTGCCATTATTAAGACAGCGATAACGGATCTGGAAACCCAAATCGGCGCGCCGGGCGTATCACCCACCGGGTTATATGCGAAGGTAAATAACGCAAACAAAGCGCTTGCTGACTACCTTGCAAAAGGTCAAGAAAGCGACCTGCTTATTAAACTGGTAGCAGAAAAAGAAGCGGAAATCGCCGCCATCAAAGGTGAAATCGCCGCTTTGGAAAACGTTATTGCCATTGTAGAAGCTCAAATGGAAGAGTTATTGAAAGACGAATAGTACTTTATTTGTGAAAAACCGCCTGCGCCGCAGGTGCGGGCGGTTTTTTTTAAAAACGCTTTTCAAAAGGCAAATAAAAAAATTAAAATAAAGATACTATGACAAAAAAAATACTCTTATTCGTTTTACTTGGGGTATGGTCGCTTTCCCTGCACGCGCAGGAAGCCGCCGCCACCGGAAGCGATTATGCGCCAAAAGCGGGGAATATTCAGGTAAACCTCCTCTTAGGTAAAGGATTTTTCTACTCGGCAGACGGTATTTTGCTAATCCCGCAGAATGCTGCTATTGTAGGAAACAGCCTGAACACCGGTTTGCCGGCCTATCTGACGCTGAGCGACCCGAATAACAATTCATTGCTAAATATGATAGGTATTGAAGCGAAATATTTCATTACCGATCAAATAGCCGTGTCATTGAGCGGAGCGGGGTACATCAACAACACCCCCTGGCGCGAAGCGGTGGACGCCACCAAAGCAGAACCCGATGTAACTATTTTCCCGAAATACGTCAATATTGACGCGCAGTTGAAGACGCGCGTGGTGGCGAACGCAGGCGGACAATATTACTTTACGGTGGGCAACGACCGCATTCACCCGTATGCAGGCGTTGTAGGCACGTTCCAGTTTGCCAGCCTGTCTGCGCAAAGCACCTATGCCGGTTTCGACGACGCAAGTTTGGACGCCGACAAACGGGACGCCGGCGCGCGTACCGGGCAATTATTCGGCTGGGCGGCGTCGGCGGTGGCCGGCGTGGAATACAGCCTGCTTCCTGGATTAACCGTTGGTTTTGAAATAAAACCCTTCAGTTATTACTATTCCGGCCTGGCGCTTTTTGCACAACCCGGCCTGGATGCCATGACAGGAGAGAATCAAGACTATGCTATTTTTGCACAACCGGTGTTTAAAGTAGGATTCAGGTTTTAGTTGGTAGCTTTTTCTGAAATTGCCCTGCTTTCACAGGGCAATTTTTTTTGTTATTCCTTATAAATTGCGTACTTTTGCAACCTCATTTAAAAACTTACTATTATGTGTGGAATTGTCGGCGCTTTTAACATCAAGCAAACACAGGAAGAATTACGCCCGCAGGTATTGAAAATGTCCAAGCTGGTGCGCCACCGCGGCCCCGACTGGTCGGGCGTTTTTTCCAATGAAAAGGCTATTTTGGCGCACGAACGGTTGGCGATTGTTGACCCGCAATCGGGCAGGCAGCCGCTCTACAGCAAAGACGGCAAGCTGGCGCTGGCGGTGAACGGCGAAATATACAACCACCGGGAACTCCGGCGGCGCATGGCCGGAAGGTATGAATTTTTGACGCAGTCCGACTGTGAAGTCATCCTCGCGCTGTACCGGGAAAAGGGGCCGCATTTCCTCGAAGATATGAACGGGATATTTGCCTTTGCGCTGTATGACGTGGAAAAGAATACGTACCTGATTGCCCGCGACCACATCGGCATTGTGCCCCTTTACCAGGGCTGGGATGCGGCGGGGACGTACTACGTGGCTTCGGAATTAAAGGCGCTCGAAGGCTACTGTACGAAAATAGAAGAGTTCCTGCCGGGGCATTATTATTACAGCCCCGACGGGCAACCGAAGCGTTGGTACACGCGCGATTGGGAAAATTATGAGAATGTAAAAGACAACGTAACCGATATCGGCGCTTTGCGCGACGCGCTGGAAGCCGCCGTAGAACGGCAGTTAATGACCGATGTGCCTTACGGCGTATTACTTTCCGGCGGGCTGGATTCGTCGATTATTTCGGCGGTGGCGAAAAAATATGCCGCCAAACGCGTGGAATCCGGCAATACGCAGGATGCGTGGTGGCCGCAGCTGCACTCGTTTGCTATCGGGCTGGAGGGGTCGCCCGACTTGAAAGCGGCGCAAACCGTGGCCGCGCATATCGGCTCGGTGCACCATGAAATACATTTTACGATACAGGAAGGGCTGGACGCCCTGCGCGACGTGATTTACCATATCGAAACCTACGACGTAACCACCGTTCGCGCGAGTACGCCCATGTATTTAATGTCGCGTATTATTAAATCCATGGGCATAAAAATGGTGCTCTCGGGCGAAGGCGCCGACGAGGTTTTTGGCGGTTACCTGTATTTCCACAAAGCGCCGAATGCGGAAGAATTTCACAAGGAAACCGTCCGCAAAATAAGCAAGCTGCACCTTTACGACTGCCTGCGCGCGAACAAATCACTTGCTTCGTGGGGCGTGGAAGGGCGCGTGCCGTTCCTGGACAAAGAATTTCTGGACGTCGCCATGCGGCTGAACCCGCAGGATAAAATGGCGGGCAAGGGGAAAATGGAAAAATGGGTGCTGCGCAAAGCCTTTGAAGATTACCTGCCGGCCAGCGTGGCATGGCGGCAGAAAGAACAGTTCTCCGACGGCGTCGGCTACGGCTGGATTGACACGTTACGCGCCATGACCGCCGCCGCCGTTACCGACGAGCAAATGGCGGCCTGCGCCGAACGCTTCCCCATTCATCCGCCGCAAAACAAGGAGGAATATTATTACCGCGCTATTTATTCCGAGCTGTTCCCGTCCGATTCGGCGGCGCAATGCGTGCCGTCGGTGCCGTCGGTGGCTTGCAGCACGCCCGTGGCGCTGGAATGGGACGCATCTTTCCGCAAAATGAACGAACCCTCCGGCCGCGCCGTAAAAGATGTGCATCTGCAGGGAAAAGGGTAGAAAGGTTGACGGATTTACAAATTTACAGATTGACGGATTTACAGATTTGGACTGGCGCCGCCGCTCATAACTCATAACTTTTATGCTTCTCAACCAATTTTTCACCATAGAAGCGTTTTCAAAAGACGCTGCGGCTTTCCGGGCGGTGGTGCGGATTAATGAAGGGCATCCGGTATTTGCCGGGCACTTCCCCGGGCAGCCGGTGGTGCCGGGCGTATTCACTTTGCAGATGATTAAGGAATGTATGGCGTATGCGTGGGAAAAAGAAGTGCGTTTTGCCGCCATACAAAACTGTAAATTTTCCCGCACCATCCTGCCCGGCGAGCGCCGTTTACTGGAAATACACTGCACCTTTGCGCCGCAACCCGGAGAATGGCCGGTAACCGTTTCCGTACAGTCCGGAGACATTATTTACCTCTCCCTGAAAGCCAGAATGGCCCTGCTCAATTCCTGATTCTTAATTCCCCGCTCTTAATGCGCCCCCATGTTTCCATGTCGATGCGCGGGCCAATGACTTCTACCACTTTTGCCGCTGCCAGCGACGCCAGGTCCCCGCATTGCCGCAAGGGCTGCCCGCAAGCATGGGCATACAGGAAACCGGCGGCATACAAGTCGCCGGCGCCGGTAGCGTCGATGGCATTGGCGGGATAAGCAGGTTGGTGGTATTCTTCGTCGCCGCTGCGCACCAGCGAACCGCCGCTACCGACTTTCACGACGGCGATGCGGCAATATTTACCCAATTCCCGCACCGCTTCCGCCGGCCGGCAGCCGGTGAACGCGGCGGCTTCGGCTTCATTGGCAAACACAATGTCCACCTGCTTTTCGATGATGTCCGCTAAAAACTGTTTGTTTGCTTCCACCACATTGTAGCTCGACAAATCCAGGGACACCGTGAGGTTTTGCTCCCCGGCAAGCTCCACCGCCCGCCGGATCAGCGCATGATCCTGCACCAGGTACCCCTCTATATGAAAATACGTGTAACCGGTAAACATGGACGGTTGAATATCTTCGGGCGACAGTTCAATGGCTGCGCCCAGGAAGGTCGCCATCGTGCGCTCCGTGTCGGGCGTGATAAATACCATGCAGCGGCCGGTGGGCGCCCGGCTTGTGAGCAGGTGCGATGTAACGCCGTGCAACGCCTGGTCGTCGGCAAAAAGCCGCCCCAGCTCGTCGGTGCCGGTTTTCCCGACAAATGCGGCGGGCAACCCCAGGGCGGCAATGCCCGTCAACGTATTCGAAGCCGAACCGCCGGCGACTACGCGCACGCGGGACGAACGCACCGTTTCCCACAACTCCGCGCTGACGGCGCTGTCCACATGCTGCATAGTGCCCCTGGGCAGTCGGAATTCCTTTAACAGGGCTTCATCGTCCAGCGTAACTAAAATATCAACCAGGGCATTGCCCATTCCTAAAATACTGTTCATTTCTATTTTTATTTTTTGTAAAAGTACGAAAGATTTTTAAAATGAATGTATATTCATTATTCTTTGTACCTTTGTCCGGTTAATTTCTAATTTTACAGACATGATACAACCGGATACTTTATTATTCCTGAAAAAACTTGCGCAGCACAACTGCCGGGAATGGTTTCACGAACACCGCGAGGAATACGCTGCCGCCCGCGGAAATGTAATAGACGTTGCCACGCAATTGCTGGCGGAAATTAACCGGTTCGACCCGATTGGATTCTACGACGTACGGAGGTCGATGTTCCGCATTGCCCGCGATACGCGCTTCTCGCACGACAAATCGCTGTACAAACAAAATTTCGGGGTTATCCTGAATGCGGAAGGAAACACGCGCAGCCCGCTGTCGGGGTATTACCTGCATGTAGAACCGGGGAACAGCTTTGTCTCCTGCGGCCTCTACATGCCCCCGCCCGGCCTCTTGAAAACCGTGCGCCGCACTGTTGACGAAGATTTTGATGTTTTTAAAAAGATTATTGCTAAAAAGGAATTTAAGCAAGCTTTTACAGACCTTGTACGCGACGACGATGCGCTCACGCGCGTTCCCGCAGGCTTCGATAAAAATTCGCCCGCAGCGGACTATTTGAAGTTAAAACATTTTTACGTCATGGCGGCTTTGACCGACAGGGAAATTACCACGGCCGCCTTTGCCAAAAAGGCCGCCGGCTATTACCGGCTGATGAAACCCTTCAATGATTTCCTGAACGACATTGTTAGAAACGGTGAACAGTGAACAACCCGTAATCCTGCCCCGGACGCTTCCGGGAAGGAATCCGCGCCTGCGGATTTCGTCCCGGACGTTTCCGGAAGGAATCCGCGCTTGCGGATTTCGTCCCGGAGGTTTCCGGAAGGAATCCGCGCCTGCGGATTTCGTCCCGGACGTTTCCGGAAGGAATCCGCGCCTGCGGATTTCGTCCCGGAGGTTTCCGGAAGGAATCCGCGCCTGCGGATTTCGTCCCGGAGGTTTCCGGAAGGAATCCGCGCTTGCGGATTTCGTCCCGGAGGTTTCCGGAAGGAATCCGCGCCTGCGGATTTCGTCTCGGAGGTTTCCGGAAGGAATCCGCGCCTGCGGATTTCGTCCCGGAGGTTTCCGGAAGGAATCCGCGCCTGCGGATTTCGTTTGGCTGATTAATTTTTATAGGTAACCCATTTCCATATTTCGCGGAGGGTAGGTTTTTTGCCGTACATCAGGATGCCGACCCGGTAAATTTTGCCGGCAAACCAAACAATCGCGATAAACGTCAACAGCAATAACGATAATGATAATGCGATTTCCCAAAAGGGCACGCCAAAGGGCATCCGCGCCATCATGACCATCGGGGAAGTAAACGGAATCATCGACCCCCAGAAGGAAAGTGAACTGTCGGGATACCGAAAGGTATGCATCATGAGGAACAGGCCGAGGATAAGCGGTATGGTTACCGGAATCGTCAGTTGCTGCGTATCGGCTTCGTTTTCCACGGCCGAGCCGACCGCCGCAAACAGCGCGGCATACAGGAAATAGCCAAAAAGGAAATAGAACAGGAAAGCGGCGATAAGCGCCACAAAATTGACGGACCCCAGCATGCCGAAAATATCCGCAGCAATCGTCCCTTCCAGCGTTTTTGTTACGTCCACGCCGGCGCTGCCCGCTATCGCCGGCGCGACGTCCGCCGCCGGTACGGTAAAAAAGCTTTGCGCCGCAACGGCTAAAACCAGTGTCAGGAGTATCCAGATGATAAACTGCAACAGCCCGACGGACGCCACGCCGGTAATTTTACCCATCATCAGTTGAAACGGCTTCACAGAGGATACAATGACTTCTATTATCCGGTTGTTTTTTTCTTCAATCACCCCGCGCATCACCATGTTTCCGAACATCAGGATGAACATGTATATCATAAGACTGAAGAGGTAGGAAATGCCCATGCTTAAGCCCGTGTGCGTGGCTTTCTCTTTGCCGTCTTCGTCCCAGACAAAGGTTTTGACGGGGATTTTTGTTTTCACGGACGCCAAAATGGTATCCAGCCCGGGAATTTGGTAGGAGGCCAGTTTATACTGTTCCACGGCTTTTTCCATATTGCGTTCCACATGCTTTTGCACCTCCATGTTGATTTGCCGGAAAGCGTACATGCCTATGGACACCTGCTTTTCCGCATCCATCGGGCTGATGGTAGCAATGGCATACCATCCTTCTTTTTCGAACTGTTGTTTTAACGAATCCAGCGACGCCCCGGGGCGGAAATGGAAAACAGTATTTTGGGTATTCGTCAATGCCTTTTCTGCCATGCCCGACCGGTCGATGACAATAATCGTTTTCTGCTGGTCGTCTTTTACCGACTGGATGAGAAACGGCACTATCATCAATCCGGCCAGCAGCGCCGGAACAAGAATAGTGGTAATGATAAAGGATTTTTTCTTTACGCGCGTCAGAAATTCACGCTCAATAATCAGGAATATTTTTTTCATGGCTGTTGGTATTGGTTTGTTGCTACCGGTTACACAGATTTTTGTTTATACGGCGCAAAGTTACATTTTTTTTTCAAACGCAGGCCCCAACCCGTAACCCGTAACCCGTAATACTTAATTTCTACTTCTTACTTATGCGCTCCGCCACTTGTTCCATCAGCCATTTTGGGGTGGAGGTAGCGCCGCAGACGCCGACGGAACGGCAGTCGACGAACCAGCGGGATTGCAGTTCGCCGGCGTCTTCGACGAAGTAACTGCGCGGGTTGGCGGCTTTGCAGGCGTCAAATAATACTTTGCCGTTGGAGCTTTTGCGACCGCTTACAAAGAGAATCACATCGTGCCGGTGCGCGAAGTTTTCCAGATGCGGCTGGCGGCCGGCTACCTGCCCGCAAATAGTATTGTGCGTTTCCAGCGCAACGCCGGCATGCATGCGCGTTTTCATTGCCGCACATAAACGTTCAAATTCCTGCGGGCTTTTGGTTGTTTGCGAAAACAGGCATACCGGGCGCGAAAAATCGACGGCGGAGAGCTGTTGTTCGTTTTCAACCACCAATGCGTCGCCGCCTACCTGCCCCACCAATCCATTGACTTCGGCATGCCCGCGCTTGCCGAAAATCACTAATTGCCCCCGGTGCAATGTCATTTTTTCGTAACACGCTTTGATGCGTTGCTGCAATTTCAGCACTACCGGGCAGGTGCAGTCAATAATGCCGAGTTGCTGTTGCCGGGCTGCCGCGTAAGTTTCCGGCGGTTCGCCATGTGCGCGGATAAGTATTTTTGTATGTTGCAGGGCGGTTAAACCGTCAGGGCTGACGACGCGCAGCCCTTTTCGCTTCAAGCGTTCCAGCTCTTTGTCATTATGAACGATTTCACCTAATGAAAAGAGCTCGCCGCCGGCGTCCAGCGTCTTTTCGGCCGTTTGAATCGCCCGGATAACGCCGTAGCAGAAGCCGGATTTATCGTCAATCTCTATGGTCATACGTTAAGGGCGAATTTTTGCAAACTGTTCCATGAACCACTCCATTTGCTGTTCCGGCGTGAGGCGGCTATTGTCCAGCAGCAAGGCGTCGGGCGCTTTGCGGAGGGGGGCTATGGCGCGGTGTTCGTCTTCGTAGTCGCGGTGTTTTACATTTTCGAGAATCTCTTCAATGGATACTTTATAGCCTTTTTCTTTCATCTCTTTGTATCGCCGTTCGGCGCGGACTTGCGGGTCGGCCGTCATGTAAATTTTCAATTCGGCTTGCGGGAAAACTACCGTGCCGATGTCGCGGCCGTCCATTACAATGCCTTTATGCGCGCCCATTTCCCGCTGCAAGTGAACCATTCGCCCGCGCACTTCGGGGATAGCGCTCACGCGGCTCACGTACTGCGATACGTGAAAGCCGCGAATTTCCTGTTCCACGTTTTTCCCGTTCAGGTAGGTATCGCTGGCGCCTTTCTCTTTATTGTAGCGGAAAGTGATGTTGATAGCGGGCAGTTGCGCTGCAATTGCTTTTTCCGACACCTCGCCCTGTTCATTGATACATTGGCGCTGCAATGCATACAGCGTAACGGAACGGTACATCGCGCCGGTATCTACATAGACATACCCCAGTTTTGCCGCAATGGCTTTGGCGAAAGTACTTTTTCCGGTGGACGAATGCCCGTCGACAGCTACAATAATTTTCCGCATGTTCAAATTCTATTTCTTTACAAACTTACAACTTTTTCGTTAAAATAACGTATCTTTGTTGGGCAATTTCTAAAAAAATGCGTAAACTTTCATGCCATGAAGATTTTGATTGTGGATGATGAAAAAAGTATCCGCCATACGTTGAAGGATATTTTAGAATACGAAAAGTACGACGTGGTTACCGCCGGGAACGGCAAAGATGCGTTGAAACTCGCCGGAAGCACCGCTTTCGACATGGTGTTTTGCGATATCAAAATGGATGGCATGGACGGCCTGGAAACGCTGGAAAACCTGCAGGCCTCGCAACCCGATTTGCCGGTGGTGATGATTTCGGGGCACGGTACTATTGACACGGCCGTGGAGGCTATCAAGAAAGGCGCTTATGATTTTATCGAAAAACCGTTAGACCTTAACCGCGTACTTATCACGGTGCGCAACGCTACCGAGAAAACCGGGCTGGTGAAAGAAACCAGGACGCTGAAACGGAAAATCACCAAAACCCCTGAAATCATCGGCCGGTCGGAAGCGATTGTGAAGATAAAGGAAATGATTGCCCGGGTTGCGCCTACCGACGCACGGGTATTGATAACGGGCGGAAACGGCACCGGCAAGGAATTGGTCGCACGCTGGCTGCATGAGAAAAGTAACCGCCGCGAAGGCGCATTCGTGGAAGTCAATTGCGCCGCCATTCCGGGAGAACTCATCGAAAGCGAATTGTTCGGGCATGAAAAAGGTTCGTTCACTTCCGCCGTAAAGCAGCACAAAGGAAAGTTTGAGCAGGCCGACGGCGGCACTTTGTTCCTGGACGAAATCGGCGATATGAGCGCGGCTGCGCAGGCAAAGGTTTTGCGCGTGTTGCAGGAAAGTAAAATCACCCGCGTGGGGGGCGACAAGGAGAGCCGTGTGGATGTGCGCGTGATAGCGGCTACCAACAAGAATTTGCAGGAAGAAATTGCGCAGGGAAGGTTCCGCGAAGACCTTTATCACCGTTTAAGCGTTATCATCATTCACGTGCCGGCATTGTCCGAACACAAGGAAGATATTCCGCTGCTCGCCGCCCATTTTATTACGCAAATCTGTAATGATTCCGGCATCCATCCGCCGGAAATCACGCCGGCGGCGCTGGAGCAACTGCAACAGCAAGCCTGGACAGGAAATATCCGCGAATTCCGCAACGTGATAGAACGCTTGATAATCCTCAGCGGGAAAACGATTACGGAGAAAGACGTATGTTTGTATGCTAACCCGAATAAATAATTTAACAGATATAAAGCAATGAAAAAAATTATCACTTTATGTACTGCCGCCGCGCTGCTTCTTTGTGTGGCAGTCCAAGCCCAGCCGGGCAATACGCCGGAACAGCGTGCCGGAAAATTAACCCGTCAAATGGACAAGACATTAAAATTGAACAAAACGCAAAAGAAAAAAGTAGCGGAAATCAATTTAACCTATGTCCGGAAGGTAGAGGAATTAAGCCTGAGGCAGGAGGGATTAATTACGGACGAATATCGCGAAAACTTTTTGCGTCTGGTTGCCGAGCGGAACTGGGAATTGAAAGCAGTCTTGTCCGCCTCCCAGTACAATACCTATATGGGGTACGACGTCGCTACGAAGAAACAGCTACAGGAAGAACGGAGGAAAGAAAGAAAGGAAAAAAGGAAGAAACAGCAGAAGACAGATGCGGAAGAGAAATAGTTTTTCTCAAATTAATTTATCAATATCTTTTTTGAGCTCCGGTAGATTGTTGATGATAATAGCCCAAATGTTTTCATCGGAAATGCTATCATACGAATGAATAGCTTGATTTCGTAAGCCAACTATTTTGCGTGCATTTTCTATGAATATAGTTGGGTCTTTTGTTAGAATACGGTTAACAGCTTCGCCGATAATTTCAAGATTGCGTTCAATCGCTCGCTTTAACATTTGGTTTTGCTGAAAGAGTGCAAATTTTTTTCACCATCTTTAAAATAGCCGTTGATTTCATCAATAGCTATGCGAATGTCAAATAACCATTTTTCGATTCGTTCGTCCATAAATCAACTTTTTATTTCGTTCAATAGAGCGGCGGAGGACGGGATTTTTGACGGTTTTTTCTTCCACCAAATCCACCGGCCGCCGGAAGAGCGTTTCCAACGATTCTTTCAATGCTATGTAGTTGTCAAAATAATGAAATAAATCAACGTGCCCGAAATTAACCAAGCAATCAATATCGCTATCCGGTGAAAATTTATCGGTAAGGATGGACCCGAATACATACATGTTATTTACTTTGTGCTGCTCGCAAAGCTTGGCAATATTCCCTGTGTTTTGCTCTACGACATTCATGGCATGTAATCCTGTTACAAATTACTGCTTTTTATTTCCCCGCCACTTTTGCCCAGGTATCCTTCAGCGTTACGGTGCGGTTGAATACCGGCCTGCCCGGCGCAGCGTCCGTATCAACGGTGAAATAGCCGAGCCGCTCGAACTGCACGTGCGCCAGGTGCGGCAGGTTTTGCAGCGCCGGTTCAATAAATGCCGTTACCGTGCGTAACGAGCCGGCGTTGATGAACTCCTTATAATCCCTGTATTCGGGGATATTGTCCATGCGGGCTTCCGTGAACAGGCGGTCAAACAGGCGCACTTCGGCGCGGGCGGCGTGCGCCGCCGACACCCAGTGTATCGTGCCCTTTACCTGCCTGCCGCTGCCGCTGCCGCTGCGGGTTTCGGGGTCGTAGCTGCAGCGCAGTTCCGTGATATTACCGGCGGCGTCTTTTACCACTTCTTCGCATTTGATGATATAGGCATACCGCAACCGCACCTCATTGCCCGGCGAGAGCCGGAAATATTTCTTCGGCGGGTTTTCCATAAAATCGTCGCGCTCGATATATATTTCGCGGCTGAACGGTACGCGGCGTTTCCCGGCGTTTTCGTCTTCGGGGTTATTCACCGCGTCCACCTCTTCGGTTTGCCCTTCGGGGTAGTTGGTGATAACCACTTTCAGGGGGTCGAGCACTGCCATGTAGCGGTGGGCGTGTTTGTTCAAATCTTCGCGCACGCACCATTCGAGCAGCGAGAGGTCAATCACGTTATCGCGTTTGGCGACGCCTACTTTTTCGGCAAACAGGCGGATGCTCCCGGGCGTGTAACCGCGCCGGCGCATCCCGCAAATCGTCGGCATCCGCGGGTCGTCCCAGCCGGCGACGCATTTGCTTTTTACCAGTTCCAGGAGTTTGCGTTTGCTCATCACGGTGTACGTCAGGTTGAGCCGTGCGAATTCATATTGCCGGGAGGGGAATATTTCCAGCTTTTCAATGAACCAGTCATACAGCGGACGGTGCACGTCGAATTCCAGCGTGCAAATGGAGTGGGTGATATTTTCTATCGAATCGCTTTCGCCGTGCGCATAGTCGTACATCGGGTAGATGCACCACCGGTCGCCGGTGCGGTGGTGGCCGGTATGAATAATGCGGTACATGAGCGGGTCGCGCATCAGCATGTTCGGGTGCGCCATATCAATCTTGGCGCGGAGGACTTTCGCCCCGTCGGGAAATTCGCCGGCGCGCATGCGGACGAACAAATCAAGGTTCTCTTCCACGCTGCGGTGGCGGAAGGGGCTGTTGACGCCCGGCTGCGTAACCGTGCCGCGCGTCCGGCGGATTTCTTCCTGCGTCTGGTCGTCCACATAGGCGAGGCCTTTCCTGATAAGCGCGCACGCCCAGTCGTACAGCTGTTCAAAATAATCGGACGCATAAAATTCGTTCGCCCATTCAAAACCGAGCCACCGTACATCTTCCTTGATAGCATCCACATATTCGGTCTCTTCCTTTGCCGGGTTGGTATCGTCGAAGCGCAGGTTGGTTTTGCCGCCATATTTTTTCGCCAGCCCGAAGTTCAGGCAAATACTTTTGGCATGCCCTACATGCAGGTAGCCGTTAGGTTCCGGCGGGAAGCGAGTGAGGATACTCTGGTGCTTCCCGGCCGCGAGGTCGGCTTCAATAATTTCTTCGAGGAAATTTAATACCCGTGGAGCCTCCCCGGATTCCGCCGAAGTGGCGGTTCCCCGCCCCGTAGTCAAATCTGTATTATCCATCATTTATTATTTAAAGGCAGGTGCAAAGGTAGTAATTTTTTTGATGGGAGGATTTCAGGATTCCAGGCTGCCGGGCGGGCGTCCGCTCAGCCTTGGAGCGGGCGTCCGCTCAGCCTTGGAGCGGGCGTCCGCTCAGCCTTGGGGCGGGCATCCGCCCAGCCTTGGGGCGGGCATCCGCCCAGCCTTGGGGCGGGCGTCCGCCCAGCCCTGGGGCGGGCATCCGCCCAGCCCTGGGGCGGGCATCCGCCCGCCCGGTTGCCCGTAGGGCAACCATATCAATAGAAAAACGGCATACCCCTTGTTCCATATTCCCCGTAGGGGATGCATAAAAAGCGCCGGCATGAAAGCCCTGCGGGCTATTGGCAATACGGGGGGCTCGTCTTTGCTATTGATATGGTTGTCCTGCGGACAACAGGCCGCCGCCCGCACGAAGTGCGGGCGGCGGCTTGTTTAAAGATTTAAGGCTGCTAAGCGGTGCGACCGAATCGCACCGGGAGGTGCGACCGAATCGCACCGGGAGGTGCGACCGAATCGTACCGGGAGGTGCGACCGAATCGCACCGGGAGGTGCGACCAAATCGCATCGGGAGGTGCGATGGAATCGCACCTCCCGATACAGGCGGGCGGGCTAAACCGCCAGGACACAGTCGAAGAGATACGTCCATTGTTGGTTTATCTTTCATTTTTTGTCCTCTTTCCTGTTTGCGACGGGTGGCGGGTCGCGACCTTTGTGGTTGTTTTTACATCCTTTCCCTCCTCTTCGTTTTCTCCGTGCATTAGTGGATAATTACGATATAGTAGCACCTGTTAATCCCAGCACCTACTTCACGCAGCGATAGGGTATAGAGTTATTCCCGCCGTAGTACTCGTATCTGCATTCGTCGTAAACATGTACTACATACATGCTGTCGAAATTGGGTCCTGACGCGGTCCAGTGCGCGCCGTTTCTCAGTCCGCCGGGCACGCTGGATTTATGTTCGCACATGCAGTTCATTTCGCCAGCGGACGGCAGGCGGCCACCCATTCCTGCGCAGGCGTTCGAAGCATTAGTCCAGTTTGCTATTCCGTCGTATTGTACGTTGGTGGTCAGTACCTCTAAGCCACTGCAACCAGTAACGCTCGCGCAGCTATTTATAGCAACCGTTTTGCTGCTCGACGTGGCGCCGGTACAGTTAGCGTTAGCGCCCCTTACCGTGTAGGAGCCCGCGGAGGAAGCGGTGTAGGCGCTGCTGGTACTCTTTTGCACCTGCGAGCCGTTCCTGTACCACGTAAAGGTCGTGGCGCCGGAGGCGGTGGCGTATAACGCTACGGTGGTAGCCGGGCAGGCGTTGCTTGAACTGCCGGAAATGGTAGCCTGGGCCACGGCGGTGTTAATTGTAACGGTAACTGCCAGCCGCGCGGCAGAGATACAGCCGGTGGAGGTATTTCTTGCCTGTGCGTAATACGACGCGGTGTTGGTCGCGCTCACCGTAATGGTTGCGGCGTCGGTGGCAAAAGGCGTGCCGCCGGAAGCTGCCGAATACCAGTCAACGGCAACGCCGCCGGGCGCGGTAGCGCCTATCGTCACGTTTCCCGCGCCGCAGCGCGTGGCAGGGACGGGGCTGGTGGGCGTGGCGGGCAGGGAGTGCACCGTAACCGCCGCGGCATTGGGCAGGCTGGCCGTACAGCCGGCTGCCGAGCGTGCGTATAAGGTATAGTTCGTCGTAACCGTCGGGGTTACATTAAAAGTATTTGCCGGCTGCCAGTCTGTACCGTTCAGACTGTAGGCCGCCGCGCCGGCAGCCGAAGCGGTCAGCGTGGCGGACTGCCCTGCGCAGACAGCGGCAGGGCTGGCGGCCAGCGAAAGGCCGGTGGGCAAGCTGTTCACCGTAACCGCCGCGGCATTGGGCAGGGTAGCCGTACAGCCGGCTGCCGAGCGGACGTACAGGGTATAATTCGTCGTGGCTATAGGCGTAACTACTTTCGTGGCGCCGGGTTGCCATGTCGCGCCGTCGTCAAAGCTGTAAAGTTCGGCGCCGGTAGCCGAAGCGGTCAGCGTCGCCGCCTGGCCTGCGCATACGGCGGCAGGGCTGGCGGCCAGCGAAAGGCCGGCGGGCAAGCTGTTCACCGTAACCGCCGCGGCATTGGCCAGACTCGCCGTACAGCCGGCTGCCGAGCGTGCGTATAAGGTATAGTTCGTCGTAGCCGTCGGGGTTACATTAAAAGTATTTGCCGATTGCCAGTCTGTACCGTTCAAACTGTAGGCCGCCGCGCCGGCAGCCGAAGCAGTCAGCGTGGAGGACTGCCCTGCACATACGGCGGCAGGGCTGGCGGCCAGCAAAAGGCCGGTGGGCAAGCTGTTCACCGTAACCGCCGCGGCATTGGGCAGGGTAGCCGTACAGCCGGCCGTCGAGCGTGCGTACAGGGTATAGTTGGTCGTAGCCGTCGGGGTTATATTAAAAGTGCTTGCCGATTGCCAGTCTGCGCTGTTCAGACTGTATGCCGCCGCACCGGCAGCCGAAGCAGTCAGCGTCGCGGACTGGCCTGCGC
>JAISLK010000041.1 GCA_031290935.1 Prevotellaceae bacterium | reverse complement strand
TGCGCCGGTCGCCGGCAGATATTGCTATCCCCGCTGCCCCTCGACTTGCATGTGTTAAGCCTGCCGCTAGCGTTCATCCTGAGCCAGGATCAAACTCTTCATGGTAAATCAAAATTTATATGTTTGCTTGTCCCGACTATTTCATACTTTATTTGGTATGACGAAGGTATTTTCTTATACCTTTACCTAAATAAACTCTTAGTGTTGTCTTTTATCAATCTTATCAAAGAACGTCCTTTCGGTGTTGTTTATTTTTCAAAACGGGGTGCAAAGGTATAACTTTTTTTGAAACCTGCAAAATATTTTTTTAAATGCCGCATAAATATTCCAAAATAAAATTTTTTGTTATTGAAAAACAATAGAAGAATAAAATCCCACTCCACGCATGATATGTTTGTATGGTAAATTATCGAACGCAACGAACGAAACCCTCTCCATTATATGCAATACAACCATTACCGCAACAGTATATCATATCTCCCTGATAAACCCAGGTATTGCCGCAGTTGCCCTCTTGTGTGCATAAAAAATATCTACAAACGCTCATATTACTGCCGCTAGAACAACCAGTGTCGTATCCGGTTGTACTGGATGACCAGTAACGGTAAGATAAGTTAAGATTTAGCGAAGATCTCGCAGCCCATATGCATCGCAATTCGGCAAAGCTGGGCACATGCCATCCTGTTGGACATATATTCCTGTTAACATATTTAACCCTTCCCTCGTC
This sequence comes from Prevotellaceae bacterium, assembly GCA_031290935.1. Classification (GTDB taxonomy): domain Bacteria; phylum Bacteroidota; class Bacteroidia; order Bacteroidales; family UBA932; genus JAIRKX01. The sequence continues at coordinate 6,236 of JAISLK010000041.1, read as the reverse complement.
AGCAGATTTTACTTCTAAAGTACCGCCTGTGCTACTATAACAAGTGATGGGCTTAGCTTTGTCCGCGACCAAATCCCTGCAATAACCGCCTACTACAGTTAAACCCGAAGCGCATCCACAGGAATTTGGCGCTGCATCTCGCCCGCTACCAGTCATTACAGTGGCGGTTACTGTTCTGCGGGAAGACGAAACACAGCCTGTAATAAGATGACGCGAAGCTGCGTAATAATTGGTAGTTGTAGAAATGGAAGGCGTCGTTAAGGTGGTAACGCCCGTACCATTTGCTACTGTTACAGCCCCGGACGCCGTAGTGTACCAGTCAATGGTGCATCCTGCCGGAGGCGTCGCACTGATTTGTACTGTTCCGGCATTACAGCGCGAGCCGTTGACGCTGCCGGTTGGTGCGGACAATGCTTCAACCAGGCCGGGGCATCCGGTAGCATCGGTAAGGACGTTGATACACCCCAAGGCAAATGTTTTGTTAGCAGTAATCGTAGAACTGCTATTATTATAGGTAATAGTAAACGGGGGAGAGCCTTTTAATTGATACCCTGCAGTTGTTATGGCGGCATTCGGCGGGTAGTCGCTGGCATACGCGCAGGCGTTGAATTTTGCGGGAACGCCGTTTAACTGTAATGCCATTTGCCCGGTAAAATTAGCGCCGGAAGTAACGCTTTTAATCCACACGCCGCGCGTATTTCCGGATACCGTAGCAACAGTAGCATTGCCGGTAGTATTTTGGGTTACGGTAGCGCCGGTAACCGCCGCCGGCGTCCAGCTGCCGGCAAGCGCGTCGCCGGATATTTCGACGTAATCCACAAATACCCATACATCGGACAAGTGCGTAGCATCGCGCCCTGTCCACGATATATCGCAAGTAGCGACTTTTTTTGCGTAATCAATGGTGGTGATTTTGATGTCCAACGTTTGTGCGCTTGCTGTAACGCTTACCAGCATTGCGAAAAGAAAGAAAATTTTTTTCATAACATTTAATTTTTAAATTATTTTTATTTTTTGCAGCTTTGGGGTTGTTTCCAAACACAAACTTTTCTATAAAACAACCCCTCGCTACGATTTTTTATTCGCTGCCATTTTTCATGATTTCATGTTTTTTGTAAAATAAAAAAAACAGAAACGTGAACTAAACTTATCTACTAACAGGTTTTCGACGACCTACACAAAAATAAATAAAAGCCCACGTTTTCCTTTGCGGATGTTGCTTTTTCTTTTGTGTTACAAGTGTCGAAATTTGTTAATAGAAAAAAGCCGACATATTTTCCAATATGCCTTTTCAATATTTTAAAGAGCGTTACAATACTACAAATATAGTAAAGTATTTTTTATCTGCAAATTTTTTTTGCCATTACGGTTTGAACTTGCCGTATGAAGGGATTACGTAATTAAGCGGCCGCCGCCGCCAGCCACTCTTAACTCTTAGTTTTTAACTCTTACGCAGCGCACAGAAAGGTGGGATTGATTATGCCTGTCCACAAAATAGAAAGACGCATTATTATAGATAATATACCGCGCATAAGCGTAGTCCGGTTTATCCGACGGCGTCGCGCTCCACCAGTGGCCGTAGCGCCCGTTGCCGGAAAAGATGCCGCCCGAAAATTCCCCCGCAGGCAAGGCATTCCACCCCATGGTATTTTCCTTCGTATTATTAGGGTCATACGGCCATAACTTTTTTTCATGAATCACGGCATTGGCTGATGCATAGCTCCCCAGTTTCGGCCAGTAACTCTCAAAAGTAACGGGAACGCCGTTATTCAACGATTTTCCCAAATCGTTCCATGCCGCCGTATCGGGCAACTGCCAGCCTGCCGGGCAGAGGGTCGCGGTCGTTGCTTCTTCCCACGAATACAGCCGCCCGAAGACAATATCATATTCCGGTTCATTTTTATAACTCCTTCCGGCGCCTTTCCAGTTCAGGTTTTGCGACATCCAGTCGTACCCCCCGATGGACGCATACCGGTATGTTTGCCCGTCGCGCGCGTCGGTAAAGGCAGTTCCTGCATCAATCCCGCCCAGCGTAGCTGCGAAAGAATCTTCAATAAGCGTAATGGCCTTGGTCGTGGCGGCGCTGTAATAACCGTCGGCCGTACCCGAGAGGGTAACGGACACGGAATGGCCGCCGCCCGGGAATTGGTATTTGACAACCTGCCCCCAAACGTAAGACGCCCCGGCGTCGGTAATGCTCCACAGGTAAGTGATTTTATCTTCTGCCGGCGCAGTGATGCCTTCGGCTTTCAGGAAAATCGTTGTGCCCCTCACGGCATAATCGTGCATATTGGCGCTAATGGCGCCCTGCATGCTTGCAATACCGGAAGAAGCGACTGTATCCTCTTTGTCCCCGCAGGCCGCCAGCAGGCAACAGGCCGCCGCCCCGCGCCATAAGAGAGAAAGGGAAGAAATGCCTTTGAAAATATTCATCTGTTATATATATATTAAATCCGGCGCAAAGATAATGATTTTTTACTATTCTACCTCATACATCTATATCCTATGTTTTAACTAAAAAATTCGTATCTTTGAGCTAAATGAATAAATAAACCGGCTATGCATGATTTGAAAATATGGGAAACCGATGTGTACCTTGAACCTTTTCGGAAAGTTATCGAAAAACGCCGGGAACAGGCAGCGCAGAAGGAACGGGAATTCTGCGGGGAGCACGCTGCGTTGAGCGACGCCGCCAACGGGCATTTATTTTATGGACTGCACCGCACGCGCAAAGGCTGGGTTTTCCGCGAATGGGCGCCCAATGCTATTGCCGTTTATTTACTGGGCGATTTCAACGGATGGAAGAAAAAGTCCGCTTTCGCCCTGCACGCTACCGGCAACGGGAATTGGGAGATTTCATTACCGGAAAAAACTTTAAAACATTTGGATTTGTACAAACTGTTAGTAGAATGGCGCGGCGGGCATGGCGAACGCTTGCCTTCGTACGTTACGCGGGCGGTGCAGGACGAGCGTACGAAAATATTCTCGGCGCAGGTTTGGCAACCCCCGAAAGCCTACAAATGGAAATACCCTTCGCCCCCGCGCGTGCAATACCCCTTGATATACGAAGCGCACATCGGAATGAGCGGCGAAGAAGGGCGCATCGCCACGTTTGACGAGTTCCGCGAAAACATATTGCCGCGCATCGTGGCGCTGGGCTACAATACCCTCCAGTTAATGGCCATCCAGGAGCACCCGTATTATGGCTCGTTTGGTTACCAGGTGTCGAATTTTTTTGCCGTAAGCTCGCGCTTCGGCACGCCCGACGCCCTGAAACGCCTGATTGACGAAGCCCACAGGCATAACATAGCGGTGCTGCTCGACATCGTGCATTCGCATGCCGTAAAAAATGAACTGGAAGGCCTAAGCCGCTTCGACGGCACGGAATACCAGTATTTCCACAGCGGCGCAAAAGGCGAACACCCGGTATGGGATTCGCGATGCTTTAACTACGGCAGCAACGGCGTTATCCATTTCCTGCTCTCGAACTGCAAGTACTGGCTCTCGGAATTTCGTTTCGACGGCTTCCGCTTCGACGGCGTAACCAGCATGATTTATAATGACCACGGCATCGGCCGGGATTTTACGGATTATACCCTCTATTACGACGGCCAGCAGGATGAAGATGCGCTTACCTACCTCTTGCTCGCCAATAAACTCATCCACCAGTGGCGCCCCGACGCGCTTACCATTGCCGAAGACGTGAGCGGCATGCCCGGCCTTGCCGCACCCCTTTCCGCCGGCGGCTTTGGATTTGATTTCCGCATGAGCATGGGCGTAGCCGATTTCTGGATAAAAACCATTACCGGGAAAAAAGACGAACACTGGCATGCAGGCGACATATTTTACGAACTTACCAACAAACGCCGCGACGAGCATACCATCAGCTATGCCGAAAGCCACGACCAGGCGATGGTAGGCGACAAAACCATTATCTTCCGGTTGCTCGATAAGGAAATGTACTTTGCGATGGATGTATTTCGCCGGAACCTCGTTATTGACCGCGGCATGGCATTACATAAAATGATACGCCTGCTCACGCTATCCACCGCCGGCGACGGCTACCTCAACTTTATGGGCAACGAATTCGGCCACCCCGAATGGATAGATTTCCCCCGCGAAGGGAATAACTGGAGCTACCAGTATGCCCGCCGCCAGTGGCATTTGGCGGATGATACCAACCTGCGTTACCGTTTCCTCAAAGCCTTCGACGCCGCGATGATTCACCTGTGCGCAGCCGCCGCCTTCTTTGAATACCGCCCTTTTGCCATTGTCCGGCACATTGCCGACCAGGTGTTGATATTCAAACGCGGCGAATGGCTATTCGTATTTAATTTTAACCCCCAGAAATCATTCGACAATTACCGGTTTGAAGCCGAAGCGGGAAAATACCTCACGCTGCTCGACAGCGACGCCGCCTGCTTCGACGGCTTCGCCCGCGTGGACGACAGCGTACCGCATTTCACTTTCACGGACAACGGGAAAAACTTTTTACAGCTTTATATCCCCAGCCGCACGGCAATGGTGTTGAAAAAAGAATAAGCGTTGTAAATCAAAAACCCTGACAAATACCCAATCTTTGTCAGGGTTTCTGTATTGATGTAATTAGTGCTATAGCGTGCGGACGCAACGAGCGCGCATAGAACTATTTCCGGAGCAGCAGCCAAAGCTATCATTGGTAATAAACGTAAGGTATCTGTGATCCGAGCAGGAAGCTCGTGCGGATGTCCAGTACCAATATGAATTAAATCGCACCTATCTGTCGCGTACGCAACGAACTTGATATCCCCACATGCCATGTGATTCATCGGCTTTTAACCAGAAATCCGGATTTCGGTTAGCGCGATCCCTGGTTAAGTTAATGCTCCAAGCCAACCAATTTCCACCCCCGGCGGCATGATTAACGTAAGCACCTTTTGTAGATGTCCAATAATTGATATCGTAGGCGACATCGTTAACTTCATTCGTTATACTGTGAACCCAGCCTCCATAGCCCCACGAAGCCGCGATGGTACCATAATTTTTGTTTGGCATAGGCGTATCAACGTCCTCTTGGGAAGGGAGACGCCACGGCGATGGACACAAGGTGGCGGCGTTCACACTCGCGTACGGCCAATTATAATAGTAATACGATGTACCCTCGTGGATATAACTGCGACACGATGGAGTCACATCACTATCCAAGAAACTCGTTTTATTACATTCGGGAATTTGAATGGCATCACTCCACTCCTGTTCACCGAATACCCATACCGTGTCGCTGGCCGCATAAGGCGGTGCGTCGTCAGCTTCATAAAAAAGTTGTCCGGGGTCGGGCGTCTTTTTGTCGTCTTTGCCACAGCCCATCATCACGAAAGCTGTTATTGTTATGGCTACCGCCATTAAGTAAAAATTAATTCTTTTCATTTTATTTATTGATTTTAATTTTAGAAAAACACTCCCATTCTAAATTCTAATGCCGGTTTTATTAAAATATAAGCATTTTCCGGATTGTCAATGTTCCAGTTGGTTGAAACCAATCGTGGAGAAGACATTCTATAAGTAACTCCGAAGGATAGCATATATATCATCAGATCGCCGGATATTGCAATCGTACCATTTACTTTAGGGCCTCCATTTGACATTCCGGCATACCATAAACCGAACTGCGGAGAAAAAAAGCAATGAATCGCATTGCCATATCCGAAACCAATACCCGGCCCAAGGTGAACATCAAAACGTGTAGCGCTTGTCTGATAGGGGTCATCCGTATTCAATAAAGCATCCGTTGGAATTTTTCTATAACTGCGAATCCCCAATCCTGCTCCCAATCCAAACAAACAGTGAAAAGCGTCTTCATCTCCGCCTGTTGATCCAAATATCGGCCAACCGGTAATGTCGAAAGTGATAGCGTTACTTTTATCACTTACAGACAGTTTCTGAGAGGGAATATAGCCGAAAGATATCTGAAGCGCACCCCTGTCACCATCATCTTCATACTGACCGTATACCGGCATCCATACGAAGATAATACAAAGGGTTAAACAAATGTATTTCATATTCATAATGTATTAATGTGAATAATTCATAATTAAATGGATTGCTTCACGGCTCGTACCTCGCCGTTCGCAATGACGTGCATTACGGAATCACCGCGCTCCTGATTTCGCTCCAGGGGCCTTTCAGTCCGGTGGTGTTTTCCCAGCGGACGGCGTACCAGAAGGTTTTCCCGCGGTCTTCTTCTTCAAAGTCGATGG
>JAISLK010000040.1 GCA_031290935.1 Prevotellaceae bacterium | reverse complement strand
TTAAGAACTAAGAGTTAAGAACTAAGAGTTAAGAACTAAGAGTTAAGAACTAAGAGTTAAGAACTAAGAGTTAAGAACTAAGAGTTAAGAACTAAGAGTTAAGAACTAAGAGTTAAGAGTTAAGAGCTGCCGGCGCCAGCCAACTCTTAGTTCTTAACTCTCAGTTCTTAACTCAAACATACGCCCGTATTGCTGCCTCTAATACGCCCGTATTGCTGCCTCTAATACGCCCGTATTGCTGCCTCTAATATTCCCGTATTGCTCATAACTCATAATTCATAATTCATAATTCATAATTCATAATTCATAACTCTTAATTATTTTATGTAACTTTGTCGCGACAGAATACATTATGCAACCTTCCAGCCATTCGCCTGCCGTCGCACACCCGCTGCCAGTCCCCAAAGCAGTGGACATAGAAAAAATCATCTTTGCCAGGAACCCGCAGCTGCGGAAATGGCTGCCGCGCTTTGCGCTCCGCTACATCCGGCGCGTTATTCACGAAGACGAAGTGAACGAGGTGCTGCATACTTACGGGCATCTGCGCGGGCTGGCGTTCAACGACGCTGTTATCAAAGGGCACTGGCGCTCGTGGTATCATTCGCACGGGCTGGAAAATATCCCGGAAGAAGGGCAGCGGTATATTTTTGCGTCGAACCATCCGCTCGGCGCATTCGACGGGCTGATACTGATGAGCGCTATCGGCGCACGGTTCCGGGACATCCGTTTTATAGTGAATGACCTCCTGCTCTGCCTCCGGCCGTTTGAGCCGCTGTTTGTGCCGGTCAACAAGCACGGGCGGCAACCGGCAGACTATGCGCGGCGCATTGACGAAGCCTACCGTTCGGATGTGCAGATACTGTATTTCCCCGCCGGGCTTTGCTCGCGGCGCATTCACGGCCAAATTGCCGACTTGCCGTGGAAACCGAATTTTATCCAGAAAGCCATACAGTACAAACGCCCTGTGGTGCCGGTATATTTTGAGGGGCGTAATTCCAGCCGGTTTTACCGCCTGTCGAACCTCCGGAAATGGTTGGGAATAAAACTGAATATCGAAATGTTTTATCTGCCCGATGAATTTTTCAAGCAGAAAGGGCGCACGTTCGATTTGTACTTCGGCCAGCCGATACCTTATGAAACCTTTGATAAAAGCCATCCGGCGGCCTACTGGGCGCAAATGGTGAGGGAAAAAGCATATGAATTAAAAATTAAGACATGGAACCAGTAATCCAGCCTGTATCCAAGCAGATTCTGAAAGCGGAATTGACAACCGAGAAATTTGTCCGTTATACCAATAACGGCGGTAACAAACTGTATGTCGTTACGGCGCATGATTCGCCCAACGTGATGCAGGAAATAGGCCGCCTGCGCGAAATTTCGTTCCGCGCCTCCGGCGGCGGCACCGGCAAGCGTGCGGACATCGACGAATTTGACGTAAGCGAAACCAACCCCTATAAACAGCTTATCGTATGGGACCCGAAAGCAAGGGAAATCCTGGGCGGCTACCGCTATATCCACGCCGGGATAGGCAATGAAAAAGATATGGCGACGTCGGAGTTGTTCCATTTTTCCGAACTGTTTACGAACAAATACCTGCCGCGGACGATTGAACTGGGGCGTTCGTTCGTACAGCCCAACTACCAAAGCACCCGCCTGCGGAGCAAAGGGCTGTATGCGCTCGATAACTTGTGGGACGGCCTGGGAGCCCTGGTGCTGCGCTATCCCGATGTAAACTATTTCTTCGGCAAAGTAACGATGTATGTTTCCTACAACCGGGAAGCCCGCAATATGTTGCTTTATTTCCTCCAAAAACATTTTGAAGACAGCGACAAACTGGTAACACCCATTCATCCGCTCGAAGTCAATTTTAATATGGACAAGATGCAATCGCTGTTCACCGGCAGCGACTACAAGGAAGATTACCGTATCCTGTCGCGGGAAATACGGAGCCTCGGTGAAAATATCCCACCGCTCATCAATTCCTACATGAACCTGTCGCCGTCGATGCGCGTCTTCGGCACCGCTATCAATACCGAATTCGGCGGCGTCGAAGAAACCGGCATCCTGATAAAAATAAGCGATATTTATGCCGAAAAGATAGACCGCTACACAGCCCCCATCCGCCGCATCGCCCAACGCTTCCGCGCCCGGTGGTGGATACAGAGGTAATCTATTCATTCTATATTCGCACTATGGTTTCTTTCCTTGATACGGTAGCTGAAGGCCTGCATAAGCGGTATGGCGAAAAACTGTCGGAGTTGTGCTTGGTCTTTCCGAACAGGCGGGCGCATCTGTTTTTTGCGCAGCGTCTGTCACGCATCCTGAAAAAGCCGTTGTGGCAGCCGGCGTACAGAAGCATTGAAGAACTGGTGAAGGAAACCTCCCCGTGGCGCGTGCCGGATAACTTCACGCTGCTGGTAGAACTCTACGGCGTTTATTGCGCCGAACGGCATATCGACGAGCCTTTCGACCGCTTCTATTACTGGGGCGAAACGATGCTCTATGACTTTGACCAAATCGACAAGTTCATGGCAAATGCGGCAGCGCTGTTCACCAACCTGCGCGAACGCAAAGCGATGGAAAGCGATTTCAGCTTTCTCACGCCGGAGCAGGTGGCGCATATCCAACAATTCTGGAGTCATTTTGCAGGCAGCAACGAGAGCCGCCTGCAAGAAGCGTTTATCGCTATTTGGGACGCTTTGCCGGACATTTACCAACGCTTCCGGGAACGCCTCATTGCCCAAAACAGGGCATACGAAGGCATGGTCTACCGACACCTTGCCGAAAAAATCATCTCCGGGGATACCGCCGGCTTATTGCCCGGGCGGTATGTATTTATCGGCTTCAATGCCTTGAATGAATGTGAAAAAATACTTTTCCGCTACCTGCAAACACAGCTACAGGCGGATTTTTATTGGGATTATGACGCCTACTATGTAAACAATGCGCAGCAGGAAGCCGGATACTTTTTGCGCGATAACCTCAAACATTTCCCTCCGCCGGAATATGACCCCGGCTTTTCGCCGTTTGCTGCCGAAAAACAACTGACGATAGTGGCAACCTCCTCCAACATATCCCAGGTGAAAGTAACGCCACAACTGTTGAAAAGCATGCAGGCCTCGCCTGATGCACGCACCGCGGTGGTACTGGCCGACGAACAGCTGCTCCCTCCCCTACTCCACACTTTGCCGGCTGTCAGCGAAGAAATTAACATTACTATGGGGTACCCGCTCCGGCAGACCGGCGTTTATGCCCTGCTGGAACTTTTATGGCAACTTTTTACACATGCCAAACCTGCGGAAACGGCAACGAAGTACTATTACAAAGATATTTTGGCGGTCGTTACCCATCAATATATTAAACAACTGATAAGCAAAGAAACGGATAATATAAGAAACAAGCTGGTTTTGTATAATAACATTTATGTTCCTGATTCATTTTTTTCTGACAACCAATTTCTTTCTGATTTATTGGCGCCATTGGACAATTATCGCGAGTTAACTGCCCGGTTACTATTCTTACTGGACCGTTTAAGCCAAAATGAGCCGTTACGGGCAGCCGACCCCTTGCTGCGGGGATACATACAGCATATTGTACGCCAAATAAACAGGCTGTCCAGCGCCCTTGACGGTAGCCGGTTCGGTATATCCATAAAACTTTATGCCAAACTTTTGCGGGAAATCCTGCAAAACGAACGCATCCCGTTTACCGGCGAACCCTTAGCCGGCATACAGGTCATGGGACTGTTGGAAACCCGTGTCCTTGACTTCGACAACCTGGTTGTGCTTTCGGCCAATGAAGGGATTTTGCCCCGTGCAGGAAATTATATATCGTTTATTCCTTATAATTTGCGTCGCGGGTTCGGGTTGCCGACGCCGGAATATCAGGATGCGGTGTGGGCATATTATTTTTACCGGCTGTTGCAACGGGCACGAAATGTTAAATTAGTTTACAGTACGAAAACCGAAAGTACGCGCACGGGCGAGGCCAGCCGCTACCTCCTTCAATTGAAACTGGAAAGCGGACATCCGGTAAAAGAAGAAACATTAAATATTGTTCCCCAAGCGCATAAAGGAGGCGAGGAAGCGATTATCCTGCCGCCCGGAAGCCCCCAGTGGGTATTGGCGCAGCAAGCCATAGCGCGGTATGCGCATGCGCCGGATGCGGAGGTAGAAACGCTGCCGGCGAACAGCCCGTCATTTTCGCCCACCGCCTTAACCGCGTACCTTTCTTGCCCGTTGCGTTTTTATTTCCGCTATGTTGAACATATCAAAGAGCCGGAAGAAGTTACCGAAAAGGTAGATAACAGGCTGTTCGGGAACCTGTTGCATAAAGCCATGGAAATTATTTATACGCCATGGATAAAAAAAGAAGTAACAGCGCGGGAACTGGACGCCTTGCTGAATGCAAAAAACAATATAGAAGAAATTGTAAAGCAGGCTATCGCGGCGGCCTATTATCAGTCGGACACCCTCCCACCCGACTTTTTTGAGAATGGCGATTTATTGATGGCCGGCGATATTTTGCACAAGTATGTCCGGCAATTGCTGTTCATTGACCGGCAGCAGGCGCCTTTTATTCCCGAAGGTATGGAATTGCAGGTAAAGCAACTGTTTCCGTTCTACGCCAACGGACAAGCACGCCAATTGCTTTTCGGAGGCGTCATTGACCGGCTGCACCGGCGCGGAAATACCCTGTATGTCGTAGATTATAAGACCGGCGTTATTGATAATAAATTTGAAAGCATAGCAGAACTTTTCGGGGAAAAACAACACCCTGCCGTGCTGCAAATTCTATTATATTCCATGATGATGCACCGGGAAACCAAACAGCCGGTGGCACCGTTGCTCTATTTCCTCCGCAACAGTTACAGCGAAGCCGCCGATTTTTCCCTGTACGATAAAGGCAATAAACGCGCAGTAGCCACTATTTCGGACTATGCCGAAGAACTTGCCGGCACTTTTGCCCAAACCCTCTCCGCGCTTTTTGACAATAACCGGCCGATAACCCAAACAGCTGATGACAAACAGTGTAAATACTGCCCGTATAGGATTGTTTGTAACAAAAATTGAATTGTTGAAAACTTATTTACCCTGTTTTGTATATATATCCAAAAAATTTCATTTCTTTGCACTGTCAATCATGGATGCCGGAAACCATTAAAAACGGGGCGGAACCGAAAAGCCTTATGAGTAGGAAAAAACAAACCTTTAATTATTATGAAAAAATTCCTTTCTTTTTTCGACCCTTTTTTTGCCTACATTGACACAGGCAAAATTTTCCGTAAACCATTCGCCTGGTTATACGGGCTGTTTGCACTATTTAATGTGCTTTTACCGTTTATTATCCTGTATTGGATGATAAGTGGCGAATTGTTTAGCCTCCTGAGCGCCGGACAAATCTTCGGGCTGATTCTGCTGTGGCTGGTGATTGTGGTCGGTGCGTGGTTTAGTGTACTGCTTTGGTGGAACCGCCTGGCGAAAGTATCTAACCTGACCGGCGACAAAGATGATTTTGTGGTAACTCCCGCTTTTGCACATTTGATGCAAACTTTTGGCGAATGGCTGGGAGGCTACGTAGCTATTGTGGGCTGCCTATCGGCATTGCTATCCTGGCTGTTTTTACCCTCCGATGTAGTTGCGCAACTTTTTAGCACATTGGGATTGGGCGGGCTGTTCGGCATGGGTGCAGCCGGTATTGTGGTGGCGCCTCTTTATGGTTTCCTTATTCTAATTGTATTCCGGTATGCCGCCGAATTGTCGCGGGCGCTGGCTTGCATTGCGAATAACACCAAGAAGAATTAACAGTTTAACAGTTTAAAGACGAAACGCCGGCAGAGCAATCTGCCGGCGTTTCGTCTTTCTCCCTGCTGCGAGCAGAAAGCGGTCAATTTTAGTGGAAAGTCAGTTTTTAATTAGGAAATCAGCACGCTTTTTAAATCCATTCTTTAATGTTTTGCTCCGTTCTTTAAGGCAGTATGGGATATACTACACTCATTTCCATCTTTAATCGCCCAATGGGATTTATACGCTTCCTTGCATCCCGCATACAGTAGCAAACCGAAAAGTTAAAATCATTTGTAATTTTATTTTAACAATTCGACGGAAAATAGTACTTTTACGAAAAATTTTAACCCCTATATGCATTCATTACATCAAATAAAGATTTTTTCGGGACGCGGTTCCCGTTATCTGGCACAGCGTATTGCCGGTGCGCTGGGCATTGAACCGGGCAAATCGTCGGTAACGGAATTTAGCGACGGCGAATTTCAACCGGCCTTTGACGAAAGCGTGCGCGGCTGCACGGTGTTCATCGTCCAGTCCACTTTTCCGCCGGTGGATAATTTATTTGAATTGCTCCTGATGATTGATGCGGCGCGGCGCGCTTCGGCATATAAAGTCGTGGCAGTAACGCCTTATTTCGGCTGGGCGCGGCAAGACCGCAAAGACCGCCCGCGCGTATCTATCGGCGCCAAACTCGTGGCCAATCTGATGCAGGCGTCCGGCTGCGACCGTGTGATGACGATAGATTTGCACGCTGACCAGATACAGGGGTTCTTTGACGTGCCGGTTGACCATGTGTATTCCAGTTCTATTTTCCTCCCGTATATTAAAAACCTGCAACTGGAAAACCTGTCGATAGCCGCGCCGGACATGGGCGGCGCCAAACGCGCCAACGCGTATGCACGCTTGCTGCAATGCCCCATGATTATTTGCCATAAATCGCGCGAAAAAGCCAATGTTGTAGGCGAGATGACGGCTATCGGCGAAGTGGAAGGCCGCCATATCGTGATTCTGGATGATATGGTGGATACGGCCGGCACCCTCGCGAAAGCCGCCGATATGCTGATGGACAAAGGCGCATTGAGCGTCCGCGCCATCGCTACGCACCCGATTCTGTCGGGGCCGGCTTACGAACGTATTGCCAAATCTGCGTTGAAAGAAGTGATAGTAACAGATACCATTCCTTTGCGCAACGCGCCGGGCGTGGATACATCAAAAATCAAAGTACTGTCGGTAGCGGAGCTTATTGCCGACGTATTGGACAAAATCTACAATTATCAATCCATCAGCGGGAGCTTTGTAATGTAATGATGACAGCAGAAACCATACACAAAAAATTGATTGGCGGGCTGTCGAAGTTTTTTTCGCAAAACGGGAAAAGTTCGGCGATTATCGGCCTTTCCGGCGGTATAGACTCGTCGCTGGTGGCGGCATTAGCCGTAGAGGCTTTGGGCGCAGACAACGTATCGGGGCTCATCATGCCCTCGCAGCATTCCACCGTGCATTCGGTAACCGATGCGGTGCAACTGGCGGAAAATTTGGGAATAACCTGCCATGTTACGCCGGTAGAATCCATTTACAATGCTTTTATCAAAGAACTGGCGCCGGTATTCGGGCAGCATAAAACGCCGGATGTTACGGAAGAAAATTTGCAGGCGCGGATTCGCGCAGTATTGCTCATGGCAGCCTCCAACAAGCACGGCAGCTTAGTGCTGAACACTTCCAATAAAAGCGAACTGGCGATGGGCTATGGCACCCTCTACGGCGACCTCATCGGCGCGCTCATGGTCATCGGCGATTTATACAAAACCCAGGTATATGAAGTAGCGCGTTACGTGAACCGCCACCGGCACATTATTCCGCCAAACACGCTGACAAAAGAACCGTCGGCAGAGTTGCGCCCTGGGCAGAAAGACAGCGATTCTCTGCCGTCTTATGATATATTAGACCGCATTCTGCACGGACTGGTCGAAGAACAACTGTCGCCGGAGAGCTTAGTCCGGCAAGGCTTCGATGAAGCGTTGGTGATGCGCGTGGTGCAACAAAAAGCACAGGTAGCATTCAAAGGATTCCAGTTGCCGCAACTGTTGGCGGTGGGCGAACATCCCCTGCTGGCGGAAGATAAATGCTTCCGCTGAACTATTTTCCGGAATATGCCTATCTTTGCAGCAAATTAAAAAATCAAATGAATAGTAAAACTCCTAAAAAATCGTACGGCCGGACACCGGAACGTACCGGTAACGGCGCAAGCAATTCCCGTTATGCCAAAAAAGAAACAGTAGGCCGCCCGCGTTCCGGCAGGCCGCGCCGCGACGACGACGCGCCCGCCCGCCCGCGCTACCGGAAAAATGATGACGAGCAGCGTCCTTCCCGCTTTTCCCGCAGCAGCGCCGACAAGCCCTACCGGAGCCGCCTGCGCCGCGACGACGACGTGCCAGCCCGCCCGCGCTACCGGAAAAATGACGACGAGCAGCGCCCTTCCCGCTTTTCCCGCAGTAGCGCCGACAAGCCCTACCGGAGCCGCGATGACGCATCCGATAAAAAGCCGGGTTACAAACGCAGCGGCGGCCGTGATTTTGACAAGTCCAAAAGAACGTATGCCGGCAAACCGAAACCGGAAAAAACCGTGAAAGCGGTGGAGGAAAGCCCGAATACAACCACCCGGTTGAATAAATATATTGCCAACTCCGGCATTTGTTCGCGCCGCGAAGCCGACGAATATATCACTGCTGGGCTGGTGTCCGTCAACGGGCAGGTGATAACCGAACTGGGCGTAAAAGTAATGCCCGGCGACGATGTTCGCTTCAATGGCGAACGGCTCAAAGGCGAAATGAAAGTCTATGTGTTGTTGAATAAACCGAAAGATTTTGTAACCACCACCGACGACCCGCATGCTTCCAAAACCGTGATGGATTTGATTGGCGACAAATGCCCGCAACGCATTTTCCCCGTCGGGCGGCTGGATAAAAATACCACCGGCGTGTTGCTGCTCACCAACGACGGCGCACTGTGCGAACAATTGACGCACCCTTCCTACAACAAAAAGAAAATATACCAGGTCAGCCTCAACCGCAACGTCAAAGTAGCCGACCTGCGCAAACTCGTTGACGGTATTGAGCTGGAAGACGGGCTGGCGCAAGTGGAGGAAATCGCTTATGTGGACGGCGTAAAATCGGACGTCGGGCTGGAAATTCATTCCGGGCGCAACCGCGTAGTGCGGCGCATGTTTGAAGCCTTGAACTACCAGGTGAAAGCGCTCGACCGCGTCTATTTCGCCGGGCTGACCAAGAAAAACCTGAAACGCGGGCAATGGCGCTTCCTCTCCGAAAAAGAAATCAACGCCCTCCGCATGGGCGCCTATGAGTGAAGTATGAGCGCTGGCGCCAGCGCTCATACTTCATGCTTCATACTTTATACCTCGTTTTTATGCGCTCCGGGTTTATAAATATTATCGGTAATCCGAATGTAGGCAAATCGACCTTGATGAATGCCCTTGTAGGGGAGAAGCTCTCTATTATCACGGCCAAGGCGCAGACGACGCGCCACCGTATCATGGGCATTGTGAACGGCGACGGTTTCCAGATGGTGTTTTCCGATACGCCGGGCATTTTGCAGCCACACTACCAGCTACAGGAAAACATGATGCGCTTTGTGAACGCCGCTATCGGCGATGCGGATATTATCCTCTATGTAACCGACGTGGTGGAAAAATTCGACAAACACGCCGATTTCCTCGCCCGCTTGCAGCGATTGACGGCGCCCGTGATACTGGTGATTAACAAAATTGATTTGACCACGCCGGAACAGTTGGAGACAATGGTGGAAAACTGGCGGGCAGCCTTGCCGGAAGCGTTCATTTTTCCCGCTTCGGCAAAAGAAAAATTCAATATTGACAATATCCTGAAACAAACGATAGCGCTGCTTCCCGAAAACCCGGCCTATTACAGCGAGGAGGTGTTTACCGACCGGAATTTGCGCTTCTTTGCTTCAGAAATTATCCGTGAAAAAATCCTTTTACACTATGACAAGGAAATTCCCTACTGCACGGAAGTTACGGTAACGCAATTCAAGGAAGCCGGCGAGCAATACTATATCGAAGCGGTTATCCATGTGATGCGCGACTCGCAAAAGGGAATTATCATCGGGCGCGGGGGCGCCGCCCTGAAACGCGTGGGCATACAAGCCCGCAAAGACATGGAAACCTTTTTTGAAAAAACCGTCCACCTGAAACTTTTTGTCAAAGTCAATCCCCACTGGCGCGAAGATCCGCAAAAACTTAAACTATTCGGATACGGGGAAAATTAAGAATTGAGAAAAAAACAATTATCTTTGTATAAAAAATAACACACAATGAAAAAGATTCCGGTTTTATTATTTCTTCTTGCATGCGTGGCGTTCTCCTGCAAGAACCGCACCGCGCCCGCCGAAGACGCCTCGCGCGGCTATATCGTAAAAACAGGCGATGAAGCGCCCGACTTCCAGATTCAATACCTGGACGGCAGCACGGAGCGGCTAAGCAATTACCGGGGCAAAGTAGTGATGCTGCAATTCACCGCCAGCTGGTGCGGCGTATGCCGCAAGGAAATGCCCTCCATCGAACGCGATATCTGGCAGAAGCACAAAGAAAATTTGGACTTCGCGCTCATTGCCGTCGATTACAAAGAGCCGGCCGATACCGTACAGGAATTTGCCGAATCCATCCGGGTAACCTATCCGCTGACGCTGGACGAAAGCGGCGGGAAGTTCCACCTCTATGCCGCGCAGGGCGCCGGCGTAACGCGGAATATCATCATCAACCGCGACGGCAAAATCGCTTTCCTCACGCGCCTCTACGACCCGGCCGAATTTGCCGAAATGGTGCGCGTCATTGACGAACTGCTGGCCCAACCGTCCGACGATGAAAATAGCCGGTAAGCCACTGCTCGAACTCACCGACGAGGCGTTATGCACAGGGCGCGTAGGCTTGTTATGCAACCAGACCTCGTGGGATTTCACGGAAGGATGCTACCTCTTTGAACAGTTGTATCGGCGCGGCAGGCTGCACCGCCTGTTCATGCCCGAACACGGGCTTTTCGCAGAATTACAGGACCAGGAAGCCCTCCACTCCGGGGACTTCTACCGCTGCCTGCATTTGGACGGCGTGGATTTTGTTTCGCTCTATGGCAGCAGCGAAGCCTCGCTGTCGGCGCCGCCGGAAAAGCTGAACGGCCTCGACGCTATCGTCATCGACCTGCAGGACGTGGGGTGCCGCTACTATACGTTTATATCCACTGTCGAAAAACTCTTCCGTTCCCTGACGGAATACCACCTGGAACCGGAAGTCTATGTCCTCGACCGGCCGAACCCTGCGGGCAGGCAGGTTGAAGGCATTCCGATAAGCAAAGAATATGCGTCATTCATCGGCGTGGAAGGGCTGCCCCACCGGCATGGATTAACGTTCGGCGAGCTGTGCGGCTTCCTGCACCACCGGCAGGGCGCCACCTTCCCGCTGACCGTTATCCCCTACCCGCTCGACCGGCAGTACGCCGCCCCGCTGGCGCTGCCGGGAGCAGGGAATACTTACGCAAAAACGCCATGCGCCATTTACCCCTCGCCGAATATTCCGTCGGCCTGCACCTGTCTGGTGTATAGCGGGCAGTGCCTGCTCGAAGGCACTAACCTGAGCGAAGGGCGCGGTACAACCAGGCCGTTCGAGATTTTCGGCGCGCCGTTCCTCCAGCCATTGCACGAATACAACCGCACGCACGGCTACCATACCTGGAACGACCCGCAACATCCCCTCTACAGCGAGGGAGCGCGGCTCCGGATGCTGCATTTCATTCCCACGTTCCACAAGTACAGCGGCGATATTTGTTACGGGTTCCAGCTGCACCTGACCGGGAAGCCCTACCATTCGCTGTTACACAGCCTGCGCATCCTGCGTTTCCTCGCCGGCTTCAAAGGCTTTGCCTGGCGCGAAGGCGCCTACGAAAAAGGCAACGACAAAACAGCTGTCGAACTGCTCGCCGGCCATGCCCTCCTGCTGGATTACCTGAAAGGACAGGCTACCGACAGCGAACTCCGCCAGGCGCTCGCCGACAGCGAAGCTGCATGGATAACCGGTACCCGGCCATTTTGGATATATGATGAATGATGTGGTGATGTGATGATGTGGTGATGTGATGATGCGGGCTGGCGCCAGCCAACTCTTAGTTCTTAACTCTTAGTTCTTAACTCATAATTCATAATTAAAAAGCCGTCGTCAAGGTTTACTCCGAAATAACTCCCGAGCCGAGCAGTTCTTCGCCGTCGTACCAGGCGGCGAACTGCCCGGGAGTGATGCCGCGCTGCATGTCGTCGAAGAGGATGTACACAGCGTCGTCGCGCCGGTAAAGCGTAGCCGCCTGCAGGGGCTGGCGGTAGCGGATACGGGCAAGGCAGCGCCGGGACGTTCCCGCCGCCACAGCCTGTTCGGGGCGTATCCAGTGCACGCCGGCGGCGGCTATTCGCAGGCCTTTGCGCAGCAGCCCCGGATGGCGCTGCCCTTCGCCGACATAGAGGATATTGTTTTCGGCGTCGGCGGCGAGGACAAACAGCGGCTCCGCGCGTCCCCCAATGCCCAGGCCTTTCCGCTGGCCAACGGTATAGCAGTGCGCACCGTTATGTTCGCCGATTTTTTTCCCCGAACGGGGATGATAACGGTATGGCGCACAAAGTTCTTCCAGGCCTCCCGCGGCCGGCCGGTTATCATGGAAAGCGGGCATAATCTCGATGATAGCGCCTGTACGGGGAGCCAGTCTTTGTTGCAGAAATACCGGTAAGTCTATTTTCCCGACAAAGCAGATACCCTGCGAATCTTTCCTGCCGGCGGTCGGCAAACCCGCTTCGGCAGCCATCCGGCGCACTTCGGGCTTGCATAAATGCCCGATGGGAAATAACGATTTTTCCAGCTGCGCCTGCGAAAGCTGGCATAAAAAATAGCTCTGGTCTTTGTTCGCGTCCAGCCCGGCGAGCAAGGCGTATGAGGGGGGCGCACTGCCCGCTACCGTGGCTATCCGGGCATAATGTCCCGTAGCCACCGCTTCCGCCCCCAGGTTTAATGCGGTTTTGAGGAATACATCGAATTTTATTTCGCGGTTGCACAGTACATCGGGATTGGGCGTGCGCCCGCGCGCATATTCGGCAAACATATAGTCCACGACGCGTTGGCGGTATTCGCGGCTCAGGTCAATGAAATGAAAGGGAATGTCCAGCTTTTTTGCCACCAGCTCCGCAATCGCTTTATCATCTTCCCATCCGCAATCGCCATGGAGCGTACCGGCAGTATCATGCCAGTTCTGCATAAACAGGGCTGTCACCTCGTGCCCCTGCCGCTTCAACAGCAACGCCGCCACGCTTGAATCTACACCGCCCGATAAACCCACTGCTACTTTCATGAACTAAGAGTTAAGAGTTAAGAACTAAGAGTTAAGAACTAAGAGTTAAGAACTAAGAGTTAAGAACTAAGAGTTAAGAACTAAGAGTTAAGAGCTGCCGGCGCCAGCCAACTCTCAGTTCTTAACTCTCAGTTCTTAACTCAAACATACGCCCGTATTGCTGCCTCTAATACGCCCGTATTGCTGCCTCTAATATTCCCGTATGACTCATCATTCATCATTAAAAAAGGGTAAGCTACTTACATCGCATCGCTACAACTATTTTACCTTTGCTGCCTTCCGGCCCTGGAGGGGTTCAACAGGAGCAGATCGTACAAGACTTACCCGGGCGCAAAGATACAAATATTTTTCATATCTTTGCCCAATAAATTTTTTAAATAAACGATTATGAAAAATTCCTTTCTCCAAAGCGCCGCTACACACGGGCTTTTTATCGGATTAGCGCTTATCATCCTGGCGTTGCTGGATTGGCGGCTGGGTTATTACGGGCAAAATACCGCTTTCTCTTTACTTTCCTATACAGTATGGATTGGCGGGCTGGTTTGGAGCGCGATTGTTTACCGTAAACAAGCCGGCGGGTATATTTCCTACGGGCAGGCATTCGGGTTCAGTATCACGGTGGCTGCAGTATATGCCATACTGGGCGCGCTTTTCAGCTTATTGCTCATATACGTCATCGACCCGGGTTATATGGAAACCGTACTGGCGCTCACGGAAGAAGCTTTATTAAATGCAGGGATGCCGCAGGCGCAGGTAGATATGGCCTTGGAAGTGTCTTCCAAACTGTCGCATCCTGTCCTGCATTTCCTCTCATCCATCTTCAGCACCCTGTTAATATCGGCGATTATTGCGCTCATCACGTCGGCGATTGTGAGGAAAGTGAATCCGAATCCGTTTACCGGCAACGGGAATCTTTAACCGGCAATGATGTTAGCTGTTTCGGTCGTTATTCCGCTGTATAACGAGGAGGCGTCGCTTCCCGAGTTGGTCGAATGGATTGCGCGGGTGATGCGCGACCACCAGTATTCATTTGAAATTATCCTTGTGGACGATGGCAGCAGCGACCGGTCATGGAACGTTATTGAAACATTGGCGGCAGAGCGGCCGTATATCCACGGCATCCGGTTCCGCCGCAATTACGGGAAGTCGGCGGCGCTGTTCTGCGGGTTCGAGGCGGCGCAGGGCGAGGTGGTAATTACGATGGACGCCGACCTGCAAGACAGCCCCGATGAAATCCCGGCGTTGTATAAAAAAATTACCACAGAGAATTTCGACCTCGTGTCCGGCTGGAAAAAGAAACGGTATGACAGCAAGCTGGCGAAAAATATCCCGTCAAAAATCTTCAACGCCGTCGCCCGCCTGATTACCGGCATCCGGTTGCATGACATGAACTGCGGCCTGAAAGCTTACAAAAATAAAGTAGTGAAGAGCATCGAAGTGTACGGCGAAATGCACCGCTATATTCCGGTGCTGGCGAAGCAGGCGGGATTTACGCGCATCGGCGAACAGGTGGTCGTGCACCATGCGCGGAAATACGGACGGTCAAAGTTCGGCCTGTCGCGCTTTATACATGGCTTCCTCGACTTGATGAGCGTAGTAATAGTAGGGAAATTCGGGAAAAGGCCCATGCACTTCTTCGGCGTGGTCGGCACGCTGATGTTTATGATTGGCGGCTTCATTGCTTTGTGGCTGATAATATCCAAACTGGTGGAGCAAAGCCGCGGCGAGTTTTTCCGTGCGGTTACCGACCAGCCACTGTTCTACCTTGCCATCCTGGCTATCATCATCGGCGTGCAGCTGTTTTTAACCGGATTTATTGCCGAACTGGTTGCTCGCTCCGGCGGCGACCGCAATAAATACCAGGTAGAATTAAGAATTAGGAATTAGCATATCATCACATCAAAATGAAAATCATCCTTGCTTCCGGTTCGCCGCGCCGGCGGGAATTAATGAAAGGGCTGGGTATCCCGTTTACGGTAGAGCTTTCCGGAGAAGTGGAAGAAATTATCCCGGCCGGGACGCCGCCGGAAGACGCGCCGGAATACCTCGCGCGCATGAAATCGGAAGCCTTCCGCCCCCTGACCGGCGACGAACTGCTGATTACCGCCGATACCGTTGTTATTTGCCAGCGGCAGTTGCTTGGGAAGCCCGCCGGGAAAGCCGACGCCAAACGTATGCTGCGCCTGCTGTCGGGTAACCGGCATGACGTCCTCACGGGCGTCTGCCTGCGTACCGCCAGGAGCACGCATGCCTTTACGGCGCACACTGCCGTCTTCTTCCGCCCGCTGTCGGACGAAGAAATTGCGTATTATATCGACTGCTGCCGCCCTTACGACAAAGCCGGCGCGTATGGCGCGCAGGAATGGATAGGATATGTCGGCATTGAACGCATCGAGGGGTCGTATTTTAACGTGATGGGCTTGCCGCTGCAACAGCTCTACACGGCGTTGATGCAATTCGCCGGGAAACATTTTTAAACCCTTTTTTGTACCTTTGCAACTTCAAACGGGAGATTACATGAAAATCCTTGACCGCTTTACTTTGAAATCTTACTCAGGCCCGATGCTGCTGACTTTTTTCATCGTGCTGTTCGTATTCCTGCTGCAGTTCCTGTGGCTGTATATTGACGATTTAATCGGCAAAGGCCTCTCTGCTGTAGTGATTGCAGAATTTGTTTTCTGGGGCACGGCCTCGTTTATCCCTCTGGCGTTGCCGCTTTCCACCTTGCTGGCGTCTATCATGACGATGGGGAACATGGGCGAAAATAACGAACTGCTTGCCATGAAAGCCACCGGGATTTCACTGCAACGCATCATGCGGCCGCTGATGGCGCTGGCGATAACAGTCAGCGCCGGCGCGTTCTTTGTATCGAATAATTTAATACCCTACACCAACCTGCAAATCCAAACCCTGCTCTTCGATATAAAACATAAACGGGAAGAGGTAAAAATCCCTGCCGGCGTATTCTATAACGGCATTGAGGATTTGAGCCTGTATGTAGACAGGCAGGACGAGCAGAGCGGAATCATGTATAATATTATGCTATACGACCACCGGTCGAAAAAAGGGAATACCTCCGTTACCCTCGCCGACTCCGGTTACATCCGGTTGACGGAAAACAAGCAGCATATTATTTTCCAGTTTTACCACGGCTATGCGTACGAAGAAACCGAAGCAAACAATCAGGCGAAAGATACCGCCAACCCTTTCCAGCGGCGCCATTTCGACCGGCAGGAAGTGCTGGTACCCCTGGAAGGATACGATTTTCAGCGGAGCGACGGCACCCGTTTCAGCGATGAAGCCCAAATGCAAAACATCCGCCGGCTCTCGTTCATGGAAGATTCCCTGGAAACGCTGCTGGCCGCCGGTAGCCAACGGTTTGTACAAACGTTTATCTCCCCCGGGTACCTCCCGAACTATAATAACTTATATGACTCCCTCCTGCACGCGAAACAAATTTACACCGCTGACTTCGACTCGCTCTACCGCACCTTCCCGGTGGAAAAAAAAGCAAGCGCCGCCCAGCAGGCGTACAGCACAATTGACAGGAACGCCCTGTTCATCGCCAACTATGCGGCGGAGCAGGAAAAAGACGACTATCCCCGCAGGAGGGCGGCGATTGAATGGCACCGCAAGTTTACCCTCTCCTTCGCCTGCTTAATATTCTTCTTCATCGGCGCGCCCCTCGGCGCCATCATCCGCAAGGGCGGGCTGGGGATGCCGGCCGTAGTATCCATCTTCTTCTTCATCATCTACTGGGTGATTGACATCAGCGGAAAAAAACTGTCGCGCGACGGCGCATGGGACCCGCTCTTCGGCACCTGGGTATCCAGCATGGTACTGCTGCCGATAGGCATTTTCCTGACCTATAAAGCAACCACCGACTCCTCCCTCTTCAATGCAGAAAAATACAAGGAACTATTCCGCAAAGCAAAGAAAACCTTGAAATCTTTAAACCTTGGAATCTTTAAATCTTAAAATCGTTTACATGGGCACGCCCGGCTTTGCCGTAGCGCCCCTGAAAGCCTTGCTGGAAAGCGGTTACGCCATCGCCGGCGTGGTAACTTCCCCCGACCGGCCGGCCGGACGCGGGCAGCGCCTGCAATCACCGGCCGTAAAAGACTTCGCCCTGGCAAACCACTTGCCCTTGGCGCAACCCGAAAAACTGCGCGACGAACAGTTCCTGCAACAGCTCCGCGCATGGAATGCCGCTTTATTTGTAGTAGTTGCCTTCCGCATGCTTCCGGAAGAAGTCTTCACGATGCCCCCAAAAGGAACCGTCAACCTCCACGCCTCCCTCCTCCCGCAATACCGTGGCGCAGCCCCCATCAATCGCGCCCTCATGAACGGCGAAAAAGAAACCGGCGTAACCACCTTTTTTATTAACAAGGAAATGGACGCCGGGCATATTATCTACAGCGAAGCCACCCCGATTGCCGGCGACGAAAATGCCGGGCAGCTCCACGACCGGCTGATGCAAATGGGCGCCGCCCTCGTCGTAAAAACCGTGGATGCCATTGCCGGCGGATATGCCAGCCCCCTCCCCCAGCCCCCTGCGCCGGGGATACCATTGAAAGAAGCGCCGAAAATTACCGCGGAAACACGCACCATCCGCTGGAACCAGCCCCCGGAAACAATTTGCAACCACGTACGCGGCCTCAGCCCCCGCCCCGCCGCCGTATCGGAACTGCGGCATATCACCGGCGCGCCGGCTACCCCGGTAAAAATACTGGCGGCAAAGCCCGAAACAACTGCCCACTCCCTCCCCCCCGGCACGCTGCGCATAGAAAACAACACCCTAAAAGTCGCCTGCCTCAACGGGTTTCTCCAAATCACCGAACTCCAGCCCGCCGGCAAACAGCCCATGACTGCCGCCCGGTTCCTCGCCGGCTTCCGCCACCCCGGAGAATACCGATTTGGGCAAAATTAAGCATTGACTGCGATTTAACCGTAGAATGAAGCAGGGATTCCACAAAGCAGGCCTTGCGGATGTTGCAATACATCACTAAATTAATAAATCATCACATTATCAAATCATAATTAAATTTTATTTTGTATTCCCGGAAAAAAAAGATAACTTTGTAACCGTTTTTAAAAAAAAATATACTTATGCTTACATCCTTCGATGCTATTTACACAAAAGTAACCTCATTACCAAAAAAACGTTTAATTGTCGCCTGGGGCGTTGACCCTCACTCTATCGCCGCCGCCGCCGCCGGCGTGAAAAAAGGACTGGTGGACGTTACCCTCGTCGGCAGCCCCCAGTTGATTGAAAAAACATGCGCCGAAGAACACATTGACCCCTCCATCTTCAAGATAACGCCCGTATCCGAAGAACTGCCGGCCGTAACCAAATCGGTGGAACTGATTAATGCCGGCGAAGGCGATTTGCTGATGAAAGGCCTGTGCAGCACGGACAAATACATGCGCGCCATCCTGAATAAGGAAAAAGGACTGCTGCCCCCGAAAGCCGTACTGAGCCACATTACCCTCGTAGCGCATGAATACTACCACAAACTGTTACTCGTAAGCGACATTGCAGTCATCCCCGTGCCAGACCTGCACCAGAAAACAGTCATCGTAGGGTACCTCGTTGCCGCCGCCCGCCGCCTGGGCATTGCCCGCCCGAAAATAGCGGTCGTTGCCGCTACCGAACAAATGCTGCCGGCAATGCCAGCCTGCGTGGACGGCGCGATACTCTCGAAAATGGCCGACCGCAGGCAACTCCCGAATTGCCTCCTGGACGGGCCGTTGTCCCTGGACGTCGCCATTTCAAAAGAATCGGCAAATATTAAGAAAGTAGCCGGCGAAGTAGCCGGCGACGCCGACTGCTTATTATTCCCGAACATAGAAGCCGCAAATACCTTTTATAAAACTATTACCCAGCTAAGCCCGAAATCGCACATTGCCGCCGTAGTAGTAGGCGCAAAAGTACCCTGCGTCCTTTCCAGCCGCGGCGACACTGCCGAAACAAAATTACACTCCATCGTCCTTGCCGCCCTCATGTCGAATAAGCAAGGCTAAAAAACAAAGTTAAAATGAAAATATTAACCATCAACCCCGGATCCACATCTACAAAAATTGCCGTTTTTGAAGACGAGAAAAATGTTTTTCAAAAAAATTTGCAACACGACGCCGATGATTTGAAAGACTACAAAATTGTTACCGAACAGCTCGGGTTCCGGAAAAAAGCTATCCTGAACGTCTTGCAGGAAGCCGGCTACGAGATAAAAGCATTTAACGCTGTCGTCGGCCGCGGCGGGTTGATGCACCCTGTCCCCTCGGGCGTATTTGAAGTAAACGATAAAATGAAAGCCGATTTGCTGACCTGCAAATACGGCGAACATGCCAGCAACCTTGGCGCATTGATTGCCGACGACATCGCCAAACTCATCCCCGGCGCCCATGCGTTTATCGCCGACCCGGTAGTAGTAGACGAAATGCAGGAAGTCGCCCGCGTAGCAGGACACCCGCTATTCCGGCGCACGGCGGCGTTCCATGCACTGAACCAAAAAGCCATCGCAAAAGCGCATGCCGGGAGCATCAGGAAAAAATACGAAGAGATGAATCTAATTGTCGCCCACCTTGGCGGCGGCATTTCCGTAGGCGCGCACAAACAGGGAAAAATCATTGACGTTACCAACGCGGTAGACGGCGAAGGCCCTTTCTCGCCGGAACGCTCGGGCGCCTTGCCGGCGCTGCAGGTAATCAAACTTTGCTTTAGCGGGAAATATTCCTTTTTCGATATTAAAAAAATGCTTACCGGAAAAGGCGGCATGGTAGCGCACTTGGGCGTAAACCAGTTTCAGAAAATCGAACAGGAACTGCTGCCTTCGGGCGACAAACACGCCGCGCTGATACACGAAGCAATGGCCTACAACATCGCAAAATTCATTGGCGAAATGGCGACGGTACTGGAAGGCCATGTAGACGGCATCCTTATCACTGGCGGCATTGCCTGGAATCCGTTAATGGTAGAAGCTATCACGAAAAAAGTAAAATTTCTCGCTCCGGTATCCGTATACCCTGGCGAAGACGAAATGGCCGCCTTAGCCGGCAACGGCCTCGCCGCCCTCCGCGGCCACGCCGAAATCCTAAAATATGAATAACGTTTCTTAGTCGCAAATCGCAAGCCGCATTCCCCCTTTTCGAGAATCAAAGATTCTTACTTATCTTTGCGGTATTATTTTTCGAGTATGAAAAAAATAGTTCGCCGCCTGTTATTTTATTTACTGTGTGTGCTGCCAGTTGTATTTATATTTCCGGTACTACAGGTAATAGCGGGATGCTGGCTGCCGGTATTTCGCACGCCGTTGATGGGCATCCGCTCATGGGAACACCGTAACGACACGGCCTGGAAAACACGTTACAACTGGGTGTCGCTGGAGAAAATCTCCCCGCAACTGGTGCAGGCGGTGATTGCTTCGGAAGACAACCGCTTTGAACAGCACAACGGGTTTGACTGGATAGAACTGGATATCGCGTGGAACCATGAGCAACGGAAACAGAAACGCGGCGCCAGCACCATTACGCAACAGGTCGCCAAAAATGTTTTCCTTTGGCCGCAACGCTCATGGCTGCGCAAGGGTTTGGAAGCCTACTACACCGTGTTGATAGAATTATTCTGGAGCAAGGGGCGCATCATGGAAATCTATTTAAATGTAGTGGAAATAGGCAAGGGCGTGTACGGGGCGGAAGCCGCCGCGCAATTTTATTATAAAAAACCGGCGGCGAAACTCACGGCGGCAGAAGCCGCCATGTTAGCGGTATGCCTGCCAAACCCCTTGCGCCGCAACCCCAGGAAACCTACCACCTATTTGCTGCAACGGCAAAAAGACATTATGAACCTGATGCGGAAACTACCGCAGCCGGGTTTTTTAAACCAAGAGCTAAGAACTAAAAGTTAAAATGATGCGTTATTTCTACTTTATACTGTCATTATACAGCCTTTTTGCTTGCAATCGTAGCGGCGAAGCTGCGCTCCAAGCGGGCGATTTACTCTTTCAATCGGGTAAAGACGGCTTGCGCGGCGCGATTGAAGCAGTCACAGAAGGCGCTGGCGGCTATAATTTTTCGCACATGGCGATGCTTGTCCCTGATAGCAGTGGCCGCTTATGGGTGATTGAAGCTGCCGGAAAAGGCGTGCAACTTACGCCGGTGGATACATTCTTGCGGAGCGGCACAAGGGTTGCGCTCGGACGGGTAAAAGACGAATACAAGCCGTTACTTCCCGCTGCGGTGGCTTTTGCCCTGCAGCAAATCGGCAAACCATACGACGACGAATATATCTACGGCAACGGGAAATACTATTGCTCGGAGTTGATTTATGACGCTTTTTTAGCAGCCAACAATCATGTCCCGTTTTTTACATTAGCGCCGATGACTTTTAAGTCGCCTGCTACCGGCGCATTTCTCGAAGAATGGGTAGTGCACTACCAAAAATTGAACCGCTCCATTCCTGAAGGCGAACCTGGCTGTAATCCCGGCGCACTGTCGCAGTCTGAAAAAATAGAAATAAAAAATTTCGATATCCGTCAGTAAAAATTTTTGCAATTTCAAAAAATTACCTATCTTTGCACTCCCAAATGCGGAAATAGCTCAGTTGGTAGAGCATAACCTTGCCAAGGTTAGGGTCGCGAGTTCGAGTCTCGTTTTCCGCTCAGAACCAAGCAAAGGCTGCCTCCATAAAGAGGCGGTCTTTTTTACGAAAGATATGATAAAATCAATGACGGGCTACGGAAAAGCCGAACAATTAGCCGGGCAAAAGAAAATCACCATAGAGTTGCGTTCGCTCAACAGCAAAACATTAGACCTGAATTTGAAAATCCCTGCCGGGTACCGCGAAAAAGAAAATGCCATGCGCAATGAATTATTTCGCATAGTGCAGCGCGGCAAATTAGAGATGCAAATCACTGCCGTTTCGCAGGATGCCACACTCCTGGCAGCTATCAACGATGCAGCGTTTCTTGCATACTACCGGCGGTTGGATGGCCTGTTAAAGCAAGCCGGCTCGTCGGCGGCGGAAGCCGGCGTGGCGCAAATTATTTTACGCATGCCCGATGTGCTAACGGAACCAACGGCCTCCGATATACCGGAAGAAGAATGGACGGCGCTTTTCGCCTGTTTGCAACAGGTATTGGATACCTTCGACCGTTTCCGTGCGCAGGAAGGAACGGCTTTGAAGAGCGATATCCTTACGCACGTAACAGCCATTGCCGATTTGCTCGAAGAAGTGAGAAACCATGAACCGCAACGGATGGAAACATTGCGGCAACGCATGGAAAACAGTTTGGCGACCATGTTGCAAAATGCCAATTACGACAAAAACCGCTTTGAGCAGGAATTGATTTATTACATAGAAAAGTTCGACATCACCGAAGAAAAAATACGCCTGCAACAGCATTGCAATTATTTTTGCCAAACCATAGAAAACGAAGAAGCGCCGGGGCGCAAACTGTGTTTCATTGCACAGGAAATGGGGCGCGAAATAAATACGCTCGGGTCGAAAGCCAATCATGCCGGCATCCAAAAAATAGTAGTGCAGATGAAAGACGAACTTGAAAAAATCAAGGAACAACTCTTAAATGTGCTTTAGTCGTAAGTTGTAATAATGCGTATGACCATTGCGGAAATTAAACGGATAAAATCGCTTTCACAGAAAAAATTCCGCGATGAATACGGTTTATTCATTGTCGAAGGCAAGAAAATGGTTGAAGAATTAGTTTACTCGGCATTTGTTACGCGCCGGATTATTACTGTCCAACCGTTGGGTTTCCCTGTCTCGGGGCGCTCTGTCGAACAAGTGAACGCCGCCACTATGGCGCGGTTGAGCGCGTTGAAAACGCCGCCTTCCGTGCTGGCCGTTGTTGAAAAACCGGCGGCGGCGAAATTGTCCTTGCCTGCTCCGGAGGAGTTGTTGCTGGCGCTCGATAATATTCAAGACCCGGGCAATTTGGGCGCTATCATCCGCGTGGCCGACTGGTTCGGTATCCGCCGCCTGGTTTGCTCGCCCGGCACGGTAGACTGTTATAATCCGAAAGTGGTACAAGCTACGATGGGCGCGATATTCCGCGTGAAGGTACATTACACGGAGCTGCCGGAATTTTTGCAACAGGCAAAGCAATCAACCGCCGTGTATGGCGCATTTTTAGACGGCGAAAATATTTATCAGAAGCAACTAACGCCGGGCGGCGTGGTGGTAGCAGGCAACGAAGGGAACGGCATTTCGCCCGAAGCCGCCGCCGCTGTTTCCGAACGGCTGTTTATACCGCCGTTTCCTGCGGGCGCCGTTACTTCCGAGTCGTTGAACGTGGCGGCAAGCACGGCTATTTTGTGTGCGGAATTCCGGAGAAGGAACAGGCCGGTTATTCAATAGTTACTTCAAATCCCTTTGTTTTCAATTGCGCCTGTAGCTTTTCCGCGTCGGTGAAGGCGGAGAAAGGGCCGACAATATACATTGTTTTTTCTTTCGACGATTTTCTTATGATGTCTTTGTTCGTATGCTGCTGTATGGCTTGCCGCAATTCCTGCGGTAATTTTTCGGGATATTCGCCCAGCAGTACATTGTACACTGCCTTGCCGGCGCTTGCAGAAGCGGCTTCATTGTTCTTTGCAGGCGCCGTAACGGTTGGCGGTTGCGGTTGCGGCGGCAACTGCGATTGTACTTGTACTGGTGGCGGCGATTGCACCTTGTGCGTCTCTTCGTATTCGCGTGCTATTTTTATAGGCGTTTTTTTCCCGTCAATCAGCGCAATGATTAGCGCATCGTAAAAACCTTGCTTTTTAACTCGTGGCAGCGCATTATCCGCCTCCTCGTAAGTATTGAATTGCCCGGCATAATGAATGAATAATTTTTTTCCTTGCTGTATGAATACAGGCGAAAGCCCTTTCAGTTCTTTTTGCGGCAACTTACGCGAGAACGAGCCTATCTGTATCCGATAAACCAACCCGGCGGTTACGGGCGGATTAGTAAACACGTGCGATGTTTGTTCGATTTTGAAAATATATTTCCCATCCTCTTCCGTTTGTTTCGGCGACGGCAAAATATGTTTGGCAGGAAATACCGTTGCGGGCTTAAAATACAGGAGGCGCGGCATTGACTGTGCCGGCCCGGTGAGCGTGGACGCCGGTGCGGAAACGGCAGGTACAAATTCGGGCGTAATACCCTGCTCCAATAAACCGGCTTCAATTTTGCGGATACGTTCCATCGTCTGCCGGATGCTTGCCTGCATTTGCAACAACTCATTTTCGTAGTCGTTTATTTTTGTCTGTATTGTTTCGCGCTCTGCCGGGTCATCCACCAATGCATACATTGTGCGGATAGACGTTAAATCGTCTTGCACCAATGATTCGTTTACTTGTTGCTGGTGCAAAATCCTGTGTAACGCCTGATACTGGTCGTTCGGATTTTCTTCGGGCGTTACGTCTTCATCGGTCTGCAGCTCATTTTTCACCGGCTGCAGCTTGGCAATTTGTTGAATTTGCAATGTCGAACGCCCCTGCTGCTTGGTAGGGTTTACTTCCAGCGCGATGCGGTAAACAGTGAGGCTATCGGCTTTCTGCTCGCGCGACGAAGTAAACAGCGCTTCGGTATAATTGGTATTCGGCACAAACAACCAATCGTCGAAAGGGGAAGAATAGGGGAAGCCGAGGTTTTCCGGCGTACCCCATTGTTGCGTGGCGGTATTGAATGTACTTTTAAACAGGTCGTAGCCGCCCATTCCCGAATGCCCGTTCGATGCAAAATACAGCGTTTGTCCGTCGGGCGTTATATAAGGAAACCGTTCGTCGAAAGTAGTATTAATAGCTTCCAGCGGCTCCGGCGTTGCCCATTGGTCGCCTTCAATACGGCGAAGCACATAAATATCCCAATCGCCGGTGGCTTGGGAAGCTATATAAAGTATATCGGCGTCCGTTGCCGGAATAAAAACAGGCGAGAGCGCGTCGTTCGTCTTTGCCTGCAACAAATTCGCCGGAAGCGCCGCCCACTCGCCGGGAAGGTCGATAGTATAATAATTAAAAAACTGACTGGTTGGCACCACTTTCTTCCCGGTAACCACCGGCGTTTCTATATAATGCAACATGACCTGCCCATTTTCGCACAGCAGTAATTGATGAGCGGCCTGCCGGCGTAGCACAGAATCCTGGCTTTGCTCGGCAATAGTAGAAAAAATCGCCGCCGCTTCCTTGAACTGGTAATCCAGCCGCAAGGCCTCCGCTTTACGGAGCGGTTCCGGCAGTGTTTGCGCCCCCGCGAATGGGGATATTCCGTGTAAAACAAACAAAAGAAAAAATATTTGCATTTTTTTCATAGGACAAAAATACAAAATAAAAACCGAAAAGAGCAATACTGTGTAAGAAATTACCATTGCGAAGACTCAAAATAAATTTAGGGCACCACAAAAGGCTACCTGCAATACGCATCAATCATTTTCACAATAGCGCGGCGGCAAACAGGGCAAAAACCTTTGGTAGTATTGCTTTTCATGCGACAATCCAAAGCCGGGCGGAAAACGCCCTTGCTGATGTAACCGCCGCCTTCAAAAACCCCCACCGTATCGGCATACATAGCGGTATTGGGCGTCGGAACAGGCGTGTCTTTGTTTACCATATCGCGCCATTTTTTTGCAAAATCTACCAATGTTGTTAAATTCGGCTCCCATGGCTCTGTTTCAAAATCGTAAAAATCCCGGTAAGCTACTTCGGAGGTATAATATTCGTCGGCCAGTCCGGCAAACGTATGTCCAAATTCATGCGGAAAAACATCTTTCGCCAACGGATGGCCGGACATGCTTAATCCATAAAAATTATAAATGCCGCCGCCGCCATACTTTCCGGTATTCACCAGTACATAGAGTATATCGTAGGGGGTATTCCATGCCAGCTCGCACAGCCGCGTATGACTGGGCGCCGTTAAATAACGGTCGATGCCGAAGGTATAGAACCCGGCGCCGGCGGCGGTATTTTTCCATATTCCTTCATGGGGAATATCGGGGCCGGATTCTTCCGAAACCGCTTCCACCGCCCAGATGTTAAAATCGCTGCGGTGCGAGGCGAACGGCTCCACGGCAAACAGGTGGCCGGTCAAACGCGCCGCATCAGCGCGGAATTTTTCCATTTCGCCGGCAGTGTACCCTTCGGCAAGGAGCGCCACATCTACCTTCTGCGACGGATGCCCGTGATGCAATAAAGCCGTTACCGCAAAATGCGCCGGCGCATCCTCCCTGATTTGTTTATCGGACGGATGAATTTTTGTTGCAAACAATAAATGCCATTCATTTGTTTTCTTTATGCGTTCGTAGATTTCCAGCCGTATTTCGCGCTTCGGCATGGGCAAAAGCAAGGAGAACGGATGCGCCCGCGAGAGGATTTTTGCTTCTTCCGTCGTACGCCATTCATAAAACAACGAACTGAACCCGCGTGAAAAAATCAGCCGGTTCTCCGGTGAAAAAACTTTGTAGCAATATTCGCCGTAATCGAACGGGTCTATCAGGTTTGTTTGCGAACCGCCCCATTGCGGCTCTTTATGCAGGCCGGCGA
Source organism: Prevotellaceae bacterium (assembly GCA_031290935.1). Classification (GTDB taxonomy): domain Bacteria; phylum Bacteroidota; class Bacteroidia; order Bacteroidales; family UBA932; genus JAIRKX01. The sequence continues at coordinate 1,563 of JAISLK010000040.1, read as the reverse complement.
AATAAACGGATTGCTGTTCGGCATTGCCGGCAAAAACCAAATCTACCCGCAATCGCGCAGTGTCGAAATATGCTTGAAACGATTGCGCAAAAAGACCCTGCGCAAAAAGAAATAACAGGATTGTAAAATTTTTTTTCATAATTAATTCATAATTCATTTCGGCGCTATCCGGTAAAGCAGTATGGCGACAATGGCATATAAAACATTCGGCGCCCACAAGGCGATGGCGGGCGGCAGGAAGCCGGCATGCACAAACATCTCGCTGAAACGAAGGAAAAGGATATACGAAAAACTTAACGCCAACCCGATGCCGATTTTTAACCCGATGCCACCGCGCACCTTGCGCGATGAAAGCGACACGCCAATTAAAGTCAGGATAAAGGCGGAAAAGGGTACGGCTATACGGGTGTTTTTTTGTATGAGCGCATACTTGATGCTCTTGTCGCCGCGCTGTTTCAGCAATGCAATGTATTTATTCAACTCCGTATAGTCCATGGATTCGGTAAAATTCTGGCGGCGTTTCAAATCCGCTGCATTCAAGTTGATGCTCATTTCCATTTCCCCGCCGCGTTCGATGACTTCCCCCTGCTCTTGCAACGTGCGTTTTACATAGTTTGACAGTTTCCATGTCTGCTTTTCTTCGTCCCATTTTGCACTGCCGGCGGAAATCTTCGACAGTAACTTGTTCTCCGAAAACTTTTCAATGGAAAATTGCTGGGCGGTATTATTCCACGTAACAAAAGATTCCATATAGACAAAAGTGCCGGTATCTACCTGAAAGTGCATATTCCTGTTGGAATTGTAAAACGGCGAAACGACGTACTGTTCCTCAAACGCCAACCGTTTGGCATTCGCCGGCGGGATAACAAATAAATTCAACGCCAGGCTGAGCGCACAAATGAAACTGGCCGAAATAAAATACGGGTACATCAGCCGCCGGAAACTCATGCCGCCGGAAAGGATAGCTATGATTTCACTGTGCGACGCCATCTGCGAAGTAAACAGGATAACGGTGATAAATACAAACAGCGAACTGAACATGTTCACAAGATAGGGAATGAAATTCAGGTAATAGTCAAAGATTATCGCCCGCAGTGGCGCTTCTTTTTCCACGAAACTCTGTATCTTTTCGCTGATGTCAAAAATGATTATCACCACAGCGATTAACGTCAGCGACAAAAGGTAGGCGCCTATGAATTTCCGGATGATATAACGGTCAAGAATAAGTGGTCGAAACATTTTTTTATTCATTTAGCCGGACAAAGATACAAAAAATGTAGTGATGAATGATGCATGATGCATGACGAATCAGGAATTGTCCCATGCGCTATCAACTAAATAAAACGGCATTGTGTCTTGACACAGCGACATTGCGTCTTGACGCTACCTGGCTGATTCTTAATTCTTCTCTTTTAATTCTTCTCACCGCGTTAAGGAAACAGTCTTTTCTACGCTGGAGGTTATTTTGCGCTCCGCTCCCGGCAGGGTATAACTGATTTTTACCGGATAGCGGCCATTACTGATAAGCGGTATATGGTCGGTAGCCAGCAAGGCGGCGGCTTC